>JBEKVI010000004.1:0-122022 GCA_049514215.1 Burkholderiaceae bacterium
GCCTGGCAGGGCCTAAGCCTGATACGCGGCGTGGGCGGCCAACACGTGTTCCTGGATCTGCTCGCCGGCAATTTCAGAACGCTCTTCGTCCTGCTGGCGGCTCTGGGTGCTAGCAGCGGTTATCAAGACCTCTCCGCCGCCGCCAATGAACTCCAGAGCGCACTCGTCACCTCGGCATCGACCGGGATATCGAGCGCCTCCGCACCTGCCGTGCTCGACAGCCAACTCACGAGTCTCGCCGACGCATTCAATCAGCTGACCCACGTCGCCTTCGATCACATCCAATTCTCGCTGGGCGGCGGCGCCGATTTGACGGGCCTGGAGATTCTCGCGCTGGGTCTTTTCGTGACCGGATGCATCGCGATCTACCTGGCCGTGTTGTTCGTCGAGATCACGGCCATCCAAGTGGCGCTGCTACTCGTCTTTGCGATCGGACCTCTCTTTGTCGCAGCGGCTGCGTTTCGGGCCACCAGCAGTTACTTCGGCGCGTGGCTTCAAGGTGTGCTGCGGTACGTGATTGAGATCGCGTTCTTGCTCGCATTGGCCGGCATCGGTGTTGGGCTCATGGGCCAGATTCTCACCAACCTGAACTCGGATCTCGGAGTCGGGTCGGGTGCGGTCGGAACCAGTCTTAACCTCGGCGTGGCGTTTCTGAACACGCTCTTGACTGCCGTCATCATCGTCTACTTCACGACCAAGATCCACGCGATTGCCGCATCGGTCCTTGGTGGGGCCTCGCTCGCGGGCGCGGGCGTGGCGCTCGCTTCAGCGCTTGGTGGGTTCGCAGGAGGGACTCTGGGCGCCCGCATTGGATGGGGCTCACTCCCGACGTCAAGCGCCAACCAACGAGGGATCGAGCGTGTACTCGAAAGTCACGCCTTCCCCTCAAGCGCGGCACGAGAGCCAGGGACGGGCTCTGCCCCAGACACGCCGCACCTCGGAATTGAGACGCTCGGGCCCAACTGGACGAGCGAGCGATCGAAGTCACATCACTCAGGAACTTCCCATCCATGAAACACAAAAGCGGTAAGTCCCTTATGCCCTTCCTCATTCGTTGGCTGCTCCGACCGTGGACGCTCGTCGTCATCGGTCTTACGGGCTGTGCTCATGGTCCGCCGGAACTGGCCTATCCCACGGGTCTTACGGGACGCACGCCGATCAATCCACCCCCGACAAGCGCGCCGGATGTGGCCACCGGGATGGACGAGCCGCCTATTCCGACAAACCCCACCCGGACCGGAGAGCCCGGCTCTGGGGGCCACTAGGAAAAGCCATGGAAGAGGAACAGCACCTGCCTCGGGTGGATTGGGAGACGTCGCTCGTCGCCAACGAGTCGCGCTCACGGCGCACGGCTTGGCGCGTGGCCGCCATCGCAACGCTGATCGCTGCGCTCGAAGCGATCGCGCTTTCGGCACTTGCGCCGCTCCATTCGGTCGTCCCGTATGTGGTGAGCGTCGATCGCGCGACAGGCGATGCGCTCGTCGCTCCCACGGGAATCGAGTCCACCCAAACCCAGACGCTCAACGACAAGCACTGGATCTCGGAATTCATCGTGTCCCGGGAGCGCTATGTCTTTGCACTCTTGCAGCACGACTACGACACCGTGCAGCGCTTCAGCAGTCCCGGGGTCTGGGCACACTATGCCGGCCTCTACGAGGGCGAGGCGCCGCTTGATAAGAAACTCGGTGAGTCCACCGAAATTCTGCCCCGCATTCTGAGCATAACCGTTGCGGAGGCGGGCATCGCCACGGCGCGTCTGGAAGTCGCCCGACACGAATCCACGGGAGCCATTCGAACACAACGCTATGTTGCGACGCTTCGTTACCAGTACCACGTGCCGATGCGGGCGCGCGAATCCGAGTTGATCGCGAACCCCTTCGGGTTCAGGGTCACCGCCTATCAGCTCGACGAGGAGCTCACCGGCGGAGGTGCACCATGATGCCCTTTGCGCTTTCCCTCGCCCTCGTGATTTCCGGATGGGCTTCGTCTGCCCTGGGTGCGGAACTCCAGCCATCGAGCGGCGTGTCCCACCCCATTGGCTCGGATCCGCGCGTGCGCAGCATTGTTTATACAGGGGAAAGTCCCGTGCGGGTCACCGTCGGACCCTACCCGGCACTCATCGCGCTTGAGCCTGGCGAAGCAATTGCTGACGTGGCCTCCGACGGCAACCAGGCTAGCCCCAAAACCTGGAACATCGTCTGGCGTTCCGGCCAGAACTACCTATTCGTGCAACCGGGCCCAGGAGCACGTCCCGCGAGTCTGACGCTCAAGACTGCACAGCGCGCGTATCTTTTTGACCTCTGGCCCGATCTGGATGCGACGCTTCTCGATCCGACCCGCACAGCGCTTCTCGTCGTCACGCTACCCCACCCGCCCGAGAACAAATCGGTGAGCCGGGCTGCTCCCATCGACTCGATCGCGCTCGTGCCGCGTCGCAACCGGTCGTACACACTCGAGGTCGTAAGCGAAGTGGAAGATATCCGGCCACGTGCCATCTTCGACGATGGCCGCTTCACCTACATGCGCTTTCCCAACAATCTTATGATTCCGGCGATCTACAAGAGCACTCCGAAAAGCCATAGCGAGCAGCTCATGAATTCTCATCTGGAGGGGGACTGGGTTGTGCTGCACGGGATTGCACCGCTTTGGAACCTGCGTCTGGGCGGCTCAGTCCTGGGGATTTTTAACGAGCGGTTCGACCCGGAAGGCGTTCCCCCGGAGAACGGCATGACGGTACCGGGTCTTCTTAGGAGTGCCCCATGATGGAGTCCCCTGTCCCCGCCGTCGACGAAAAACCCGCGGGCGATCGCCAGGAGTTCCGTGCCGAGGCGAAACGACCCTCCAAGCATTGGTTCTTCGCCGTTACCATGATTCTGATCCTGGTTCTGGGCGTCTCTCTTGCCGCATGGCT
Organism: Burkholderiaceae bacterium; assembly: GCA_049514215.1. Classification (GTDB taxonomy): domain Bacteria; phylum Pseudomonadota; class Gammaproteobacteria; order Burkholderiales; family Burkholderiaceae_D; genus BOG-994. Next base: position 2,912 of record JBEKVI010000004.1, read on the forward strand.
CATCCGGGAGAAACTGCGCGAAGTGGTCGCGGAACATCTGCATTCTTCCACCGCGTTGGACGAGGAGCCCAAGGAGAACCCCAAGCACGGCCGAACTTTCGATGCACTCATCCCGGGGGCGGATTCGAGGGGAATTGGCCTCGCGATGAGCGATCCCGCTCGCAAGACCGGGTCCGTTCCTCCGATTCCGACGCTTCCCGGCCTGCCCGAAAGCGTCTTGACTGGCACGGCGAGTCCCCAAAATGTTCCGGTCGTGCCGCCTCTGCCATCCGGCCCGATCCCGTCCTCGATATCGCCCTTAAATCCGGTGGCTTCCGTGGCGGTTCCTTCCATGATGGTCGAAGCGGCCCCGTCCCCCGCACCGGCTGGACCTCCTGCCCCACCCCTTTCCGTGGCCTCAAAGGGGATCACTTCGGGACTCAGCGCCGAGCCCAATGCTCAGACGGGCCCGCTTGCGGGCGCCATCCAATCCACACGCATCAACGACACCGAAGCGCGAACTCTGCACGGACGCGATCTCGTGCTCGCGCGCGGTGCCTACATCCCGTGCGTCCTGGAAACCCAGCTGGTCTCGAACATTGCCGGATTTGTCTCGTGCATCGTCACCGAAAACATCTACTCGGACAACGGTCACACCGTTCTTATCGAGCGAGGCGCTCACGTCTCGGGCGAGTATCGCAGCGACACACGCAATGGTGACACGCGTCTTTTTGTGCTCTGGGACCGCATCAAGACGCCTTACGGCATTCTCGTCGACGTCGAGTCACCGGGGGGCGATGCGGTGGGGGGCCAGGGACTGCCGGGCTATATCGACAATCACTGGTGGGAGCGCATTGGTGCGGCGTTCCTCCTTTCTTCCTTTCAGGATGTGGTCGGAATCGCCATGGCCCGCGAGGCCGCGCAGACCAGTGGTACCACCATCAACACGGCTCCGACCAATACCGTCGGCACGGCTCAGGATCTCGCCAAAGAAGTGCTCAGCAGCACCATTAACATCCCACCTACGCTCTTCAAGAACCGCGGTGAACTCCTGACGATCTATGTCGCGCGCGATCTGCGCTTCGATGGCGTCTACCGGGTGCAGTAATGGATGGAGGTCTTCCGCGCGACACCTCCGTGCGGCTTCATCTGGCACCCCTTCAGTCGCTGCTGCAGGACCCCGACGTCACCGAGATCGCGATCAACGGCCCCAATCTCGTCTTCGCCGAGAAGTCGGGTATCTGGACGCGCTGCGAGCTCCCTGGTGGATTTTCCGCGCACGCCGCGCACGCCCTGGGAGTCGCCATCGCCCGCCTGAGCGACCAGATCTGGAACGAGCAGTATCCTCTGCTCAGTGCCTCGACCCCCGCTTTGCCGATCCCCAATGCGGCTTCGGACGAGATGGCTTCGGATGTCGCAAGCCGCGAACTGCGGTTTCAGCTTGTTGGACCTCCCGCCGTCGCGCCTGAGCACTACTCGGTCACCATCCGCAAACCTGCTCTCGTAGAGCGCAGTCTCGGCGATTTTGCGCGCGACGGGCTTTTTGAGCGCGTGCGCGCGAACGATCCGTCCCCTTTAGGCAACGACCAACGGTTGCTTGAACTTCTCTCCCGCAAACGGCATCAGGAATTTCTGCGCGAGGCGGTCGTCTCGCGTAAGAATATCGTGGTCGCGGGAGCCACCGGCTCTGGCAAGACGACCTTCATGAAGGCACTGGTGCGCGAGATTCCGCCATCCGAGCGCATCATCACGATCGAGGATGTCCGCGAACTGACGCTGCCGCACCCCAACAAGGTGCATCTTCTCTACAGTAAGGGCAAGCAGTCGGGTAGCGATGTGACGGCCAAGGACCTTCTTGAAGCGTGCCTGCGCATGAAACCGGATCGCATCCTGCTCGCTGAAGTGCGCGGGGACGAATGCCTCTACTACGTACGCAATGCCGCATCGGGCCATCCCGGAAGTATCACGAGTGTGCACGCGGGCTCGCCCGCGCTCGCTCTCGAGCAGATGGCGATCATGATCAAGGATAGTCCTGGCGGCGCTCATCTGGACTTCTCTGTCATCCAGCGCCTTCTCGTCCTTACCGTGGACGTGATCGTCCAGTTCGAGGTACAGAACGGCAAGAGATTCATGAGCGAGATCTACTTTGCCCCCGAGCGTAAGCATGCCGCGCCCGCATGAACCCACCGCTCAAGAGAATCGTGATCTTTTCTGCGCCCGGTTAGCCCGGTCGTCGCGCAGCCTCCCAGGCTGCGGTGCGCCCATCGATATACGCCTGGGCCTCGGCGCAGTCGTGAAGCGTAGGCATGGTGTGATGCGTTCCTCCGTTCGCATCCGGCACGGGGAGTTCGGAAACCAGTTCGGCCTGGATTCGCTGCAAGTGGGACACCGGCAGCTTGGACGGGTCGACCTGCGGAGCCGTCGGCACCACAACACCCTGTAAGGGGTTGTCGGTACGTGGCGTCGTCAAAGTCAGGACATTGCCCACGTTGGGCGCCTTCGCATCGCGTTGTGTGAGGGGGGGTAGCTTCCAGCGTACCTCTATCGTCGCCAGGATCGAGGTGTGGTCCAGCGGCGTCGTGTCGGGCGGGACCCGAAACACGGTCCCCGGCGCAATCAGCGGCGAGACCAGAACCGTCGGCACGCGCAGTCCAAAACGGGTGAAGTCGAATCCGAACTCACCTGCGGTCGAGTCCGGGGGCGTTGCGTTGGTCGGCGGCGCGACGTGGTCGAAGCAGCCTCCGTGCTCGTCATAGGTGATGATGAGAAGCGTCTCGTTCCATTGCGGACTGTTTCGCAATGCGATGTAGACGTCGTGGATCAACTGCTCACCGAGTGCCACGTCATAGTTGGGATGCTGACTGTTACCCGCCGCACTCCAACTCGGCTCGAGAAAGCTGTAGGGTGCGAGCTTGCCGTTCGCTGCGGCCTTCTGGAAATCCGTGAAGAGGCCGAAGTGGCTCTTCGCCGCGTTCGTGGTATCCGGAAAATCCAGACGGGTGAGCGGACTCGAGGTGTAGCCGTAGATCACCCAGTTGATGTTGTTCTTCGACAGGAGACCAAAGATGCTAGGCGCCGTGTATTTCTTGGTCTTGTCGTCCATGTGACCCTGCGACGTTCCGGCGCAGGCGAAGGCCCGGTTCGGAAGGGTCTCCGTCGGTGCCGATGAGAACCACTGGTCGCACACCGCGTAGCCCCGCGCCAGTGCGGAGAGCACGGGCAGTGTTTGTGGTGTGAACACGCCCATGATGTCCGAGGCGACGGTGCCCGAGATGATGGAGTACCCGGAGTCCGTGGCTTCCCATCCCAGGGTATAGGCATAGTTGGTCACAAAGCCCTGATTGGTGGCCACGGGCGGAACCGGCGCCGTGTCCGAGCCAAAGAGCTGGGCGTTGGTGGCGGTGTAGCCCTCACCGGGATCGGCTCCGGGCATGTAGTAGGCGTTAGGTGTCTCGGCGGTAATCGAAAAGACCGTGACCGGATTGCCGTTCGCATCGGGATTCGATTCGGTCCCCGTCAGACCGTCGAAGGGCTGGCCTGCCGGTGAGACATTGCCCTCTGCGGCGTACAACATCCCGAGCATGTGATCAAAAGAGCGGTTCTCAAGCATCAACACAACAATGTTCTGAATCGCGGCGAGCTGATTGGTGGCCATAGTGCTTTCTCAAAACGGATTTCAGACAGGGAACCGGCCCATCGCGCGCGAGCCAGGGAGAGTCTCCGACCCGGCCCTATGACGATGGTTCCAGTCCCGAGGAGGCCAAGGAATTACTCTTAATGCCATGTACGCGATCGGTGAATCGAGTCGCGCGTCCAATTCGCTAGCCTTCGGAACTCCTCGACGAAGACCGGGCAGGTCCTTCGCATCCTATCGGAATGTCATGCGGGGGAAGTGTATCCCCGAGTCGTGTGACAGGCCCATGAATCGGGGCTTGAGCGGACGTGGCGGTGGCTTCTCCTCCGCTTCTCCTCCTTTGGGAGCACGAGCCAGGCCACGTGGCGCTAGGGAATGAGCCTACGCAATGCTTACGCGCTTTGATCCCCACAATACGAAATGCGGGGGGCCGCCGGAAAGAGAACTTGAGCAGGACCTACGTGCTCGCACGCGCCGCGAACGCGGCAAGACCTGCCGAGATCAGCACGCTGTCATCCTGCGGGGTGTGAACTCGGCTACAAAGTACGTCGCGCCAATGGCGCTCGAGCGGATTGTGTCGTGACAGGCCGTGATTGCCTGTCAATCGCAGCGCAATTTCAACGGCTCTAATCGCGTTACGGGTGACATTGAACTTGACCATCCCGCTCTCGACAGCGCTCGGTGCCGCATCCCCGTCGGTACGATTGATGAGGTCGTCGATGAGTGCGCGATTGGCCAACAAGAGAGCCTCAATTTCTCCCACTTCCTGCTGGATGCGCGCAAGGCTCGACAGGGGCGCTCCCAGATTAGATGGCGTTCGCGTCGCAAGAAAGTCCAAAAGCCATGCGCGCCCAGCCCAGGCCACGGCGTCGTAGAGCGTGCACAGAAGTGCGGCCATCCAGGCCGCCTGGTCAGCTTCCCTCGCGTTCGTCCAGTCCGAAGGCGGACGGATGTCGACGGCGTGATCGGCCGGGAGGAGGACGTCGGTCAGAACGGCGTCGTGGCTTCCACTTGCGCGCAGCCCCAGATGATCCCAGCTCTCCTCGATGCGAATCGAGTTGTCTTGCGCGTCGGGATTTCTTGGCACCAGAAAAAAACCCATCTCGGGTTCCGGATCGTCGGTGCGCGCCCAGACCGAGAGCCAGCGCAAGCCAGGAATACCCGTCGAGTACAGCTTGCGCCCACTGAGAACCCAGCCATCGGCGGTGCGCTTTGCGACCGTGGCGGGCAAGCCGCCGCGTGCCGGGGAGCCGAGGTCGGGCTCCACGCGAAGATTGTTGACGAGGCCGCCTTCGTCGACGGCGCTCTTCCATACAGCCTCACGCAGGTGGAGCGGCCAGCGACTCTCCGCACGCGAGAGCGCGCGATGCACCAGGTAAGTCATGGTGAGAATGAGCGCAGTCGAAGGCTCCCCGAATCCCACCGCCCGAATGATTCGGCACGCCTGCGCCAGGTTGGCGCCACCCCCGCCCAGGCGCGTGGGCGCGACGGCGCCAATCAGGCCCTCGGCATGGAGTGCGGCGAGGTTCTCGAAAGGAAATCGGCCTGTGCGGTCCAGTTCCTCCGCGCCCTTTGCAAGGCGCTTCGAGAGCGCTTCGAGATCCGCGTCGGTCCAACTGCCCGGATGCTTGGCCCCATCGCGCGAGGGCTCGAGGGCGCGAATCGGGGGTGCGGGGCGCTTCGGAAACTCTTTAAGGAGGGGACTCGTCATGAATACACGTCAAAAAGGCTCTTCATGCGTTAGAGCCTACGCCGTCGGGTGCATGCTGTGAATCACTCAATCGGCATAAGAAAAATGATTGTTCGCATAACGAATCGCAGTTTTCTCATTTGTAGGGTGTATCCGAACCCTCTACCTTTGACGGGTTCGCCGTAACCTTTGTGAAGGATGGAAGCTATGAGCATCGAATTTATCGGCATGATCCAGAGCCAGAAGGTCTCTGAGATCCTGCCCGCCGAGGGGCCCGCGATCGACCGTGACTACGTGCGCGCGTTCGCCAAGGCCCACGAGGACGCCGGCTTCGACCGGATTCTCGTGCCCCATCATTCGACCGGTCCAAGCGCCACGCTCACGATCGCCTACGCTGCAGCACACACCGAGCGGATCCATTTCATGCTGGCCCACCGTCCGGGCTTCACCGCCCCGACGCTTGCCGCACGGCAGATCGCCAGTCTCGATCAGTTCAGCGGAGGGCGTCTTGGCGTGCACTTCATCTCCGGCGGCTCGGATGACGAGCAAAGGCGCGACGGGGACTTTCTGTCGCATGACGAACGCTATGATCGCACCGACGAATACCTCGACATCCTGCGTCGTATCTGGACCAGCGAGAAACCCTTTGATCACGAGGGCAAACACTACCGGTTCGTGGCGGGTTACTCCGAAGTCAAGCCGCTACAAAAACCGCACGTCCCGATCTACTTCGGCGGAGCCTCTGCAGCCGCGATCCCGGTGGCAGGGAAATATGCCGATGTCTACGCGCTGTGGGGCGAGTCGCTCGAGCAGGCACGCGAACTCACCACACGGGTTCGCGAAGAGGCGGCCAAACACGGTCGCACCGTCCGCTTTTCGGTCTCGTTTCGTCCGATTCTCGCCGCCACCGAGGAAGCGGCCTGGAGCCGCGCCGAACATATCCTAGCCGAGACCCGGCGCCTGCGCGTAGCCCAAGGTTATAGCCGTGGCGGGCCTCAGCAAAGCGAAGGGGCGAAGCGTCTTCTGGCTGCAGCAGAGCAGGGTTCCCGGGTCGACAAGCGCCTCTGGACGGAAATCGCGAAGGAGACCGGTGGGCGCTCCAATACCACCGCGCTGGTCGGCACGCCTGCGCAGGTCGCCGACGCATTGCTCGACTACTTCGATCTGGGCGTGACCACCTTCCTCATCCGCGGCTTCGATCCCCTGAGCGACGCAGAAGAATACGGACGCGAGCTTATTCCCTTAACGCGTCGACTCGTCGCTGAGCGTCTGGCCCAAACGCCAAACGCGCAGGGCCGCCAAGCCGCGTAAATCCAATAAAACGATATGAAAACCGCCCCTACTCCTACCTCCCAACAACCGGGCCCGTCTGCGACGGAATCCGGAATCTCCCGGCGCGCCCTGCTCAAAGCGGCAGGCGCGGCGGTCATCGCCGCACCCCTTGGAATCATCGGAACGCGCTCGTTCGCAGCCCCGCGCAAACTGACTTTCGCCTGGAATGCGAGTGCTTTCTGCCTGACCCCCATTGTTGCCGCAGTCGAGCGCGGCTATTTCGAGAAAAACGGCCTCGAAGTTGAACTCATCAACTACACCGGCTCGACCGACCAGCTGCTCGAATCGCTGGCCACCGGCAAGGCCGACGCTGCCGTGGGCATGATGCATCGCTGGCTCAAACCGCTTGAAGCGGGCTTCGACGTCAAGATCATCGGTAGCTCCCATGGCGGCTGCGTGCGCCTCATCGGTTCGCGCGCCGCCGGTGTCACCAAGCTCCAGGATCTGAAGGGCAAGACGGTGGGTGTGAGCGATCTCGCAAGCCCTGGCAAGAATTTCTTTGCGATCCTTCTCGCCAAAAATGGAATTGATGCCGATCACGAGGTCTCGTGGCGACAGTATCCGGCCAATCTCCTCGGGATTGCGGTCGACAAGGGCGAGGTCCAGGCAATCGCCGATGGCGACCCGAATCTCTACCTGCTTGAAAAGCAAAACCCGAATACCTATGTCGAACTCGCCACCAACTTGAGCGGAGAGTACGCCAACAAGGTGTGCTGCGTGATCGGTGCGCGCGGCGAGCTGGTCCGAAACGAGCGCGCGACGGCCGCCAATCTGGCGCGCGCGATCGTCGAAGCGTCCGACTTCGTCGCCGACAATCCCAACGAGGCGGCCAGGATCTTTGCCAAGTACTCGCCCAACGTGCCGCAGGATGATCTGCGCAAGCTCTACGCGACGCTCACGCACCATCACCACCCCGTCGGAAATGCGCTGCGCGACGAGATCGAGTTCTATGCACGGGACTTCCAGACGGCGGGAATCCTGAAGAAAAGCACCGATCCCGCGCGCTTCTCACAGTTCGTCTACGCAGACGTGTTGGCCTAAGCGCTTCTTTAGACGCACTCCGTAATGACGTCGTCTCCTTCCGCCTTGTTGGCGTCTCGCCCCTATCCCGCCGAAGCGTTGCCGGTGCTTTCGGACGGGGCGAGCCCTGCGCCCGTCGCCGACTCCCTAGAGCCCGCCTTGTCTGCGGTGCCGACTGTCCCCCATGGCGTCGGATCGTTCTGGAGTTTGGGCCTTGGTCTGAAGGTGGTCTTAGCAGCGCTTTCCTGGATCGGCCTGGGTCTTTTGACAGGCCTGTGGCCCAATAAACTCGTTGGCTTTAGCGATTGGGCCTATACGCCGGAGTTCGGAATCACGGCGGGCGCCTTCGGCGCGCTCCTTCTGGTTGCGGCCCTTCTGGGCCGCGATAGGAGCGTCATTGGGCGCTGGCTCTGCGCGGTCGCGCCCTGGCTCATCGCGTTGGCACTCGTGCTCGGCCTTTGGGAAGTCGCGACCGCCAAGCGGGGCTGGCTTGTGCCGCCTTTTTTTGCTCCGCCCCAAAACCTGGTCGAGGTCTACCTCGAGGATTGGCGTCGCTTGGGCGATAGCGCCTGGCAGTCGATCCGACTCTTGCTGCAAGGTCTTGGCTTTGGCATTGCGGCCGGGTTTCTTACCGGTGTGTCCATCGGCTGGTCGCGCCAGGTGGGCTACTGGGTGCATCCGCTTCTGCGCCTGCTTGGACCCGTGCCGGCTTCGGCGCTCTTGCCGCTCGCGTTTTTCGCGTTTCCCTCGAGTCACGCGGCGGCCGTCTTTTTGATCGCTCTGGCCGCCTTCTTCCCGGTCGCCATCCTGACCTGGTCGGGCGTTGCCGGCGTAAACCGACAGTACTACGACGTCGCTCGCACACTGGGCGCCTCGGAGACGTTCCTGATACTGCGGGTCGCCATTCCCGCCGCGCTCCCCCAGGTTTTTGTGGGACTGTTCATGGGTCTGGGCGCCGCCTTTTCCGTGCTCGTCACCGCGGAGATGATGGGAGTCAAGGCGGGCCTGGGCTGGTATCTGACCTGGGCCCAGGGGTGGGCCTCCTATTCGAACATGTATGCGGCGCTCATCGTCATGGCGCTGGTGTGCTCGGGAACCGTCACGCTCTTGTTCGTGCTGCGCGATCACGTTCTGTCCTGGCAGAAGGGGACGCTCAAGTGGTGAATGCCGCCTTGGCCCACGCGTTTACGGGGAGCGCCTCCGAGGCGAGCCAGCGGCGCGGCGCGCACATCGCGCTTGCCAAGGTCTCGCACGAGTTCGCGCTCGCGAGCGGCCCCTTACCGGTCTTAGCGAACATCAATCTCACGATCCGGGAGGGCGAGTTTGTCGCTCTTCTGGGCCCAAGCGGTTGCGGCAAATCGACGCTCTTGCGTCTTGTGGCCGGTCTCGAGCCGGCCACCACGGGACAGATCACCCATGATGCCCTGCCGATCCGCCGACCCGAGCCCAGCCGCATCGTCGTCTTTCAGGACCCCACGCTCTTTCCCTGGCGTACCGTGTGGGACAACGTTGCGCTGGGGCTTCAGGCGCGGGGCCTTCTCAAATCGGCGCGCCATCGGGTCGACGAGGCGCTCGATCTCGTGGGACTTTCGAGCTTTGCCAGGGTCCATCCCCATCAGCTCTCCGGAGGCATGGCCCAACGTGTCGCGCTCGCGCGCGCGCTCGTCAACGATCCGAGCCTGCTGGTACTCGACGAGCCCCTGGGCAGGCTCGACTCGCTCACGCGTTTGAGCATGCAAAGCGAACTGGTCGCGCTCTGGCAAACAAAGGGCTTTTCGGCATTGCTCGTCACGCACGACATCGAAGAAGCCCTGTTCATGTCGCAGCGCGTCGTTGTGTTAAGCGAGCGCCCCGCTCAAATCATTGCCGAGCTGGACAATGACCTTCCTTATCCGCGCCATCGCGGTGACGCGAGGCTCGCCGAGATGCGCCACGAAGTCCTTCGACACCTGGGCCTGGATGCGAACTGGTAGGCCCGTCTCGCCGATTCAGGAATCCCCTTCGTGCTGGACCCTCGGCTTGGACCGATGCTAATCCAGGAGGGCGTCATCCGACTCGCCGAGGGCCTGGAGACCGGCCTTCTTGGCCTTTTGCATCGCGCAGGACTTGCCCCCGATGTCGACGGACAACCGGGCTGGCCGTTCGCGGTCCGCTTTGCAAGCGAGACCCTTCTCATCGACCTGGGGCTTGCCCGAAAGCTGTCGCTTTTTCTTTCCATGGTGTTACTGGCCCTCCTGCTCCTGGCAGCCTGCGCGATCTGGCGCCGGGCCCGGCTGCCGCTCTTCGCAGCCGCTCTCGTGCTCTTTCTCGCCGCACCCTGGCCCGATTTCTCCCTCCTCGTGGCGCAGGCGTATCCCACGAGCTTTCATCGATCCCCGGCGCGATTTGATGCGGCCTCGATCCGATCCGGCGTCGCGCTCTACCAGAAAAACTGTGCCGACTGCCACGGCCAGGATGGCCAGGGCGAGGGTCCCCGCGCCCCCGATCCGCCGATGTGGCCCCCTCGCATCAGCGCAGAGCTTCTTGCGCGGCGTATCGAGGGTGAAGTCTTCTGGCATATCCGAGCAGGCATGCATGATCGGCACGGGATTGCCACCATGCCCGGTTTCGCGGACCAACTGGACCCTGCCCAGGTGTGGTCGATCCTCGACGCGCTTCGGGCGCTCGCGGCCGGCGCCAGCGTGCGCGAGGAAGCGGCGTGGGCCGCGCCCGTGCGCGCACCGGAGGTCGAGGTGCGCTGCCCGGGCTTGGGCATCCAGCCTTTGAGCCGACTGCGGGGTCAACGGGTGCGGATCGTGGCCTCGCCGTCGATGATCGCTTTGCCACGCGAGGATCCGCGTCTTGTCACGATCGCGCTCGTGCCGGCGCACGAGGCGCCATCCGGCGGTGCCACCTGCGTCATCGAAGGCGAGGAAGCCTACGATGCCTATGCCCTTCTGGCCGGGACCGACCCTCAGCGTTTTGCGGGAACCCAACTCATCATCGATCGCGCCGGATGGCTCAGGGCAAGGGCGGCTCCAGGATCAAAAGGATGGTCGCGCGACGACCTCCTCTGCCGCTCAGCGAATGCAAGACTCAGCGCAGGTCCGCGCCCTGACGGTCTGGGAGATCTGATCGCCGCCATGGACGCCGACCCGGTGCGCGTGGGACGTCTGGGCGCGACGCATTGAGCCTCGCTGGTCTACGCAGGACGCATATCGATCGCCGCAAAGGTTCGTTGTTTGGGCTCGATTCGCCGCGTATGGTGGGCCCAGCGCCAGCCCCATGGCGTACCCGATTCAGGACTGAAAAAGATGAGCGCGACCCAACCTTTGACCAGGGAAGATGAAAAAGCCGGTCTAAAACTCCACCCACAGCCGGTGCGTCGCGACTGGTTCGATCCTGCCACAGGGGAACGCAGCTTGGCCGCCGAGAGGCTCCACCGTCAGCAGCGGCTCGCAGGCGCCTTTCGGCTCTTCGCCCGTTTGGGATTCGACCACGGATTGGCGGGCCACATCACCGCGCGCGACCCCGAGCTCACGGACCATTTCTGGGTCAATCCGTTCGGACTTCATTTCTCCCGAATTCGCGTGTCGGACTTGCTCCTCGTGAATTCAAAAGGCGAGATCGCTTTTGGACAGGGCCCCTTGAACCGTGCGGCTTTTGCAATCCATGCAGCGCTTCATGAAGCCCGTCCCGACGTGATCTCGGCGGCACACACCCATTCCCTGCATGGCAAGGCCTTCTCCGCCCTGGGTCGAAAGCTCGAGCCACTGTCGCAGGACGACTGCGTGTTCTACCAGGATCATGGGCTCTTCGAAGGCTTTAGCGGCGTGGTCTATGAGACCAGCGAAGGTCAGCGTATTGCACAGGCACTAGGCCCCGCCAAGGCCGTGATCCTGAAAAATCACGGCATCCTGACCGCGGGTCCGAGCGTGGAGGCCGCGGTATGGTGGTATATCGCCTTCGAGAACGCCTGCCGCGCGCAACTCTTAGCCAACGCGGCCGGAACACCTGAAGCGATCCCGCATGATCTTGCCCAGCTCACGCACGACCAGATTGGCGGACCGAGCGGTGCCGCGCACGCCTTTGACGCGCTTTGGAATGGACTCGTCGAGACCGAGCCCCAGCTTCTCTCATGAAGGTAAACCCTGGCCGCCGGCGTCTCGTGCGCACTCTGGCGTATGGGCTTACGCCCCCGCTACTGGGCCTTCCCGCCATTCGGTCCTGGTCTGAGCCCCTTGTCCTTCGCGCGGGCGATCAGAAGGGGGGACTGCATGCACTCCTGGACGCGGCCAACGGATTGCAGGATCTCCCCTACACCCTGCACTGGGACGAGTTTCCCGCCGCTGCCCCGCTTGCCGAAGCGCTGAATGCCGAAGCGGTCGACTTTGGTCCGATCGGCGATGCCCCGCTCCTATTCGCGCGCGCGGCGGGCGTTCCCATCAAGGCATTCGCCGTGAACCGATCGGATCCCTACGGCACGGCGCTCCTCGTGCGGCCGGACTCCAGCCTCGCTGGTGCAGCGGACCTGAAGGGAAAGAAGATCGGCACGAACCGCGGATCGATCGGGCATTACATTGCGCTCAAGGCTCTCGCCTCCGCAGGCCTGAAACTCGATGCCGCTGAATTTCGCTTTCTGCCCCCGGCCGACGCCAAGCTGGCGCTGACCCAGGGTTCAATCGATGCCTGGGCCACCTGGGAGCCCTATACAGCGATGGCCGAAGTCGCAGGTCACGCGCGCGTGCTCGTCAATGGACGGGGGCTGTCTTCGGGGCTGAGCTTCCTGGCGGCCACCGAGGGGGCCCTCGCCAAAAAGCGCGCCGCGCTCACGGAGTTCGCCACCCGCGCCGTGCGCGCACAGGCCTGGTCCGATCAGCATGTGGCTGAATTCTCCGCTGTGCTCGCGCGATCGATCGGCATTCCCGAAGCAGCCGCCCGCCTGCAGTTCGAGCGGCGTGCCCAGCACTGGATCCCGGTCAGCGAGGAGGTGATCGCCGATCAGCAACAGACGGCGGACTTCCTGCATAGCGCGGGACTGCTGCGCGATCGACTGGATGTGAGAACGAGCTTTGATACCGGCTCGCACGTGGCTTAGAGGCGACGGGAGTGATCGGGCCCGCCTGCAAAACGCGTGATCCCGAGCCCGGAGAATTCCTTTAGCTTTGCCCGACGTCGCCGACCCACTTGGAGCGCGTTGCCGGTTCCGTCTGGAATCGGCGATTAAGCTCCATCGAGCCGGCGTGGTTGGCCAGGACGACCTCCACTCCTGCGGCGCGCAGGCGATCCTCGCTGGTCTCGAAATCCTGGGTATTCACGTTATCGAGAATGACGACGCGCGGAATCCGAAAAAGCAAGATGGCGCCCGTGCACATGACACAGGGCGAGAGGGTCGTATAGAGCGTCGCGCGCGAGAAGTCGAAGCCGTGTCCAGCTTGCTCCAGGCAGTCCATTTCGCCATGAAGTACATTGCTTCCCTTCTGAAAGCGCTGGTTGTGTCCCACGGCAATGACGGCCTCATCCAGCATGAGTGCAGCACCCACGGGAACGCCTCCCGCATTAAAGCTCTTCGCGGCTTGCTGGTAGGCCGTCTCGATCCCTACCTTGTCCCAATCACTCATTCCAGGTCCTCATCCGGGGCGACTTCATGAAATAGTACGAGCGCAGCGAGTGCGCTTGGGCTTGAGCCCGCCATTGAAGTCTACCGAATCCTGACCGATTTGGCGGATTGGCATGAAAAGGAGGGCCGCTCGCGTTCGCACCCGGATACGCCGAGCTCCGTGGCGGAAATCCAAATTGGTCCGGCCCCACCCACGGACCTGTCCTGCTCCTGGAGCGCGACGAAGGCCCCGGGCGCATCGGTCTTGCAGTGGGGCCGCGACTTCATCCTAGCCGGGCATCTTCGCCGTCCATATCGCAAGAATCTCGCGGTGTTCGGTGATGTTGTGAAGAAAGCTCTGTCTTAACGATGCATCGGTGATGGTCGCAGCGCGTGCCAGGAGTTCGTCTTTGGCCTTCTCGAGAATTGCACGGGCACGAGCATCGCCGGCGGCTTCAAGGACTTGGTAGCACGTCAGATGGACGAGCCGGGGAGCCTCCGTGCCCCCCACGGTCCCGCCGGCGTCGAAATGCGCAAGAAGGGTCTCGACATGTGAGAGGGCGTTCGCGTGATCTCCCATCGCCAGCGCCGTTCTTGCCAGTCCCGCGGTCGCATCCAATTGCCAGGCCGACTCGATCGACTGCGCGAGAGTCAAGCTCTCTGAGAACGTTTCAAGGGCCTCTGCGAAGTGATCGAGTCCGAGTTCAGCTGTCCCCAGATTCCAGAGATAAAGGACCTCTCCGTCCTTGGCCTGCATGGCGCGGGCAATCTCGAGTGCTGCCAGCGCGTGAGCCCGCGCCTGGGCGTTGTGACCCTGCTGCCAGGCCAGGCGTGAGAGATTGCTCAGAATCGAGCTTTCTGCCTGGCGGGCGCCCACGACCCGGGCCAGGCGCAGCGCCTCCTCTAGGTCCGATGCCGCTTCGCTGAAATTACCCAGATCGAGCCATGTGCCCCCGCAATTGGCAAGATCGATGGCCTCGCCCTGCCGATCGTTGGATTCCCGCGAGATCCGAAGCGACTGCTGATTCCACTCGAGCCCGGCCGCAAGGTCGCCCCGCATGAAGGCCACAATGGTCAGGGTGTTGAGCATGAGGCCTTCGGCGCGGCGAAGCCCCAGGGCGCGCGCCTCCTGCAAGCCCTCCAAGGCGAGTGACTCGCCCATCGTGATGTCGCCTTGATCGGTCAGTGCCGAGGCCAAAAGCCGCTTTGCATCGAGTTTCACCTCCGGGTTCTGCACTTTTTCGGCGAGCATCATGGCTTCGCGCGCGGCGTGTTCCTGGACGCTCCAGTCGGCCATACGCATTCCGAGGATGCTTTGCCGGATGCGCAGTTCAGCGCGGCGCAGATCGTCGTTCAGCCCTTGCGCAATCTCTTCGAGCGCATCGAGCTCGGCCCGCTGCTCGGGGCGTCTGCCCAAAGTCTGCAGCGTGCGCTCACGCACGTCGCGCAGGCGCCATGCACGCACCAGCTGGTCGTGTGCACTGCCCTCCTCCATGAGCACCAAGGCCCGCTGGGCATAATCGAGCGCCGTTCCGTGCGCGTAGCGGGCCTTGGCATGTTCGGCGGCGCGCAGAAAGAATTCGCAGGCGTTCTGCCGGTCCTCCGCTTTCTCATAGTGCTCGGCGGTATCCCCGAGAAAGTCTGCCGCACGCGGGCCGGTCAGCCCAACCAGCCATTGCGCGGTCTTCGCATGCAACGCGCGCCGCTGCGCCTTCAAGAGGGTGTCGTAGACCACGTGATGCAGGATCTGGTGCTTAAATGCATATTCGTGAACGTCCTCGAGCCTCGCACCCTCGCGGGGAACGACCAGGTCGCGTTGGACGAGCATGGGCAGCGCCTGGCGGGCACTGGGGTCCAAGGTGACGAGGGCGTCGTCCCAGAAGGTCATACCGATGACGCTCGCCGCCTGCAGAATGCGCTTTTCCATTGCGGGCAACCCATCCAGTCGCGCCTGCAAGACGCCGGTCAGCGCCGCGGGAACCTGGGTCGCCAGGAGCTTTTCGGGGTAGAGCGTCCAGTGCTCGCCGCCCGTGTCGATGGCACCCTGATCGACCAGCATCTTGACCAGTTCCTCCATGTAGAAAGGATTGCCCTCGGCGCTCCCAATGACGAGTTCCCGAAGCGCCGCCGGCGCTCCGGGAAGCTTCTTTAAGAGCTCGTTGGCGAACTCGTGACTATCGCGTCGGCCCAGGGGCTTGAGGTCCAGGCGCCGATGAAATCCTTCCGTGCCCCACCAGGCCTCGCGCCTTTCGAAAAGGGTAGGACGCGTGAGCCCGAGAATCAGAATCGGCACGTCGCGATCGACCTCGGTCAGGTAGTGGAGAAAGTCGAGCGATGCATCATCGGCCCAGTGGAGGTCTTCCAGATTGAGCACGATGGGCACTTGGCCTTTAGCGCTTAGCCTGCGGAACAGAAGCGCTGCCGCATGGAATCCGCGATTGCGAATCTGCCGGGCGTCCTCCAGGATGCCCTCGACGTGGCGGCTTTCGGCGTAGTCCAAGCCAATCAGCTGGCCCAGAAGGTGCGCATGCGCCTCGGCGATGTCGGCCCCGTCTTCGGCCAAAAAGAGCGGGATGATTTCAGCCTCGATTTTCTCCTTGGCCGCCTGCATGCTGTCCTTGTCCGACAGTTGGAGCCGCCAGGCGATGATGTCGCGCAAGAGACCGTAGGGTTGAAACTGCGTCTGCGGGGTGGTCCGGCCCTGGAAGAAGTAATACTGCTCGGCTCGGGCTTCTGCCCAATTCTCGAATTCGTAGAGCAGACGACTCTTGCCCAGTCCCGGTTCGCCAACGATCGTGATCGCAAGGAGCTTTCGCTCGACAAAGAGTGCCTTAAATGCATCCTGCAGGGCCGCGAGTTCCCCACCGCGGCCGACCATGCGTGTCTCCACACCTTCGATGCCGCGGGTCGCAACCCGAAATGCCCTGGGCTTGGCGCGCAGCACCAGGTAGGTGACGATGGGCTCATCCAGTCCCTTGACCTGCATGGGAGGCTGGACTTCCACATCGAAGACACCACGCACGTGACGGTAGGTGTCGTGACTGATGCGAAGGCCGCCCGCGGGCGCGGTCTGCTCCATGCGCGCGGCGATATGGACCGCCAACCCGCGGACGCTGCGCTCGGCGTCGACCCCACCGCCCAGAAGCACGGCACCGGTGTGGATGCCGATCCTGACCTCGAATGGAGAGAGTCGTTCCGGCATGGTCTGATCGTCGCGAAGCGAACGCTCGGCAGCAAGCAAGTCCAGTCCCGTTCGAACGGCGCGCTCCGGGTCGTCCTCGTGCGCACGGTCCGCCCCAAAGACCGCCAGCAGGTTGTCCCCCGAGTACTGCAAAACCTTTCCGCCGTGGGAGAGGACGATCGACGTGTAGCGGGCGAGCGCTCCGTCGAGCACCCTGTAGGTCTCTTCGGGGTCCAGATTACGGGCGAGTGAGGTGGAGCCCACGATGTCCAGGAAAAGGATCGTGGCCTGCCTTAAGGTCTGCACCACCGCAGGGTGTGACCCGTGCGCATGCGGGAGCTCCAGGAGCCTGGCTTTAAGCGGCGCGATTGCGAGGTCAGTCACCGCGTCACCGAGGACGGCACGCTGTGCCTCGAGCACGGCTATGGCGGCTTCAAGACGATCCCGATCCGAGGACATGCGAATGATGATAGCAGCCCGCAATGGGTCCCGATCGGCGACTGGCGCTCCGAAGCCCGGCAACGAAAGTTGATCCCCAACCGGGCTGCGCCTAAACTGCGGCTAGCGTAGTGCACGGGGAGAAGCCGGCTTGGTGACGAAGAATCGGCTCGGAAGCAGGCACGAAAGCGGGCTCGACTGCGGGCTCGAACACGCACGAATGGGGGTCCGGCGTGAAGCATCCCCCTTGGACCGACTTTCGGAGAGCCAACGCGGGCACGCAAGCGCAAGATCCTCAGGGTGCGTGTTCGCCCGATCGGATCGGCGCATCGCGCAAGTCGTCGCACTTCACGAGGCGCATACCATCCTCGCCCCTCGGACATGACCGTCGAAAACCCCGCACCCAGCCTTTCCCCAGAGAAGGTGGGCGTCATCTTCGTGCACGGAATCGGTGAGCAGCGACGCTACGAACACCTGGACGCCCAGGCCCGCCAGATTCTAGAAGCGCTCAAGAGTCAGGGCACACCCTTTACGGTGGAGATCATCGGCGGAAGCGAGGCGGCCCTGCACGCCGACCAGGACACGTGGGCCGCAGGCAGCAAGGGCCCCGTGCGAATCGTCGTCGGTGACGGCCAGCGCGTCACGCACCACCTGTATTTCCACGAGGTCTGGTGGGGCGACGTGAATGAGCGCTCGTCGCTGGCCAAGCAGATTCGATTCTGGCTCTGGGCTCTGGCCGTTTGGGCCTATCCAGTTGGCACTGGACGCGTCCTGCATGGATCCAGCGACGTGACCTCACCGAGCGTTCCGGGGCAAAGGACCACCCTGCGGCGCCTTTGGCACCGATCGACCATCTTTCTGATCGGCCTCATCTTCGCGCTCGGGGGAATGCCCATCAGCATTCTCGTGCTTCTCATCCAGCGGCTCTTTAACCTGAGGTCGCCCGGGATCCTGAAGACCCTGACGAACTATGTCTCCGGCCTGAAGTTGTACAACCAGCACAGTCGTTATGGCCCGGAGTTTGCGATTCATCCCGCCAACGACGACTTCCTCGATACCTTGGGCGAGCCTCCGCGGGTGTCGATTCGCCGGCGCATGATCCGAACACTGGCCACCGTGGCCGAGGCCCAATACGACCGCTGGTATGTGGTCGCGCACAGCCTGGGGACGGTGATTGCGCTGAACGGCCTGATGGAGACGCCCTACGCCTGGCCCGGCTATTTTGTCGAAGCGCAATGGCGGGCGTTCTGCGAGGCCGGCTTCGGGGGTCCTGGGGACGTCCTCAATCGCGGGGAGCACACCATGCCCGTGCGGCCCGTCTGGGCACTTCCCGATGAACTCGCCTATCGCAGACGCATCTTTGAGAAGTTCCGGGGGCTCCTTACGCTCGGATCGCCCCTCGAGAAGTACGCCGCGATCTGGCCTGCGCGGGTACCCTTATCGCGCATGCCCGCCTTCCAGGACGGCGCGGTCTGGGTCAATGTCTTCGATCCGATCGACCCGGTCTCAAGCCCGCTCAAAGCCTTCGGAGGGCATCCCGAGGCGATCCTTCCGGTCCCCGTCAATATCGGCTACACCAGTTCCTGGGCCTTTCTCCTCGCCCATTTGTGCTACCTCAAATGGAGCGGCGCAAGCGGCCTGGCCGATGGCGTGGCCAACTGGCTGCTCACGGGCGACGCACTATACCTTTTGAAGGGCCGCGGGCGGTTCGGGCGGGGATCGAGAACGTTCTGGTGCCGAACATTGGTTGCGACCGCCTGGTATGGAGCCGTATTCGTTTGCCTGTGTTTCCTGGCGGGATGGACGCTGCGCGGATGCGATGCCGGATTCACACCGGGGCTGCCCGAGCGTTGGTCCTGGTTTGGAAATGTCTGGCAGTGGTTGTGGCAGCCCGAGTCGCTCGCGTACGCGGGCCTAGCCATCGCATGCGGTACTGCGGTAACGCTCATACTGGGGACCGTTTCCTACGCGCTCCTCTTTAAAGGCAAGGCCGATGCACCGTCCCCACCGACCGGGGGGCCACCCCTGCCCGATCCGGGTCTTCCTCCCAGGAGCTAACTTAGTCGAGTGCCGACACCAGCGGCGCGTTTAGCGCTGCGGCGATCGGTCAGACTCTGATCCAGGCGCAACCCGTTCGAGCCTTCAAGATCTCACCCCAAGTTCTAGGAGTGCTATCTCACTGGGCTGTCTCGCATCATTTGGTGGTCCCAACGCCTCTACCTGCTTCCTTCTCGACCCGCTCGATTGAACGCCTGGTTCAGGAAAAGGCGTCGTGGGATGCGGCAATTGACGGGCAGTGGTTGCACTCGCCCAGATGACAGTCGTTGGACTTTCTGGCAGCGCCGGGCTCCTGATTTCAGCGGCTTCAGCTATATTCCGTCGTGGAGCAAGGCCCCAGAAAGACGCAGGGAGTGTCCAATGGTCACGTCGCCTTGCTCGTCCAACGGATTTCTCTTCACCCTCGGATCGCAAGGCCCGGATATGACCCAGTTCACCCTCAAAGCGGGACGCGAGCTCGAGATCTTCGACAATGAAGTCGCCTCTTCGGAGGCTCTCGTCTTTCATCACGGCACCCCAAGCGATGCGACCGTGTGGAAGTCCTGGTTGGAATACGCGGCATCCTCCGGAACGCGCGCCTTAGCCTACAGTCGCGCCGGCTACGGCCAGAGCGCGCGGCGAGTCGACCGAAGTGTGGCGAGCGTCACGGACGACCTTAAAGAGGTCCTGGATTCCAAAGGGATTGGCCATTTTGTGGGAATCGGCTGGTCGGGGGGCGGACCACATGCGCTCGCGGGAACGCTCGATCGGCGCTGCCGTGGCGCGATCATTCTGGCGGGAGTCGCGCAATATGGCGCCCCCGATCTCGACTTTCTGGACGGGATGGGCCCGGAAAACCACGACGAATTCGGCGCCGCGTTAAAGGGTGAAGGCGTGCTCGCCCGCTGGATGGAGCAAAACGCTATCGGCCTTCAGACCATCAGCGGTGACCAGCTCAGAGAAGCCTTTGGCGGCCTGGTCGGTCCGGCGGACAAGGAAGTCTTACACGGTGCCTACGCCGAAGACTTGGCCGGCGTCATGCGCAGGGCCTTGAGCTTGGGCTTTGCCGGATGGATCGATGACGACCTGGCCTTCGTGAAAGACTGGGGCTTTCGACTCGGCGAAATCGCCGTGCCCGTTCGCATCTGGCAAGGCGACCAGGACTTAATGGTTCCCCTGTCTCACGCACGCTGGCTCGCCAAGGAAGTGCCGAAGGCAGAGCTCTCATTCGTACCCGGCCAGGGCCATATCAGCCTGGTCGTGAGCTACCGTGACCAGGTTCTGGATCAGGCGCGCGAGCTCTTATACGCCGCGCCATCGGCTGCTTGAACGAACGCTTCCGACCTTGAAGCGTTCTGGGAACGCCTGATGCTGCTTAGTTGCGGTTAAGGCGCACTTCAGCCTGAAGAACCCCAACGGGTCCCGCCCACCCGAGTTTTCAGAGTACGACCACTTCGGGCCCCAGAAAGCCCCGCCTTGCCCCAGTCTTTGCGCCAGCCTTTCGTATCAGGATTCGGACGGCGCCTTTGGCGCAATGTCGGTGTCGGGGGCCCGGGTTCCTCCAGTTGAGCTTAGCCACCGCAGGGTCAGGAGACCTTTTGCTGAACATGCCGACCAACAGTGCCCCAACCATCCCGGTCGCGGGTATCGGCGCATCGGCCGGCGGGATCGAGGCTCTTCTCAAATTCTTTGGAGCGGTTCGTGCCGATCTGGACCTGGCCTACGTTGTCATCATCCATCTGGCGCCGGATCGGAAAAGCGATCTTCCCCAAATCCTGGCGCGTGCGACCCGTATGCCCGTGACCCAGGTGGGTGATGACGAGCATGTCGCACTCGAGGCCAACCATGTCTACGTGATCGCCCCGGACCGAAAGCTCGAGATCGGAGACACGTGGGTGGGCTCGTCGCCTTTTGACAGGCCACGCGGCCAGCGCGCGGAAGTCGACCTCTTCTTTCGCTCGCTGGTCGCGCGCCACACCGATGGCTTCGCAATCATCCTCTCGGGCAGTGGATCCGATGGAGCCTTGGGTGCCAAGGCGGTCAAGGAGGCTGGCGGCGTGGTCCTGGTGCAAGATCCGCGGGAAGCCGCCCATACGGGCATGCCGCGCTCGGCCATCGCAACCGGTGCAGGCGACGCCGTCTTGCGCATTGATGCGCTTGTCGCGCGCCTGGCCGAACTGGTCGAGAGAAGGCGAAGCGTTTTGCCCCTCGTCTCCGAACCGGGTCTTGAGCCCCGTTTCGACGGGGATACGGATGCGGCCTTTCGTCAGATTCTGGAGCTGTTGGGCACGGAAACAGGGCACGATTTTTCGAAGTACAAGAAAAACACCATCGCTCGCCGAATCACGCGCCGCATGCAACTGGGCCATCAGGAAAATCTGCAGGAGTACTACACGGGCCTGCGTGCGGATAAGCAGGAACTGGCCGCGCTCTTCGGTGACCTCCTCATCTCGGTCACCGCGTTTTTCCGGGATCCCGCGGCCTGGGAAGCCCTGCGCGTGGAGGTTGTCAACCCTGTGATCGACCAGACCCGCATAGACGAGCAGATCCGTGTCTGGGTTCCCGCCTGCGCCACCGGCGAAGAGGCCTACTCGATTGCGATCCTCTTTCACGAGGAGTTGGCCCGGCGCGCGACGCCGCGAAGCCTGGTCATATTTGCGACCGACATCGACGAAGCCGCGCTTTCCCAGGCCCGGGAGGGGCTATTCTCGCACGCGATCGTAAACGACCTCTCCGAGGTGCGGCTGGGACGCTTTTTTCAAGTCCAGGACGACCACTACCGGATCGCCCGCGAACTGCGCGATTGCGTGGTCTTTGCCAATCACAGCGTGCTGCGCGACCCGCCGTTCTCGCGCCTGCATCTCATCTCGTGCCGCAACCTTCTTATCTACCTCGATCGCGAGGTCCAGGAGCAGTGCATCAATATCTTCCAGTACGCCCTGGTCGAAAAAGGCGATCTCTTTTTGGGGGCGTCCGAGTCGGCCGAGGGTGAGCTCTTTCACTCGACCGACAAAAAGCACCGGATCTTTCAGTCGCGGGTTCGCTCCGAACCCAGGCGTTCTCTTTTCCCAGAACTGCTCGCCTCAAGCCGGGGGAGCCGCCTGCCGCTCGTACCCGATAACCGGCAAGACGACAAGCTCCTGGCTGCCGAGGCGCATTCCGAGCTTCTGGAACGCTACGCCCCGCCCAGCGTGCTGGTCGATGAGCACTGGAATGTCGTGCACCTTTCGGCCTCGGCCGCCCAATACCTGCAGCAGGGCAGCGGTCCGCTCGCGCGGCGGCTGGTCGCCCTGGTACGGCCCGAACTGCGGGACGAAATGCATGCTCTCTTGCAGCGGGCCTTCGAAAAGCCCGGGCCGCATCTGACAGCCTTTGTCGAAGTCGCCCTGGAAGGAGCCCCGCACCGCGTGGTCCTGTATGCGCAGCAGCGCTCGGCATGCGAGGCAGACAAGCCGCAGGCGCTGGTGGTCTTTTTGGACGTGGGCGATGGGTCCGCACCCGGGCCATCGGTGGACAAACCGAGCGACGCCCTGATCAAGTCGCTTCGGGAGCAACTGCGACAAAGCGATCGTCGCATCGAGCGGATGCGCGATGAGCACTTTCTGACCAACGAGGACCTGCGCGCAGCCAACGAAGAGTTGCAAAGTCTCAATGAAGAATATCGCTCCACGGCCGAAGAGCTCGAAACCAGCAAGGAGGAACTCCAAAGCATCAACGAGGAGCTTCAGACCGTCAACCATGAACTGAAGACCAAGCTCGAGGAAGTCTCATCGGCCCACAGCGATATTGAAAACCTCATGGCCGCAACCGACGTCGCGATCCTGTTCTTAAGCCAGGATCTGCATATCAAGCGCTTCACGCCACGCCTGACGAAGATCTTCAACGTCAAGCAGCGCGACGTCGACCGTCCCATCCAGGACGTAACGCACAACCTCGACTACACGGCCTTGAAGGAGGACGCGCAGCGCGTCCTCGACACATCCGAGTCAATCCAGAAGGATTCTGGCAGCAGCCACGGGCGCGCCTACATCATTCGCCTCGGCCCCTATCGCAGTGCAGGCAGTACCGAAGTCTCGGGCGTGGTTGCGACCTTCATGGATATCACCTCGTTAAAGCGCGCCGAGGCAATCATCGAGCAGGGTCGAAACGAGCTGGCCGGCGAAGTGGAACTGTTTCGGCGGCTGCATGCAATCACGACCGTCATGTCGCGCGCCGCGACCTTAAATGAGGCGCTCGACGAGCTTCTCGAAGCCGCAATCGAGTTCCATGGCGCGGACTTCGGCAATATCCAGCTCTCCGATGGAGCGAACGAGCGTTTGATCATCGCCGCGCAACGCGGATTCGATTCTCTCTTTCTCGAGGCGTTCCACCAGATCACGCCCAGCGATAGCGCGGCATCGGCCCGGGTCTTGCGCACCTTGTCCGCCTGCCGCATCGAAGACGTCGCAAAGGATCCCGAGTACGCGCCTTACCTTCCGATCGCAAAGAAAGCGGGCTATCGGGCGGTCCAGTCGATTCCGCTCATCAGTCGCAGCGGCACGCTCGTGGGCGTCTTGTCGACCCACTTCAGGAAGGTGAGAAAGTTCACCGAACGGGACGATCAACTCTCGGACATGATCGCGCGCCAGGTGGCCGACCTCATCGCCAATCGCGCCGACCAGGAGAATCTCTCAAGGCTCAACCGCGTCCTCGAAAAGCGTACGGCCGATCTCGCCGCCCAGGCGATCAACAAGGAGAACTTCTTGGCCGAGCTCGGCCACGAGTTGCGAAACCCGCTGGCTGCGATCCAAAACAGCATCGAGGTCATGCACTCGCCCAACCCGCCCCTCGAGCGGGCGCTTTCGATCATGCGTCGGCAAGCCGAGCACATGGCTCATCTGCTCAATGACCTCCTCGACATCACCCGCATCAATCACGGCAAGGTGCAACTAAACCGCGCCACACTGGATCTGCGCTCTTGTCTCGAGGAAGTCATCGAGGCCGTGCGGCCCGATATCGACGCCAAGCGCCTGACCCTCACGATTCATGTACCCAAGGACCCGGTCTTGGCCGACGTCGATCGGGAGCGGATCCACCAGGTGCTCGACAACCTGATGCGCAACGCCATCGCCTATACTGAAAGCGGCGGGATCACGGCGCTTTTGAATGCCCACGGGCCCGGTGCGGTGATCGCGGTTCGCGATACGGGCATTGGCGTCGATCCCGCCGATGCGGACGTGGTCTTTGAGCCCTTCCAGTCCCGACGGGGCAGCCACGCGGGTGGCCTGGGCTTAGGGCTTGCCCTCGTCAAGCGCATCGTCGAGCTGCATGGGGGCGCCGTACATTTGCGTAGCGCAGGTCACGGCACGGGAAGCGAATTCACGGTGGCGCTTCCTCTGGCAACCGCTAAGACCGCACAGGCGAGTGCGGACGGTCCGAAAAAGGTCCTGCCGGCTCTGGCGATCATGGTGGTCGATGACCAGCCCGACAATGCCGAGATGTTCGCAGCACTACTGGGAAGCCTCGGCCAGACGGTGGAGACGGCCACGAGCGCTAAGGAAGCGCTCGAAAAAGTCCGGCAACAGAGCTTCGATCTGGTCTTTCTCGATTTGTCGATGCCTGAAATGGACGGCGCCGAACTCGCGCGCGAGCTTCGAAAGACCCTTTTGGGCAAACAGACGCGTCTGGTCGCCTTGACCGGATTCGCAAAGGACCATCCTGCAGCGCGCCGCGCCGACTTCGATTCCTACCTGGTCAAGCCGGCAAGCGCGAAAGCCGTGACCTCGCTCTTCACCGAACTCTATCCCTAGCAGCCGGTGCGGCTAGGCGGGATTCAAGCGCGGCTAGAGCGACGCAACCCGGGGCCGACCGTCATCGGTGGATAGGGCGTCGCTGCACGGGGTGGGCAGCACGAAATCGGACGAGGAATCGACGATCGCTTCGGCATGGATCAAGGGTGAGTAGGCGCTGACCTTTCCGAATATCGTCGCAAAGGCCACGTCTGCCGCATCCCGCCCCGTACCCAAGCGGATGAATCCCATCGGGATGCCGGTTCCTGAAGGATCGAAGATGTACCAGCGATCGCCCAGATAGACCTCGACATAGGCGTGAAAATCCGGCGGACCGAGTGCCGGGTCGGCTCCATAGTCGGTGCCGGTCGCAAGGCGCGCGGGGATGTTCAATGCCCGGCACAGGGCGATCATGACGTGGGCGAAATCCCGGCACACGCCCACGCGCTCAATCAGGGTGTCGACCGCCGAGGTGTGCGAATTCGAGGTGCTCGACATGAAGGTGATGTGCTGGGTGACCCAGTCCACGATACTCGCCACTCGGCTGTGGCCGTGCCAAAGCCTTCCGAATTCGGCATTGGCCATCGCGCTGAGTCGATCGGATTGGCAGTAGCGGCTGGGGTAGAGGTAGCTTAGGACCTCCGGCCGCAGGAACTGCACGGGAACCTCCGGCAGGGTCGCGGGATTCGTGCGGTGATGCGTGATATCCACGGTCGCTGAGTAGTTCAGCTTCAAGGGGCCCTGGTCGGCCCGGACCCGCACGTACCGGTTCCCGGAGTGGGCGTCGATAAAACGCGTGACCAAAAGCGGCTGGCTTAGCGAAAAGTATTCGTCCCGAACGACCTGACTCGAGGTGCGTGCGGCTTCGACGTTGAAGATGAAATCGACCCCGTTTTCGAGGACGTCGTAGGCCAGTTCAACATTGAGTTTGATTCGAATCATGGGTTATCCAGGCAATCTCTCGCTACCAAAACACCAGGTGTGGGCAGAACTCTCCCCAACGCGAGCGACACCTGAAATAGAGGGGATCCATTCGACGCGCCCGCGGGCACGGCCGAGGCTTCCGCAAGATGTATGCCGTGACGCGTTCTGCCCCGCGAGCGGGGGTCCGCGAAAGCGCGAATCTTCGGCCGGTGCGCCTCTAGGCGCGTTCGGCAATCTCGGCAAAATGCTGGCTCGTCAATGGCATGACGGGCATCCGAACGCCGGCGGAAAGAGCGCGGCCGGCGATGCCCACGATGCGCGCCTTCTGTCGCACGAAAGCCTCCTCGAGGTTGAATGAGGAGTCGCTGGAACGCTCCAGACGCATCAAGACGTCGCGTCCGATCGAGAAGGAATGGGACTCGCCATCGAGCATCATGAAAAACTTGACGCCGTCGGCATCGACGAGATGGGGCGCATCGCTAACGGAGGGCCGATCGGCCCGGGCACTGCGGCGATTGGAGGGTTTGACGTAGACCATAGCGGGCTTTCACGAGAGGGAAGGCCCAGAAACTGCGGAACGATGAGTGTCGCGCGGAGAAGTTGCTGGGCGAAGGAGCACCTTCTGCATCATACGCTGATGGAGGCAAGCGTGCCTGGATTTGCGGTTTTCTTTTGAGATCCGGCCGCCTTGCCGCGCCGCGGGCGACTTAACTCTGCCTCTTGCACACGAGCAGGACCTCGTCGACGGCTTGCGCCTCGAGAAATCCGGGCTCAAGGCGCAACTCCTTCTGGGACCACAGCGCAATCGGCATGATGGCCCTGTTGTACCACCACATGGCCCGCTCCCGACGATTCGAGAGATACCACATGCCCCAATCGAGCAGGCGCGAGGAGCGCGGTTGCATCCCGAACACAGCGCTTCGGGCGACTTCAAGGTGGTGTTCCGTGAGTTTCGCCTGAAGGCGGGACGGCTCGTAGCGTCTTTTATGGCCCACGAAGTTATCAAACGCGTTCCAGCGTGCCGGATGCAGGGGAATCGAAATGAGGAGCGTCCCGCCGGGCTTGGCGACCCTGGAGATCTCGGAAAATGCACCATCCTCGTCGTCGACATGCTCGATGATATCCAAAGCGCAGACGAGATCGAACTCGGCATCGGCAAACGGCAAGGCCGTCACCTCGCCCAGTGCGACATGCGCGCCGCGAGTGCTCAACTTGGATAGCGCGGGCTCGGAGACGTCCACGAAGAAGGTGTCCTCGATCGGCAAACGCGGCCTAAGACCCGGTGCGACCTCGAGCCGGCGAAGCGAGGGAGACAGAAGCGACTGGACCAGTGGCCACGTATTAAAACGCTGGGGCTCCACCAATCGGGCATCCGACCAGAGGGAATCGTAGAAGCGCCGGTTCTCATCGATGAGCTCGCGCCCACTTGCCGTGGATAAGAAACTGGGCTCCATCGTGGGGTGACTTTAGCATCGCCGGACCCGAACGAAAAGCAAATCGGAAAATGGCTCGAGGAATCAAGAAAGCCAGGTCCTGCGCTGGTAGCGGGCTTGCCCAAACCCACCGCGCTCTACAAGGAACAGGAACGGCTCTTGCGCATTGCCATGACATGAGTCATCTCACGATGCATTTGGCCTGGATCTATCACCAAGGAGCGAGCATGTCCAAAAATTCCGTTCAAGGCGAAGGTAACTACGAAGCCGCCAAACAGTATGACGATGCCACCGAAAAGTTCGTTAATTCGGGAAAAGTCGACGAAGCCGCACGCAAAGCCACTCCCAAGGACAGCCGCGAAGCAGAAGAGCTGTTACGGGCCGAACAAAAAGGCAAGGAACATTCGAAAGGCGAAGACCCGCTTCTGAAGAAAGGGGCAACGCCCACACCCGAGAGTGCCGACGACAAATCCTAGCGGCGTTCCAAAAGGTCTGACGCGCGAGAGCGCCGGGCCTTGATTACGGGTTGCAAAATCCCTAGGTTCGAGGGGAAGCGTGTGTTGGGCGCTTCCCCTTTCATTTCCTTTTATTTCCGCGCTACAAAGCCCACTTAAGCCCACTTCGGTCGCGCGCCTTGCCCCCATTTCAGCCGAGCCAGGCCGGTTTCGCCTCAACACACCGCGAACCGTGTGCACCCCGGGCCAATTCGTCTCAAAATACGAGACTTCGGGGTCGGCATGGCAAGAGGTCCCTGATCGCAGCCGATCGAGGATCACGGGCCAGAGAAAGGCGCGAGAATGAAGATCTTTTTGACCGGGGGTACGGGTTTCATCGGAGCAGCACTCGTGCGCGCGATGCGTCGGCGCAACTGGGAGGTGCGAGCGCTCGTGCGCGATCCCCATGGAAAACCCGCGCAGTGGCTGCAATCCCAGGGTGTTGCCGTGGCCGCTGGCGATGTCACGCAAAGCGCGTCCTTGCGTGATCTCGTTTCGGGGACCGACGTCGTCATGCATAACGCCGGCGTCTATGAACTGGGCGTAAATAGGGCGGCCGCCGAGCGCATGCGAGCCGTCAACGTCGAGGGCACAAAACACGTCTTGGCCGCGGCGCTGGAAGCCGGGGTACCACGGTGCGTCTATGTTTCCACGGTCTGGGCGCTGGGCCCCAGCGGCTGGCTGCCGGCTCCTTCGCTCGTCAAAGACGAAACCCAGCGCCCTTCGGGGGCTTACCTTACGGCCTACGAAAAAAGCAAGGCCGAGGCGCATCAGGTCGCGCTCGAGTACCGTGCGAAGGGATTGCCCCTCATCATCGTCATGCCCAACGCGGTCATGGGTGCCAACGACCATTCCGCCCTGGGTTACTTTTTGCGCCTCTACCTGCTCGGGGCTCTGCCCCCGATCGCCTGGGGCGCCGATGCCGTCATCGGCTTCGTCGACGTGGACGCGCTCGCAGACGGGATTTGCCTTGCGGCCGAGAAGGCACCGATCGGGGAAGACTACGTGTTCTCCGGCGAGGCGATGTCGGTGCGTGACCTCTTTGGCTGCTGGAGTCGCTACCCGGGACACGTCCAATGGCGCATCTTTCTGCCGCGCCCCCTCATCCGCTTGCCCATGGCGCTCATGGAACCGATGCTGCGCTCGCTCGATTTGCCCGCTTTCATGTCCCGTGACACGGTCGATGTGACCCGAGCCCACCTGAATTACACATCGGCGAAAGCCCAGCGCGATCTGGGTTGGTCGCATCCGGATGTCCAAACCATGTGGGACGGAATCGTCGGGCGCGAGCGTGAACTCATGGGACGGCGCAAAGGCTTTCTGAATCGGCTTCGCCACCAGGCGGTCGTGCCGGACTAACGCGCGCCGCGTGCGGGTTTACTCGAGATAAGCGTAGAGGCCCAAGACCGGCCGACCTTGCTCCTTGCGCAAGACGCCGGTGAAGCTCTCGCGCACTCGAAATCCGCTGGTCTTGGAAAGGGCATGAATATAGGACTGCGAGTGCGCATAGCGCAGGCTCGGAAGAAGCTCAAAATCCCGGCCTTGGGGCAGGAGCTCGACCGAGAAGGCAAAGCAGCCGCCGGGCTCCAGGATGCGGCGCACGGACGCAAACACGGCAGAAAGCTCGCCGAGATAGATGAACACATCGGCTGCGAGAACGAGCTCGGCTCGACGTGTGGTCTGGGCGAGAAAGCTCACGAGGTCGGCGTGGATCAGATCGCCGTAGACGCCGCGTTTTCTGGCCTGCGCCAACATGGCGCGCGAGAGATCGACGCCATCGATCGCATCCGCCACGGGAGCGACGAGCTGGCCGAGAAGGCCCGAGCCGCAGCCCAGATCGAGGACCGAGGCGTAACGCCGCGGGACCTCCAAAAGAGGCCGCATCAGCGATTGCGGGACCTGGTAATCGAGTTCGCCCACGAGATGTTCCTGGAACTCGACTGCATAGCTGTCAAAGAGCGTCTCCACATAGCGTCTGGGCGGCGCAGGCGGCGCGTTGGTGCCTCGCACCGACGCCAGATAGTAGCCATGCAGTTCGGGATCGGCACCCAGCGAGAGCGCCTTCTCGAACGCGACTGCCGCTTCGTCGAAACGATTGAGCTCGCGCAAGAGGCTGCCCCGGTTGCTCCACGCCTCGGCGAGATTCGGGTCAGCGTCAATCGCATGATCGAAGGCCGCCAAACCCGCCTTGGCATCTCCGAGACGCAGTTGACAGCGTCCCAAGGCAAGCCACAAATCCGCATGACCGGGCGCGATCTTCAACGCCTGCAAAAGGGACTCCACAGCCAAGCGCCATTGCATCAGGGCTTCATAGGTTAGGCCCAGGTAAGCATAGGAATCCGCCCGATTCGGGTCCGCAAGCGACGCCTCTTGCAGGTAGTCGCGTGCGTTCGCCCATTCGGACATCCGAAAACACGTGACACCCAGGTTCAGCAGCACTGAAGGGCGGCCCGGTGCCAAGGCAAGCGAGGCCTCGAAGCATCGCCTGGCATCACTGAAGCGCGCGGCCTCAAAGTGCATAAGGCCCTGCTCGAACTCGCGACGCGCCTCTTGGAGTGAGTCGTCCTGCGAGCCTTGGGATGTTGGAGTCGTCATTTTGCAGGTCGCCGAAGGATCCCTTGCCTGGCCGCGGTCGAACGAGGAGGTCAAGGCGCGGGACCTTCCCAGGGGGCGCCTGATTATATCGCGGCCGAATCGGTGAGCCGCTGCCCAGGTAAGCCGCCCTCGTTGGCGCCCCATGAAGTGAAGTGAAGTGCGCAAAGCGCAGTCGGCGTGCAAGCAGGGCCCCCCGATTGCTCCCGGATCCGCGAAGATCGCTTCTGCGATGCGATTCAATGTCCGGGGCTCGAGGGGAAAACGCAGATGCAAGCGATGGGAAGCTTAAGGCGATGGCGTGGGTTCGCGGTGGCCCTCGGTGTGTGTGTCTGTGAGCCGGCCTTCGGTCGGTGGCTCGAATTCCAGAGCGCGGCGGTCTTCGCCTTGGCAGTCTTCAGTCCACCGATTCTCTTCACGCTTTGGACCCTCGTTTTGATCGGCGCAGCGCTTGCGGGCCTCTTCGGCCGGTGCTCGGCAGAAACTTTTGTAAGGATCGTCGCGGCCGGCGTATTCGTCTTGGGCGTGCGCCTTCTCGTACCCCTGTGCATCGCCTCGATGGGGCCCCGAGGTTAGGAACGAACGATCGATACCAGAGCTCTGCAGACAGCGAAACCGTACGCTCGATCGCAGGCCCACTTCGGAGCTGACCCGTGGATAAGCCGGTCCGGATTCTCGCCCTACCGATCCTCTTTGTGCTCTGGGTTCTGGCCCTTCTGGAATTGACGGGATTTTTCCTTGCGGGATTCTTGCATCGGATGCACCCCGAAAGGATCGGTCCTTTGGACGTCGTCTTCTGGTGGATCGAAAACGCCGCATCACCGCTTGCGACTGAACGCCTCCTGCGATCCCTCGAATGCGCGGCATCGGTCGCGCTGGGACTGCCCTGTCTCGTCGCCTTCGCCCCCGAAATAGGGCGCATGCTCGAGCGCTTTCGGGGCGGCGCCGAAAACAAGTTGCATGGCGAGGCGCGTTGGGCGCGGGCCCGGGAGATTCGAGGAGCCGGGCTTTTGGGCATGGCCGGCATTGTGCTTGGGAAAAAGCAGGGGCGAACCCTTTTTTTCGACGGCCAGGGACGCGGCAAGAATGTCCTGATCGCAGCACCGCCGGGCTCCGGCAAGACCGCGGGGATCATGCTGCCCAACTGTCTTTCCTGGCCCCAAAGCTTGGTCGCGCTCGACATCAAGGGCGAATGCTGCGCGCTCACGGCAGCCTACCGGGAAAGTCTCGGGCAGAAGGTGGTCCGGCTGAATTTCTCCGCGCGCGATGGCAGAACCGACCAATACAACCCGTTCGCCTACGTCTCGGAGGACCCGGACCTGCGCGTGGGCGACATCGAGAAGATCGCCCGCTATCTGTGCCCCGACCCCGCGCGCGGCGATGCGTTCTGGGCGATGAGCGCGCGTGAGATGTTCCGCGCCCTGGCTCTTTACCTCTTTGATGCGGGCAAGCCCGTGACCCTGGGTGCGATCCGCGATCTGCTGGAAACCGAAGAGGGCTTAAGGCGCTTTGCCAAGGAGGTCTTACGCGACCGGAAGGCCGAGGGCGAAAAGGTGATCACGGCGCGCGTCGCACGGGACTTCGCAATCATGGCCAATCGGTCGGATGCGACCCATTCGGGGATTGTCGATCAGCTCATGACGGCCTTGGCGCCGTTCGCAAATCCCCTCCTGCGCCGCGCCACGGCGGAGAATTCCTTCGACCTTCGCGATCTGAGAAAAGACCCGGTATCGATCTACCTGATCGTCGCGCGACCCGATCTGCCTGCGCTTCGCCCGCTACTGAACCTCTTCGTGCAGCAATTGGTCGATCTGAATACATTAGTCGAATTCGGCAAAGATCCCGAGCACAAAAGTGAAGTACTGCTCGCCATGGACGAATTCGCTCAGGTCGGCCGACTTGACGCGATCTTCGAGGGCATCACCTATTTTCGCTCGTTCGGATTGCGCCTACTGGCCATCGTCCAAAGCCCCGCACAGTTAAAGGAGATCTATTCCTTCGAAGCCGCGGAGGCGTTCGAGCAGTCCTTCGACTGCCGCGTCTATTTCACGCCAGCGGCAAGCGACATTGGCACGGCCGAGACGGTCTCGCGCCTTCTCGGAACCAATACCGTGAGCGGCCGATCGCGCTCCATCCGCCTGGGTTCCTCCCGCAGTTCCAGTTCGGTCACCCAAAGCGAGAAGGGACGACCCTTGCTTTTGCCCCAGGAGGTGTTGCGTCTGCCGCTGGAGAAGGAGATCGTGCTCATCGGGGGCGTGGCCCCGATCCTAGCGGACAAGATTCGGGTCTGGAAGGAATCGGTGTTTGCGCAGAGGATGGACGCCGCACCCTAACTGCGGGGCAGACTGAACGGCCTGGGCAAGAGCTCCAAGACCGTAAAGACCTTATCGGATCCGTTGGTCACGACCCAGGCGTTGGCCGCCAGTTCGGTGAGCCACTGGCGACAGGCACCGCAGGGCATCGTCTCTTCCAGCGCAAGGTATTTCTTGTTCTCGCCCCGACTGTCCTCGCAGAAGACGGCGATACCTTCGATTTCCATTTTCTTGCCCAGGCGCATGCGTGCGTGGGCGATGGCCACGCGCTCGGCGCAGATCCCGAGGTTCGAACTCGCGTTTTCGATATTGGCGCCCTGAAAGATTTCGCCATTGGCGAGAACCGCCGCGCCGACCTGGAATTTCGAATATTCGGCGTAGGCGAGCTTGACCGCCTTTTTCGCCTGCGCGAGGAGCGTTCGGTGCATATCTTCCATAAGTCCCAGTATCCGTGTTGCCGGGCCAAAAGAACAGAAAATTAAGATTCGGCCGCGACACGAGCGAAACCAAACGCGACCGGGCCCGGTCCTAGAAAAGCGGTGAGAGTCGCTCAACGGGCCTACCTGTCGCACACCGAAAAAAGAGATACCGCCGGAGGCCCGATTGTAGGATCCGTGATGGACAATCCTTAAGCTTTGGGGAGGAGCTAACGATGACAACCAACGGCATTGATGTCTCGCACTACCAAGGCGTGGTCGATTGGAACGCAGTGGCTGACGCGGGGATCGTCTTTGCCTACTGCAAGGCCTCCGAGGGTACCAGCTTTGTCGATACGCAATTTAGCTCCAACTGGGCCAACACCCAGAGTGCTGGCATCATCCGCGGGGCCTACCACTTTTTCCGCCCGAGCCTGGACGCCAATGCCCAGGCCGAACTCTTCCTCTCGCAGGTCGTCTCGCTGGAAGACGGTGATTTGCCACCGGCCGTCGATGTGGAGGCGAGCGACGGGATCGATGCCCAGGACATCGTCGATGGATTGCAGATCTTCCTCGATGCCGTTCAGTCCGCGCTCGATCGCACGCCTGTCATCTACACCTATCCGAGCTTCTGGACGGCGAGTGTGGGTGACTCTTTGCAGTTCGGATCCTATCCGTTGTGGGTTGCCAACTATGGGGTCTCGACACCGACCTTGCCGGATGCCTGGTCGACCTACGCCCTCTGGCAGTTTAGCGACAGCGGTACCGTCAGCGGTGTGACCGGAAGCGTGGACTGCGACAGCTTTAATGGCTGCGCCGCCGATTTGCCCGGTCTTGGATCCTAGCCTCGCACAACGACGCAGCACGTTACTCTCTCGGGTCACACGCGAATCTAGAAACGACCGGAGCGCGGGTTCTTGGGCTAGCGAAAGCTCGCGCGAATGGAAACGGGACCTGCGATGGGAACCGCTTCGGTTCTGGCCACGGTGCCCTCAAAGACGCTGTGCAAGGCCTCGCTTGAGAGAAGACTGGCCGGCGTCACGGTCGTGCGTCCCCAGGGGATGCTTCCGAAAAACCAGAGCTGCCAAAACCCGGTGTCCGCGTGGGGGGCACGGACGAGAAGCTCACGAAAGGTTTCCGTCTCGCCGACCTGGATTCCCGTGGCCTCGAAGAGGACTTCCCGAACCAGTCGCGAGCAGAATTGCCCACGCGACTGAAGATCGAATCCGGTGTCGTAGTGCACGTGCATCCTCTTTCTTGCCGCAGCCGCGATCGCCAGGCGCTCGCTCGGGGTGAGTTCGGCGTTTAAGCGTTCCACGGCCACGTGTTGGCCTTCGGAGCGCCCTACAAATCGCGAGAAGGCGGTCGTGGTCGAAAACGGAATGCGGGCCTCCGCGACGATGGGCTCTGGCCCCGATACGTCAACCACGATGCCCACATGATTGGTCCAGGTACCCGTGGCCTCGGCCACCTTTCTAAAAGGTAAAGCGGGAATCCGGATAAAGACCAGGTCGCCCACTTGAACACGCGAGGCAAGATCCTCGGGGGCGATGGCGACGGCGGCCCGATCGGTCGGTGAACCGGAGGGCAACTCGGACGAGGCCGAGGCGATGCTCAAGAGTCCTGGCAAGACGGCCCATGCGAGCCAGCCGGCCGGCGCGAAGAACGACTTCAGGAAGATATTCATGAGGAAATCCGATCGTTCGATAAGATGCGACGAGCTTGACACCAGGTCGCATCAAATGGAACTATCGCCCGATCCGGGGCCGGATCTTGCCCCTTTGCGTATCACATTTCAATACTCCTGATCCATGAACGAAGTCACCGAACTCGTCACCATTTTGAAGCGCGAATTAAAGAGTCAGGGTCTGACCTATCGCGATGTCGCCCGCGCGCTGGGCTTATCGGAGCCTTCGGTCAAGCGCCTTTTCTCGACGAGCCGCTTTACGGTTGCACGACTCGTGGAACTGAGCAATCTGTTGGGTTTTACGCTTGCCGAGTTGTTGAACGAGTCCAGTACGAAGGCTGACCGCTTAAGGACGCTGACTGCCGAGCAGGAGGACAAGATCGTCTCGGACATCAAGCTCATGGTGGTTGCGGCCTGCGTCTTAAGCCACTGGACGCTCACCGACATCGTTGCGGCCTACCGGATCTCGGAGGCCGAGTGCGTCAAGAGGCTGGTCCTTCTGGATCGCATGGGGCTCATCGAGCTTTTGCCGCACAATCGCGTGCGCTTGCGCGTCTCGCGCGACTTCGACTGGTTGCCCCAAGGCGCGATTCGTCGCTTCTTTCGCGACGAGGGCCAGAAGGACTTTCTGAACGCGGACTTCACAAGCCCCGCCGAAACGGCAACGTTCGTACACGGCATGCTCACCGATGCAGCGCGCGCGCAGCTGCAAAACGAGCTTTTGCGTCTGCGCAGCCGTTTTTCCGCATTGCACGATGAAGGGGTCAGGGTCCCCAAGGCCCAGCGCCATGGTGTCGGGCTTTTCGTGGCGATGCGCGAGTGGGAGCCCGAGGGCTTCACGGCACTGCGCCGCGATGTGCGGGGATGATCGACTTGATCATCGACGGCTTTAGCTGGATCTCGAAGCTCGGGCGACCCACCACAAGAAGACGTGTACCGCGACAGCCCCTATGGCGCCCGTGAGAAGAACGATCGCATTGGGTAGTTCGGGGTGTTCGTCGTAGCGAAAGATGACCGCGGCGAGAGCGCCTGCGATGGCACAAAGCGTGAGCGTCACCGTCCGCCTGACCTTGGCCTGATGCGAAGGCGGCAAGGTCAGGTAGCCCTCATGCAGCGCGAAGCGCTCCTTTCTCGCGGGCGCGGCCGTAGGGCCACGCTCGGCCGCGCGCAGACGCCGGGCTTTTAGGCTCGCCGTTCCGTGCCGGTGGACGGCACGGCCTTGTACCAGCATGAAGAAAAGTATCGCAACGAAGAATAAAGCCGGTAGCGCGAAGGAATTTTCGCAAGTCAGGCTGGCTGCAAGGCCGTCGCTGCCAAAGGGTTTTTCGGCGCAGTAGAAATAACGAAACTCCATCCACACGACGCCAAGGACGAGCAGAAACGGAGCCGCGATGAGCGCGCCTTGCGAACTCTGATGCACGCGCCTTGCATTTTTCTCCCCGCCCTCGGGCGCTTCGGATTCCAGGACCGTCACTGGCTACCCCACTGGAGGACGTCGCCAGGGTCATCGCAATCCGGCTGTGGCCCGCCATGGCCTCGCATCGTCACGCCTTGGGCCCTGAAGGCCTCACGCGCCTGTGAAAGATAGATCGCCCAGACC
The DNA here is from genome assembly GCA_049514215.1 of Burkholderiaceae bacterium. Taxonomy (GTDB): domain Bacteria; phylum Pseudomonadota; class Gammaproteobacteria; order Burkholderiales; family Burkholderiaceae_D; genus BOG-994. The sequence continues at coordinate 39,027 of JBEKVI010000004.1, forward strand.
TTCGCGCAGTCGGGCTTGAGTCTTCCGGGAGCGCTCACCCCATTGCCCGCTGCCTTGTTCAACTCGCCCTGGCAATCGGTGTCCACCATGTGGACCACGTCCTTTTCCACATTGGCGATATCCAAAACGATGCCGGGATAGGGCGGCGGGCCCACGGTCTTGAGCAGGTTTTCGACTCCAGTACTTTCAGCAACCTTCGGATCTTCGTTCTTGCCCTGGGGGACAAGACCAGGGGCTTCTTTGGCAACCAGGGCATTGAGCGCTATGCCCGCATCGGGAGAGCCGTAGAGCGCCTGGCTTAGCCCGAGCGTCCAATCCGTCCATCGATCACCGGGATCGTGCTGGGATGCGGCCATATAGTCGGGCTGCGAGTATTCCCTGAGGTGCCCCATCCCGGTCGGATAGAGAAGACCGTCTGCACCTTCGCCGAATTCCGAATGGGCAAAGGAGTCGCCATAGAGATGCAGGGCAAAGCCGCGCGCGCAGGCCCAATTGGCTTTGTCCTGGTCGGACAGATCCGCCCGATCCTGAGGTGCCAGGCGCGCGATGAGATCTGCAGCCGCGCGCCGGACCGAAGACTTGGGAGCGCCGGTCAGTCCGTGGATGTAGTACTGCGAAGCCGCCATGTGCTTGGAGATGGGGCTGTAACAGGCGCCCATCCAGCCCCAGGTGCCCACCTCGCGCATATCCAGGCTCCAGAGGACGCGCTGGCGCTGGGTAATCGCATCGAACTCGCGGCTGACATCCGGAATTTCGGCGCACAGGGCTTCAAGCGACCAGTAGTCGTCGCTTCCTTTGATCAGCTGCTTTTGCTGGGCGATCGCATGCAAGGCCCACAGCGTGTAGTAATGGCCGCCCGCAAGATAGGCCGCAGCCGATCCACACAGCATCATCACGACGACGCCGAGCGTTGTGCGCCACCTCATCCTTTTTGCCCCTCCCGAAACCCTTTCTTACCGAACGAACGACGCTGGAACAACCGCCTTTGGAACACGGTCTGCAAGGCGCGTTATCAATGTAAGGGATTTACCACAAAGCGCGCCCGCGAAACATCGGGCGAAAGTTTAGAGCGGGAGGGTGAAACCCGCACGGAGGAGGCCCACGCGCGACGGCGCTCGGCGACAAAGTCGCTTTTGGGTGCCCACCTCCCAGAGGAGGCTCCCCCGCGGATCCCGCGAGGAAGCCTTAACCGTCTTACCCTCGATGATGCTTGTGATGGTGGGACGGAGCCGGGCTCGGTGCCGGGGGTGCCGGTGTCGGCGCCGGTGCGGGCGCAGGAGACGGCGCGCTCGAACCCACCGCCTCGAGAATCGCAGCACCAATGGGCGATCCCCATCCCGTGCAGGCATCCCAGCCGGGCGCCGCAGCGTAGGTGCCATTGTTGCCCTGGGTCACGTCATTGGTGATGGAACCCGTAAGCACCGTGTTCAGGAGTCCTTGTCCGTGGCCCGTCAGGGCGTTGAGCCGCGCAATCAGACCGGCCCACAAGGGCGCCACTGCGCTCGTTCCTCCAACCACGATCGATTGCCCATCGACGACGATCGCGTAGCCCGTGTTGGGATCCGCATTGCCCGCGATGTCGGGCACACCGCGTCCCGTCAACGCCTCGGTACCCCCCGCGGTCAGCGTTGCACTCAACCCGGTCTGGTAGGAGGGAACGGGAAAACCGGCGCTGATGCCGCCACCGGTTGCGCCACCGCCTGCTCCATCGTTCCAGACGGTCTCGCTCGTGATGCTGGTACCCGAAGCCTGTAGCGACGTTCCGCCGCAGGCCAGCACATGCGGCGAACTTGCGGGAAAGTCGACGACGGTGCCCGACGTGCCATCGCTGGATCCCCCGTCACCGGCCGCGACACAGATCGTGATGCCCAAAGAAGCCGCGCTTTGGAAGGCGTCGTCGTAGGACGACAGATCGGAGGCGCTCCAGGAATTCTCCGGGCCGCCCCAGGAGATCGAGATCACGCTCGGATTGTTGGTCGAGTCATGAATGGCGGTATTGATCCCATCAAGAAATCCCGCATCCGTGTTGGGTGAGAAATAGACTGCGATCGAGGCGCCCGGTGCGATGCCGCCGGCCACTTCGATGTCAAGCTCCACTTCCGGATCGGCCCCATTGGGGTCGCCGCCCGGAACGTTGGCAGCGCCATCGACCCCTACGGCGGTCACCGTCGGAACCGACAGTCCCAGGCCGCTAAAGAAGGTCTGCAGATCGCTCGTTTGAAACCCGCCACCCAGCTCGATGATGCCGATGCACTGGCCCGCGCCGTCGCTGTTGGGGAATTCGTAGATCGAAGCCAGTTGCGGGGGCGTAAAGGTCGCACCTTCCGCCTTCTTCGTCACCCGGTAGTGGGGTTTCGCCACCGGCCGCTCGGAAAGTCCCAGAACATGCTCCACCATCGGCGCCAGTTCGGAGGCGACGGAGGCCTCCGAGTCGTGCGCCCGATAGGTGTTGCCCTGGTCATCCTTATAGAGATTGATCGTGACACCGAACACCTTTTGCAGCTGCTCGACCGTGCCCGAAATGCGCACCGAGCGCGCCGGTCGATTGATCGTGCCAATGGTGAGTCCATGCGTGGATGCATAGGCGCGCATCGTGTGGAGGTCGTCTTCTCTTAATCCATAGGTTGCATTAAAGCTCGCATGATCCATCGGGGCCCTTCTTCCCTTGGCGGTCTGCGGTTGCAAGGCGGTCTTTCTGCGCAAAAGAACTGTCACCGTCATGACATCCTTTGCGGGCGCAGCTCCCAGGCTCTTGTGTGATGTGGCGATGTGGCTGCCGCGAAGCATCGTTCGAGTCGTCATGATGTCTACCCCTGGTTTCCTCTTCGCTCTGCCGGCAGGCTTCGATGAGCCCGTGTGGCAGAGCAAGAAGAGGCGATTGATTGAACGAACCTTGAATCGCGATCGAATCACCCGCGATCCTGCACTGCGCAATCCTGCTTTTCAACGGCCCCATGATTACAGAAACGCGTCAGCGCGTACATGCCCACTAAGAAGCAGGCCCCCTTTGGACCGGGGAGATGTTTCGAGAATTCAATTGGCGATTTGTTCCCGCCGGTGCACTCGGGCTCCCTCAAAAGGTGGTTTGGAAATCTCACCCGGGGCAAAACAGAAGATAGGAACGCCACCTCCATCTCGCTATTGCGGCGGCCGCTTCTAGGTCACTCGGTGTGAACCTGAGGAAAAGTCGGGCGCCGTGACCTAGATGACCTAGACGGCATTCAGATCGGTCGGCACCCGAGGTCCGGGCCACTGGGGATTCGGATTCGGATCGACGAGCGTCATGTTCGCCCCTTCGGTCGCTCGCACCGGGATCGCACTCGCATCGAAGTCGTCTAGACAAAAGACGTTAACGCCGAAATGATCAGGCGCGGCGCGTTTTCGGTGAAAGACATAAATCCCGCAGTGGCGACAGAAGTAGTGCTTGGCGCGTTGTGTGTTCCATTGATAGAGCGCAAGCGCCGCCTCGCCCTCGAGGAGGGTTAATGCACTTTCGGGAACCTTGAACATGAGCGCATGGCGTTTGACGCACAGCGAGCAGTCACACGTGGTTAGCTCGGTAATCTCGGCTGCGACGCTAAAGCGCACTGTGCCGCAGTGGCACGAGCCTCGATGGCTCTTCATAGTTCCGCCCACCCTTCAAGATAAAAAACGCACGAGCCTTCGAGTTCGACGCGATCACCCCGTAGAGAACAAAAGAGTTCGCCGCCGCGCCGCGAAGCCTGATAGGCATGAAAACGCGTCTTGCCGAGCCTCTCGGACCAGTAAGGCGCAAGCGCGCAATGCGCGCCCCCCGTGACCGGATCTTCGGGCACGCCCTTGGCCGGCGCAAAGTACCGGCTCACGAAGTCATAGCCTGCATCGCCTTGGGCCGTGACGATGAGACCGCTGCGATCCAGCGTCGCGATCGCCGCGATGTCGGGTTTGAGTTCGCGCACCGTCTTCGCGCTTTCAAGAAGCGCAAGATAGTTAAACGCGTTGGCCACGACTTCAAGGGGATGGACCCCGAGCAACTCGGAGAGTCCGGGCGGCGCCTCGACCGGCTCGCTCGGTCGCGCAGGAAAATCCATGACGTAGCCCTGCCCCGCGCGCCAAACGCGCAGAGGGCCGCTTGCCGAATGAAAGACGACCTCTTCTCGACCCGAATCGAGCCGCTCCAGAATCACGGCGGCGCTGGCCAAGGTCGCATGGCCGCACAGCGGCACTTCGAGTTCGGGCGTGAACCAGCGGATACGATAGTCCCCGCCCTGAGGAACGAGAAAGGCCGTCTCGGCCAGGTTGTTTTCAAAAGCGAGTGCCTTTAAGACCGCATCCTCCGGGTAACTTTCAAGGAGCATGACGGCGGCAGGATTGCCGGAAAAGCGCTGCCTCGTGAAGGCATCGAGCTGGAATAATCGAACACGCATGACCGTCTCGCTAGAGGCGCTATCGGGTGAGCCCACATGCACCTTCGGTACATCGTGGAGCCGGAAAAGGAGGCTTTTACGCCGGGGAAGCTATCCGCCAAGGCCAGGTTTTGCTAATCTACCCCGTTGGGCTCCGCGAGAAGTCGCTCTCATGGGGCCCACGACGGTCAATAGTCTGGCACAGATGATGCGGCTGCGTAGGCGCTTTGCGGAGGAAAAAATATGGCGGCGCGATCCCTATCCGAACTCACCCTGTCCTTTGGACTCGTGTCCATCCCGGTGAAACTCTATTCGGCCAACGCGCCGGCCGGCAACGAGATCTCATTTCACCTCCTGCACAAGACGTGCGGCTCGCGCCTGAGGCAACAGTACGTGTGCATCAAGGAAGAAGTCGTGGTGCCGCGCGACCAGATGATCAAAGGCTACGAATTCGCCGATCAGCAGTACGTGACCTTCACGCCCGAGGAATTGAAGTCGGTCGAAGAAAAGGGAACCCACACCGTCGAGATCGTGGCGTTTTTGCCGATCACCTCGATCGATCCGGTTTTTTTCGACAAACCCTATTACCTGGCTCCCGACAAGCGGGGAGCCAGGCCCTATGCCCTGCTCATGGCCGGCATGAAAAAGACCGGCCGCTGTGCGCTTGCGCGCTGGGTCAACCGCGGCAAGGCCTACACGGTCGTGGTGCGGGCATCCGATGACGGCGGCCTCGTCTTGCAGCAGCTGCTTTATGGAGACGAAGTGCGGCCCATGACCGACATTCCGCTCGAGGATGCCGAGGTCAAGCCGCAGGAGCTCGATTTGGCCGTGCAGCTCATCAACAGCATCTCGCGCGAGGATTTCGACCCCAACGAGTTCAAGGACGACGTCAAGGCGCGACTTGGGGCCGCCATCGACCAAAAGGTCGCGGGCCAGGAAATCACGATCTCGCAGGAACCCGATCAGCCGGGCGCCCAGGTCATCGATCTCATGGCGGCGCTGCGTTCGAGTCTCACCCAAAAGCCCGCAGCCGCGAGTAAACGCGCAGCGAGCGCTCCTGCCGCCAAGCCCGAACGCAAGACGGCGCGGCGCGCCGAGGCGGCAGCACCGGCCCAACCGGTGAAAAAGGAACGAGCCAAGAAATCCGCATGACGCTTTTGAGCACGCGGACGATTCACGAACGCTACAAGATTCCGCTCTCGGTCATTCGCGATATCGTGCGCTCCGGGCTGGTGACGCCCAGCCGGGGCGCGCGCCGTGAGTACGCCTTCAACTTTCAGGACATCGTGATCCTGCGCATGGCCCATGAGCTTAGGGCGTCGCGCCTTTCCCCGCGAAAAATCGCGCGCTTTTTGCGTCACGTGCGCGACGAGCTCCCCGCCTCGGAGCGCACGGCCTTAAGACTCCTTGTGGTGGGCGACGAGCTCGTCATCCGACAGGGCGACGCGGCCCGTACGGCCGCAGGCCAACTCCTTTTGGACCTGGCCCCGGATTCCGTGGTGGAAAGGGCGCGCCCCGTGGGCCAGGTCCGATCCCGAAAGCGACCCGCTGATGAGCTCCTAAAGGAAGACTGGTTCGATCGTGCGATCCAGCTCGAAGCGATCGATCCCGGCGGGGCCGAGGCCGCCTATCGCGCCGCGATCGCGGCCAATCCGGCCGATTCGCGCCCGTACCAGAATCTGGGTCTCCTCCTATCCAAAATGAAGCGCACCGCCGAAGCGCATGCCCTCTCCGAGAAGGCCGCCAAGACCTTTCCCGACAAGGCCGAATTGCAATTCAATCTGGGTGTGAGCTGCGAGACCTTGGGCCGAGACGAGGACGCGGTGCGCGCCTACACGGCAGCCCTGGAGTGCGACCCGGGCTTCGCCGATGCCCATTACAACCTGGCCTTGGTGCACGAGCGCCTCGGACACAAAAAAGAGGTCATCCGGCACCTGAACGCCTACCGGCGTCTGGTCCGCTAGCTTGGCGTGCGGCGATGAGCCCCGCCCTTGCGCGAGCAGCCCGAAGGAACCCGAAACCGGAGCATGCGTCTCATCAGAATCCAACCCATTAGGAGACGACCATGCCCCGCGCCATCTGGAAGGGAGCCGTTTCGTTCGGTCTTGTGAACATCCCTATCGCGCTTTATCCGGCCGCGCACTCGGACGACATCGATTTCGAATGGCTCGATAAGCGCACCCTCGATCCCGTGGGCTACAAGCGGATCAACAAGCGCACCGGCAAAGAGATTGAAAAGGAGAACATCGTCAAGGGAGTCAAGCAAGGCGATGGCAAATACGTCGCCCTAAGCGATGACGAGATCCGCCAGGCGCTGCCTAGGACCACCCAGACCATCGAGATCGAAGCGTTTGTCGGCATGGGGGATGTGCCCTTCTACTTCCTCGAGCGCCCCTACTATCTCGAGCCGGTGGGCAAGTCGCAGAAAGTCTATGCGCTCCTGCGCGAGGCCATGCTCAAGACCGGGGTGATCGGGATTGCGCGCGTGGTGATGCACAACAAGGAGCACTTGGCTGCGCTCATTCCGATGGGCACAGCCTTGATGCTCGATACCCTGCGCTGGGCCGACGAGATCCGCCCGCCTTCAGAACTCGATATTCCCAGCGCTGGCCGCAGCGCGTCGGGCATCAAGGATGCGGAGCTGAAGATGGCCTGCGATCTCGTTCGCGGCATGACCCGGAAATGGACGCCGGAAGGCTACAAGGCGAGCTTCGTTGATGCGATCCAAAAGCTCATCGCCCAGAAGGTCAAGGCAGGCAAGGCCCGGGAAATCGAGCCGCTCGAAGAGGCGCCCGAGAAATCCGGCACATCGAACGTGATCGATCTGACCGCGCTCTTAAAGCGCAGCCTGGGTGAGACCAAAGGCGCGCGGCCGGGCGCGGGCACAAAAAGGGGCACCAGCCGCACCGGCTCCAAAACCGCCGCGCGCAAACGCGCCTAGGCTGCCGACTCCAGACCGCCATGGCCAAGACCGCGACCCGGGAGCCCTTAAAGCCGTACGCGGCCAAGCGCAACTTCAAGCTCACCCGGGAACCCAAGCCCGTTCGCGCGCGCAAGCCAGCCGTCCCCTCGTTCGTCATCCAGAAACACTGGGCCTCGCGGCTCCACTATGATTTTCGCCTCGAGTGGGACGGCGTGCTCCTGAGCTGGGCGGTCCCGCGCGGGCCCAGTTTCGATCCCAAGGACAAGCGCATGGCCGTCCATGTCGAAGATCATCCGGTGGACTACGCGAGCTTTGAGGGCACGATTCCCAAGGGTCAATACGGCGGCGGCACCGTCATCGTGTGGGACCGAGGGACGTGGGAGCCCGTGGGCGATCCGAAAAAAGGCATGACCGACGGAAAGCTTCTGTTTAAGCTGCACGGCGAAAAACTGGCGGGACTTTGGGAGCTCGTTCGCATCGCCAAGCCAGGCGAGAAGCAGGACCAGTGGATCCTCTTTAAAAAGAAGGATGAATGGGCCACGCCCAAGGAAGACTACGACGTCATCTCGGCGCTTCCCGACAGCGTCGTCGAGCAGCCGCTCGGGCTCCTTGAAGATCGCGACCCGCGCGCCGCTTCGGCGCGCCAGGCCCAAAGAACGGAAGAAACCCAAAAGCTTCCCGCATCCGAGCTCCCCGGGGCGGTCAAGGCGCCGCTACCCGCCAAACTGGGTCCGCAGCTCGCAACGCTTGCCAAGGGCTTGCCGTCCTCGGGCGACTGGTCCTACGAGATCAAGTTCGACGGCTACCGTATTCTCACCCGCATCGAAGCGGGCAAGGCCAGGCTCATTACCCGGGGCGGCCATGACTGGACCTCGAAGATGCGCCCCTTGCAAAGCGCAATCGAGTCGCTGGGCATTGACTCAGGGTGGCTTGACGGCGAGGTCGTGGTTCTGAACGCCCAGGGCGTGCCCGATTTCAACGCGCTGCAAAATGCGTTCGATGCCTCCAAGGGCGATTCGATGACCTACTTCGTCTTCGATCTGCCTTATCTGAACGGGGTCGATCTAAGAGCTGCGCCGCTTTACGCCCGCCGGGCGCTTTTGAAGTCCGTGATCGCAAAACACGCTCCAGAGCGCGTTCGCATGAGCGAGGATTTTCTGGCGGACCCCAAGGACCTCCTGGAGTCCGCGCGCGCCATGGGGTTGGAGGGCATCATCGCCAAGCGCGCGGATTCGCCTTATGTGTCGCAACGGACCGAGACTTGGCTCAAGTTCAAGGGCTCGGAGCGCCAGGAATTGGTCGTCCTGGGATTCACCGACCGCTCGGGTGCGACGGGCGAGGTGGGAAGCCTTCTTCTCGGTTACTGGGAGGCGGGGGTGCTCCAATACGCGGGCGACGTTGGAACCGGCTGGGACTCCAAGACCGCAAGAGCGCTGCACGAGAAACTCGCCCCTCTGAAAACGGAAAAGCCGCCGGTGCTTCCAGAGACGATCAAGCCCGGACGCTGGTCCAAGCGCGGTGCCCGCCGCGAGCAGTGGGTCAAGCCCCAGGTGGTCGTTGAGGTCGCCTTTGGCGGCTGGACTCCCGATAAACGCGTGCGCCACGCGGTCTTTAAGGGCGTGCGACGCGACAAGGCGGCCCAAAGCGTGACCCGCGAAGTCCCCAGGGACGGCCCCGACGGGGCGCGCTCGAACGTCGTGAAAGCCGGCAACGCAGCAAACACAGTGCCGCTTTCGAAGCGCGTCAAGGTTTCCAATCCCGAGCGCGTCATCGATGCGACCAGCGGGCTCACCAAACTCGATCTGGTGCGCTACTACGAAAGCGTTGCGCCCTGGATGCTCCCCCACCTTGCGGGCCGGCCCCTGTCTCTCGTGCGAGCACCCAGTGGCGTGGCCGGACAACAGTTTTTCCAGAAGCACGACGAGAAGTCGAGCATTCCGGGATTAAAGGCCTTGGATCCCACGATCTGGCCCGGTCACCCGGGCCTGCTCGAGATCGATACTGCCGAGGGGCTCGTGAGTGCCGCACAGATGAACGTCGTCGAGTTTCACACCTGGAACTCCACCTCGAAAAAGCTCAATACGCCCGATCGTATGATCTTCGATCTCGATCCCGGCGAAGGCGTGAAGTGGAAGTCGATTCAGGAGGCCGCGCTTCTCACGCGCTCGCTCCTTTCGGAACTCGGACTCGAATCCTGGTTAAAGACGAGCGGCGGAAAAGGTCTGCATGTGGTGGTGCCGATTGCTCCGCGCCGCGACTACGACACCGTCAGGGATTTTTCCGCTGCCATCGTGCAGCATCTGGCCCAGACGATTCCGGCACGCTTCGTGGCCAAAAGCGGCGCATCGAACCGCGTTGGCAAGATCTACGTCGATTACCTGCGCAACAACTTCGGCCAGACGACGGCCGCGGCCTTCTCGGCACGGGCACGCCCGGGCCTGGGCGTATCGATGCCGATCGGCTGGGAGGACCTGGAGAGCCTGAAAAGCGCGTCGCAGTGGACGATTGCCACGGCACGCGAATACCTGTCGTTCCAGAAAGACGACCCCTGGAAGGCCTACTGGACGAGTTCGCAACTGCTCACAGCACCGATGAAGCGCCTGGGATTCACACCCAAGGCGAGGAAGGCCTAGTCGCCCTCCCGCGGGAGCGTGTCGAAATCGGGCACAGGCTCACCCAGAAGCTTGGCGCGGGCGAAGACGTAGGGCACCGGCCCCACGGCCAGAAGGGCATCGTGAAAGCCCCGCTCGGAGTAAGCCGACCCCAGTTTGGCCTGGTAGTCGTGCTTGAGCTCCATGATCTGCTCCTTGCCTGCGAAGTAGCTGATGAGCTGCGTGGGCCAGTTGATGCTTCTTCGAATCTCGGGATCGATCTTGCCCTGGCCTTCGGCAGACCGGCTCTTCCAGTCGGCCGCCTGCTGCAGGCTCCACACGCCGGTTTCGATGTTGACGTCGTAGATGACGCGCCGAATCCGACTGCGCCAGCTCGAGAGGGTATTGACGTGGGCGGCAACCGAGTCGCCCAGGCCTTTGTTTTCCCACATCAGCTCTTCCGCGTAGAGGGCCCAGCCTTCGGCTGCAACCGTATCCGTGAAGACGCTGCGCAGGGGATCCGCATTCAAGCGGGCGATGGAGAGCTGCAGATGGTGTCCGGGCAGGCCCTCGTGAGCGGCGTACGGCCCAAGCCCGTTCTCGCGGAAAAAAACGGCGCCCTGAAGCGTCTTCTCGCGCTCCTCCAAGGATTCGGAATCGCGAAAGTGCTCGACGTTCCACCAGCTCACGTCGCTATCGAGAAACGGCGGGGGCGGAATCATGCTGCCACCATCCCCGGCGAGCGGAATCGTCGCCTCGGGGGTCACGCGCGCTCGGATCGGCCCGACCCCTTGGGGGATGGTCACGAAGCCCGCGCTTTGGATCGCGGCGCGATACTCGATCTCGATATCGTCATAGAGCTGCAAAAGGCCGGCTTGATCCAGTTCGGCGGCCTTCTGCTTAAGCTCCGCAGACAGCGGAGCGGGCGGCACAACGCCCGGGCGCAGTGCCGCAATCTGCTCGTCGACGTTTTTCAGGCGCTCCTCGGCCCTACTCCGAAGTGTCATCGGATCCCATGGCAGAAGGGCTGCATGCGCTAGGCGCCAGGCATAGTTCTTCGCACCGATGACGGCAAATGGCGCACGCGTGATGTTCTGCCTGAGTTTTTCACGGTAGCGACTGAGCGCTGCAATCGCGGCCGAACTGCCCCCCGCCGGCTGGGTCCTTAGGATCGCGACGATCCCATCTAAGACGCCCAAGCCAACATCCGCATCGACTTGGGTGGGCTCACAGACCCGGTCCATCTCCTGCACCATCGCAGGCACCCCGGCCGTGATCTTGGCTAAGACGTCGTGGCGCTCCGGCGTGTACGTCAGGATGTTCAGGTAGTCATTTGCGAGCGTCTCAAGCCATGCTCCCGGACGGCGCAGATAAAGACGTTCGACGTTCAACTCGCGATCCATCCGCTCGGCCTGGGCATAGACCAGGCGCACGTCGATCTGTTCGTCCACGCTGCCCTTCCTCCAGGGCAGTTGCCGCAACTGCGAGAGATCCCTTCGCAGCCGACGCGTGAGGGCCTCTACGCGCCCTGGTGCAAACGAGGGTACTGAGGCCGCATCGTCCATGAGCCCTGATTGCGAGGCAAAGTCGGGCGCGTAAGCGCTCTGGATCAACAAGACATCGCGGGCAATCCGAACGAAACGCGCATCGCCTGGAATGGGAAGCGTCTGGATGGTCGGGCGCGGGGTGGGCGCACAAAGTGCCGGATTCGAAATCGCCACCAAAAAAAGCGCAAAAACACCGAGGGCCGGTGCGAGTCGGGTATTGAACATGGGTCCACGATCCAATGGGAGAAAAACGGGAGTCGTTCGCAGCCCCCGGATTATGCTTTAGGGCGCAAGAAAGCGCTCCCAGCGATCGCGGACGAGCCTCTCAGGTCTTGCCGGGGTCGCTAGCGCGGATCGAAGCTCGGGAATTCGATGTGCCTTGCCTCACGCAGCATGCGGGTCATTTCCTCCACAGGCATGGGTCGGGCGAAATAGTAGCCCTGCATCTCGTCACACGCATTCGCGCGCAGAAAGGACAGCTGCTCCTGGGTCTCCACACCTTCGGCGACGACGTTTAACTTGAGGCTATGGGCCAGGCTGATGATCGCCACCGAGATATTGGCGCCGTCTTCGTTGACGTTCACATCGGCAATGAATTCCCGATCGATCTTGAGCGCATCGATCGGAAAGCGCTTCAGATAGCTCAGGCTCGAATAGCCGGTGCCGAAGTCGTCGACCGTCAAGCGGATGCCGTGGGCCTTGAGGTTATGCAGCATGCGAATGGCCGTCGTGGAGTCGCTCATCAAGGTCGACTCGGTGAGTTCGAGTTCGAGTAGCGCCGGATCGATCCCGGATTCAGCCAGGATCCTGCAGATCACGACATCCAGATCGGCCTCCCGGAACTGGCGCGCGGACAGATTCACGGCGACGGGCAGGGGCGCAAAACCATCGTCGGCCCACTGTCGAATCTGTCTGCAGACCGTGCGAATGACCCACTCTCCCACCGGGACGATGAGACCCGTCTCCTCCAGGATCGGAACGAATTCCCCCGGGGGAACGGGACCCCGATCGGGGGCATTCCAGCGCAAAAGCGCTTCCATCCCGCTGATGCGTCCGCTGCGCAGGCCCACCTTGGGCTGGTAGTGCAGGCTGTATTCGTTGCGTCCGAGCGCACCGCGCAGCGCCGACTCGAGCAGCATCTTGGCCTCGGCCCTCTCGTTCATCTCGGCGAGATAAAACTGATACCGGTTGCGCCCTGATTCCTTGGCGCGATACATCGCCGTATCGGCGTTGCGCAAGAGCGCCTCGGGGGTCGTGCCGTCGCTCGGATACAGGCACACGCCGATGGTCGCCGAGACGTAGATGGAGCGCCCGGCGAGCAAGAAGGGGGCACTGAACGCGCTCACGATTTTTCGGGTGACGGCACCGGCGTCTTCTCCGTGCGCGAGATCCGCAAGCGTGATCGTGAACTCGTCGCCCCCAAGCCGCCCCACCGTGTCGCCGGGCCTGACGGCCGACTCCAGGCAGGCGGCGATCTGGATGAGCAGGAGATCGCCGATCGCGTGCCCCAGCGAATCGTTGACGTTCTTGAAGCGATCGATGTCGACAAAGAGCACCGCCACGCTGCGCTTGTGCCGCTCGGCTTCGATCAGGGTTTGCCCAAGCCGATCCAGATAGAGGTTGCGATTGGGCAGGCCGGTTAAGGCGTCGAACTGGGCCATCTTGGAAAGGCGCTCTTCGGCATTCTTGCGATCGATCGCCGCGGCCAGGGTGTTGGCCAGGCTCTGCATGAAGATCGTACTGTCGGCGGCGAATTTCGCAGGCTCGCGCGCATAGGCTCCCACGACGCCGTAAGGTCCTTCGGCGCCGCAAACGAGGACCTCGACGGCCGAGCGCACGCCGTGAGTGCTCAGCAGGGGCGGACGCGAGAAGAGGGTCTGCGACTCGAAGTCCGCGATCACGCACGACTCGCGCGTGCCGAACACGAACCGATCCTGGGTCTCTTCGACGGCATCGAAAACCCGCTCCCGGATCATGGGGTCCGCCCACCCCGTGCCCGCGAGGTGCTCCAGTGTCCGATCGTCCGATCGTGTCCCGAGAATGCGACACAGCTCGACCGACAGCCCCTCCTCGATGGCCTTCGCGCATCGGTTGTAGAGTTCGTCTTCCGGCGGATTGCCCAGCGCGAAATGGCCGAAGTGCGCAAGCGCCTCGTGTTGCTGAGATTGGCGCTGCAGCACCTGCTCGGCGCGACGTCTTGCGCTGATATCGCGTGCTTGATGGACCACCAGCTCAGTATCGTCCACGACGACTGCGCGCCGGTGCAATTCCACTTGCAGCCGGCGTCCATCGGCGTGCTCCAAAACAGTCTCGATCGTATCGCCGCCCGCCTCGTTGTCGAGAGCGTTCCAGCTGGACGCGAGCTCGGCCCGGCTCCTGCCGAAAAGCACTTCGGGCGACACCGCGAGCAATTGCTTTCTCGGGCGATCAAACATCCGCGTGGCCGCCTCGTTGACATCGACGACCGCGAGATAGGCCCGATCGGTGAGGACGATGGCGTCGCCGATCGCCTGCAACGCGGCACGCGAACGACGCAAGTCGGCCGATCCTGGCGCGTCAGCCACAGGCCTGGGGTTGTTGGGAGCCTCCACAGCCAAGGCGGTTTGGGCCGGGCTCTTGATGACCTGAACGCTCTGCGCGGCCTGCGCATCGCGAACCGGCCGAGCTACGGTCTCCGACTTCGGAATCGGTGAGCTAAGCCCGGAAGGTCCATCGTGGCTCTGGGTCCTTTTTGCTTCATTGCGACGCCTTGAAACCCCAAGCGATTCGAGGACCAGGCGATCGGCGATGGCCTGAACTGGTTGGGCTCGAAGGGTCTTGACGCTGGCCGTGGCCTTGCGCTCGGCGCGCTGTACCCGCGAGAGCCGATAGCGCCGCATCGACTTTCCTCGAATGACCGGGGCGGGCGCGTCATCAAAGAAACCTTCGGAAAAAAAGGGGGCACTCCGCGTTCCTCGCAGCGCCGAAGAAGTGATGAGAGAAGCGCGTCTGCCCCTCGGGCCCTGAAGTCGCTTTGCGCCTTTTTGAGTGAGCCAAGAGCGTCTTGGCATGCCCCCATCTCCATGAGCCCAAGTCGACAACCCGGCAGCAAAAGTACCCCGGGCTCGGCGAGATTGCGAAGCCCGTTGCTTTCTACCATAGTCGCTCGTCTTACCCCTGCGAGCGGAAACCTGCCAAAAGGCCACGAAATCGTCCCTCAATTCGACCGGGACACGGTCCCAGTGCGTCCCCTTTTCTTTCACACTGCGTATCCAAGACTCAGGGGACGCCCTTTTTCTTTACTAACAACAACTCACCAAACCTGCGGCGCACGCATGGCCCTTGGCGCGCTCCGCGAAGGCCACCTCTGGGTCGGGAATCAGACACAATGCAACTGACGCCTGACGTGGGCCGGCCCCGCGACTCTTCAAAACATCGATGCGCTTTGGCCTCGCGATCTACGTGCCCTCCCTAATGTCGCGTGCCGCGGGGAAATCTTGAGGCTTTTTCGACGATTCAATCCGATTCGAAAGCTTTTGCCGTGACCGGACCCTTTGAGCTGGTCGAAAATTGCGCAATGACCCAGTGCGTTAGACGAGCGGCTGAGCTTCAGTCGACCTCAGATCGGGACTCATCCGAATTACCGTTAACCTCCGTCTGACGCCCCATGCCAGAACTTCCTGACCTCACCCTCTATCTGGAAGCCCTCCAAAAGCGCCTGATCGGTCAGCGCCTCAAGCGCGTTCAGATTCTGTCGCCCTTTCTTCTGCGAACCGCAGTCCCGCCCATTCAGTCGGCCGAGGCACGCGTGGTCCGCAACGTTCGGCGGATCGGCAAGCGTATCGCCATCGGACTTGACGACGACCTCTGGCTGGTCTTTCACCTCATGATCGCGGGGCGCTTGCACTGGTTCGAGCAGGGCAAGCCGCTTCCCAAGCGAGCGGCGCTCGCGCGCCTGGAATTCGACAACGGCATCCTGACTCTCACGGAAGCCGGGACCAAACGACGCGCGTCGCTGCACGTGATCCAAGGCGAGCCGGGGTTAGCCCTGCAGGATCCCGGGGGCCTTGAGATCCTGCAATCGAGCCTCGAGGAATTCACAGCACGGCTTCGCAGCGAAAACCACACCTTAAAGCGGGCCCTGACGGATCCGAAGCTCTTTAGCGGGATCGGTAACGCCTACTCGGACGAAATCCTCCACGCCGCGAAACTCTCGCCTGTGACGCTAACGAGTCGCATGGACGATGCGTCCATCGCGCGCCTCTACGATGCAATTCGAGAGCAGATGGCGCTTTGGATCGAGCGCCTGCGGCAACAGTCGCAGGGCCAGTTCCCCGAGAAGGTGACCGCTTTTCATGAAGAGATGGCCGTGCACGGCCGCTATCGCAAGCCCTGCCCGGTCTGTGGCACGCTCATTCAGCGCATCCTTTACGCAGAAAACGAAACCAACTATTGCCCCGGATGCCAGACGGGCGGCCGCCTCCTGGCCGACCGGGTCCTGTCCCGTTTGCTGAAGGACGACTGGCCCAAGACCGCGGACGCCTTCGATCGCGACGCATGAGGGCCGGGGCTTCGAGGCGATGGCTGGCCGGCATACCGAGGTAGCCGATCAGGGTACGACACCCCATCGATCAGGTCCGGTTCGCCTCTGCAGGATTTACGTCGCCCTGATTTCGCGAATGCCCTTGCCAAGCCGGCGCCTCAGCAAGGTCCGCAATGTGACGCCATCGGAATAACCGACCATCTCCGCGATCTTGTCCACGCTGCTTTTTCCGGTCTTAAGCAGGTGCACAGCACGTTCAACGCGCAGGTCCTGAACGTAGCTCACCGGTGTTTTTCCCAGCGAATCCCGAATACGCCGCGCGAGAGTCCGCTTGCTCGTCGCCAGATGTCGGGCGACCGTCTCGAGATCGAACCCCTGATCCAGGTTCTCACGGACCCAGATGTCGAATCGCTCGACCAGGGGATCGGAGTGCGCGAGATGGTCGGAGATGACGTACGCCGATTGAGACGGTCTCGAATCGACGACGAGGTAGTGGGCTATGAGGGTGGCGAGATCGGGGCTCGTCTGGCGAATGAGCGAGAGCATCATGTCCATGTGGCTGAATGCCGCACCTGCCGTCACGAACTGGCCCGAAGTGACGACCATGCGACTCGTATTCAGACGCACCCGCGGATAACGCTGCCTGAAAAGCGGGGTCAGCCACCATGTCGTGGTGGCCGAATGGTCATCGAGCAATCCGCTCTCGGCCAGCACAAAGGTACCGATGCAGGCCGCACCGATGCGCACCCCTGCCAGGGCCCATTGCCGCAGGAGGTCCACCCCATCGGCAATGTCGGGACGCGCCAAAGCGGGAAGCAGAGTCTCGGGCATCTTGTAACCCAATGCGGGCACGATGACGAGATCGGGCGGAGGACCCTTCGATACCTGATGCACCGGGACCAGGAGGCCTTGCGCGCTGTGGATCCTGCGCCTGACCCCCACCAACGAAATCTGAAATGGCGTCGCAGGTGCTCCCTGCATTGCCGACAGCTCATTGGCGGTGGAAAGCGCGTCAAGACAGATCGCAAGACCGGTATCGAAGACGCCCTCGAAGACAAGGACCGAAACGTTCATGGCTTGATCGCTACCAAACATGTCAATCGTGCCAGCATCGCAGAATCCGCTCGAGCAGTAAAGTGAGGCCTCGCAATGCTACGATTCACTCTTAGGAGACCGTTATGATCAAGTACGCCCTCTTCGTTCGTCTTGAGGCCAAGCCCGGTAAGGAGTCCGATGTCGCCGCCTTTCTGGAACAGGGTCTCGCCCTGGCCAACCAGGAAGCCACCACGCCCATCTGGTTCGCCCTTCGGTTTTCCGAGAGCACGTTCGGAGTTTTTGACGCCTTTACCGATGAGGCGGGCCGCCAGGCCCACCTGACGGGTGCGATCGCCAAGGCCCTTATGGCGCGCGCCGACGAGTTATTCGCGCACCCGCTGGCCATCGAGAAAATCGAGGTTCTGGGCCTTAAGAACAAGGCCTCCTAAGCCCGCCAACCGGCTCGCGAGACATCTCCCCAACCCGAACAGGAATGGTCATGTTTACAAAGACACTGTTTGCGGGTTGGGGCGACATGGACTCGAATTCCCACATGCGCAACACCGCCTACCTGGACAAATCCGTCGACGTGCGCATGATGTACTTCGCGCAGTGCGGATTTCCGATGTCCGAGTTCCTCCGGCTTCGCTTCGGGCCTGTCGTCATGAAAGACGAGGTCGAGTATTTCCGTGAATTTCATCTGCTCGACTCCATGACCGTGACCTTCACGCTCGCCGGTCTGTCTGCGGACGGCAGCCGCATGAAGCTGCGCAACGAGTTCTTGCGTGAAGGAAAGCGGGCCGCACTCGTGACCAGCACCGCGGGCTGGCTGGATCTGGGGACGCGCAAAATGATTCGACCACCGCCCGCTCTTCTGGAGGCGCTCAATGCGCTCGAGCGAAGCGAGGATTTTGTGACCTTGGCCGACAGCCTGTCCTGAGTTCGGCGAGAGCCGCACGCGGAGATCACCCGGGCAACCGAAGCGCGATCGGTGGTCCGAAGAGGCGACATCCCGGGTCGCGACTTCCCAGAGCAAAGGCAGGCTCACGAGCCTCGCGACAATCGGGCTTCTGATAACCTCGGGACCACCTTTGCCCGAGCGGTCATTTCCAGGAAATCCACATGCTGAAGATCTTGCAGACCGTACCTCCTGTCGTGCTGCTGTTCATCGCGACCACATTGGAGGTCAGCGGCGATGCCGTGATCAGGACCGCACTCTACAACCAGGGAGCCGGTCCGATTCGCGCACTCCTGTTTGGCGCGGGCGCGACACTGCTCTTTGGCTATGGCTCTTTCCTGAACCTCGCCCCCCTCGAGTTTGGCCAGGTCGTGGGTCTCTACATCGCCACCTTGTTCGTGGTGTGGCAGGTCATCAACTTCGCCTTTTTCGGCACTCTCCCCACCCTCCCCACACTTGTGGGCGGGGTGCTCGTGATCGCCGGAGGAGCCATCATCACCTTCTGGAGACCAGCCTGAGGCTCGCGCAGGAGCGCTCATGGGGCGAAGGCCCGCTCTTGGCTTCTCGCGCTCGACCAAGAACGGATGATCAGTCTTTTTTCATGAGCTCGACTGCGCCGCTGAGCCAGCACCCTTGGCTGGGATCGGCGGGATTGCGAAAGCGCAACTCGATCTCGGAGGGGCTTCCCATGGCGAAGCCCTGATGCACGATGACGGCTTCTGCGGGCTCCTTCACGATGCCATAGTGGAATGCCCCATAAAGCAAGGCGGCCGCGGCAATCCCCGTAGCCGCATCTTCCGGATAGCCCGAAGAACGCGGGAATTGTCGCGCCTGCAGTCGAAGGGGTCGGTCGGATTCGATGGCAAACGGGTAGAGACCCGTCGAGCCCAAGGCGTCGCACAGCGTCTCGATCGCATCGAACTTTGGCTTTAATCCATGGAGCCGGTCGCACGTGCGAAGGCCAATCAAGGTCTTTGTCCGGCTCGTAGCCGCGTTCACGATGCCTCCAAACTGAAGTTCCTCTTTGTCCAGGCCGAGCGCGGCCAGGGTTGCCCGCACGAGTTCGGTCTCTGCGACCGGCGCGACCCGACCCTCGGGCTGGCTAATCTCGATTCGTCCGGAATCAGGATCCACGCGCGCTAGAACGATGCCGCTTGGGGTCTCGATCTGAGCCACGTCCGACGTCCAGGTCCCAAGCGAGCGCAAAAGCCAGAGTGCGCCCAAGGTCGCATGTCCGCACATCTCCATTTCGTGGTTCGGGACAAAGAACCTCAGGCGAAGCGAATTGCCCGGTTGTTCCGGACGCAGAACAAAGGCGCTTTCGAGACCCTCCCGGGCCGCGATCCCCCGCATGGCGTCCGACGAGAGCCCGTCGGCATGGAGCACTACGGGAGCGGGATTGCCGCCGGTCTGGCTCGCCGCGAAAACACGAACGAGGTGAACCTCGGGAGCCGTCACATCGAAGCCTGGGACAGCCCGCCGCACTGCGAGTGTCGTTGTGCGCGAAGCGGGCCTTCGGAGTTACTGGGCCAGCTGCGAAAAACTGATCCCGGGCGAGACAAACGGTTCGGCAGGCTCGACGAAGGTGATGCCGTTTTGTTTTGCGATGCTTGCAATCTCGCCGGACGAGCGCATCGTATCGATGGCGGTATTGATCTGTGCAAGAAGTTCATCGTGGGTTGTCAGCGTGACATAGCCGAGATTGAAGGCGATAGGATACAGGTATCCGCTATCGCGAATCTGGGTTTGCGGATGATCGTGGCGATAGGCATCAAAGCGTGCAAGCGACAGGAAACTCGCGTCGATCTCGCCCTTCTCCAGTCGGTCCAGAAGCGCTCCCTGGCCGACCGGATAGTGGGTGATGTGATCGATCAGGCGACCGTTTTGATACATCATCAGAATCGCGTCGCCAAAAGTGCCCCCTTCGACCCCGAAGTGCAGATCGCCCACGTCGTCGAGTCCTCTTACCGAGCGCTGCGAGACCTTCGGACTCAGAAGGAGGACGAGCGCGGAGCGCTGGTAGGGATGGCTGGGTGTGAGCGTTCCGAGCGCCACGCGCCGACCCCTGTCCTTGGCGGTCGCCCCATGAAAGTCGGGCATGCGCGTGCTCGAAAGTCCAGGTCGCCCAAGCGAGTCCGCAACGAGGGGATAGCCCGCAACGATGTCGCATCGACCATCCGACAAAAGGGCATTCGCATCGAGCGTCGGGCTGGCATCTTCGTCCATCTTGCTCTCGAACCACTGGATCTGAAGCGGTCGGCCCAGGTGTTGGGCTAACGCTCCCGAGACCGCGACATCGAACCCCGCACCGGTTTCACCGTGGGCGACCGAATAGGGCGGCCGATCCTCGTCCAAGCACACCTTCAGGGGCGCCTGGGCGAAGGCCGCGCCAGAACCCAGAAGAATCCCACCGCAAAGCACGGCGTCGAAGGCCAGCGCGCAGCCGAAATCCAGAAAAGACCCTCTCACGACTTGCCTCCCGTCAGGATATAGGCCCAGATGGCGTCCATCTCTTCGGAAGAGAGCACCTCACCCCAGGGTGGCATGCGGCCATTTTTTCCATTGGTGACCGAATTCAGAAAGCGCGCCTTGTCGTTATGCGGGAAGGTCCGAAGATCGAATGCGATCGTACCGGGCGTGACCATGTTAAATCCGTGGCAATGCGAGCAATGACGCGCGTAGAGTTCCTTGCCCCGATCGGCGAACGCGCGGTTCGCCGCGGCGTTCTCTTCGGGAGCGGGGCTTGCCGGCGGTGAATCGCCCTGGGCTAAGACCCAGGAGGGAGTCCAGAAAACCAAAGCGGTGAGAACAAAGCCGATGCGGATGCGACGAATACGTGTACTCAATTGATGCGCTGTCCGAAAAAAGCGGGAGCGCCCGCATTGGGCGCTCCCAGGATTAATCCCCTACGCGATCGTTACTTCTGAAGCGCGAAGACCCAAAGCGAGCCGCCTGCAGGAATGGTGGCCAGGCGCTCGTCACCGGAGAAGAGCGAATAGACGCCCCCGATGCCGCTCGTGACCGCGACGTACTGCGTTCCATCCTGCTCCCAGGTCACAGGTTGCCCCTCGATGCCCGAGCCGGTCTTGAACTGCCAGAGCTTTTTGCCGGTCTCGGCGTCAAAGGCCTCGAACTCGCCGGTGAGCTTGCCGCTAAAGACGACGTTCCCAGCCGTCGAGAGCACCCCCGAGAAGCGCGGCAGATCGCTGCCATCTTCCCACTTGGCCTTGCCCGTCATGGGATCGATGGCCTTCAAGTGTCCGCGCGCGCCGCTGGGCCAGTCCCAGAGGTCGGAGAGGTCCATCCCCACGTACCACTCGCCGGCCTTGTACTCGGCGGGGACCGCCTTGTAGTGGCCACCGAAGGCGAGCGTATTGGCGTAGGCAAGCTTGGTCTTCGGATCGTAGGAGATCGGCATCCAGTTCTTGCCTCCCAGGATCGACGGATAGACCACCACCTTTTCGCCCGTGCGCGCCTTCTTGGTGACGTCGGTCTCGATGGGGCGACCGGTGGCCATGTCGACACCGCTTGCCCAGTTGACCTTGACGTAGGGATTGGCCGCAATCAGCTTTCCGTCGTTACGATTCAACACGTAGAAAAAGCCGTTGCGGTTGGCGTTCATGATGACCGGCGTGGGCTTGCCCTGAACGTCGACGGTGGCCAGCACCATCTCGGCCACCGAATCGTAGTCAAAGGGATTGTTCGGTGAAAACTGGAAGTGCCACTTGATCTTGCCCGTCTGCGGATCCATGGCGAGCACCGAACAGGTGTACAGATTGTCGCCCGGACGCACGCCGGCATTAAACGGCCCTGGATTGCCCACGCCCCAGTAGACGGTGTGCAACTCGGGGTCGAACGAACCCGTGATCCAGGTCGAGCCGCCGCCAAACTTCCAGGTGTCCCCCGGCCAGGTATTGCCGCCGGCTTCGCTCGGTTCCGGGACCGTGTAGGTCCGCCAGAGGTGCTTGCCGGTGGCAGGCTCCCATCCGTCGATGAAGTCGCGCGTGCCGAATTCCGCGCCGGAAATCCCCGTGATCACCACGCCATCGGCCACCAGGGGTGCCATGGTCATCGAAAATCCGGTCTTGTAGTCGGCCGCGTTCTGTCTCCAGAGCTCTTTGCCGGTCTTCGCGTCCAGTGCAATGACATTGGCATCGAGGGTTGTGCGGAACAGTTTGCCATCGAAGATCGCAGCACCGCGATTGATGATGCCGCAGCACACCACGCGCGGCACGTCAGCCGGATAGTCGACCTTGGTCTTCCAGATCTGCTGGCCGCTTTTGACATCGATGGCGGCCGTCGCGCTATTGGAGGTGATGTACAGCACCCCTTTATAGACGATCGGTTGCGACTCTTCGCTGCGATTGTCGTCGAGGCTGTAGTTCCAAACCGGCGTGAGCTTGTTGACGTTCTCGGCATTGATCTGCGTGAGCGTGCTATAGCGCTGCAGGTTGTAGCCCATGCCGTAGTTCAGGACGTCGTGGGTGTCGCTCACGCCTTTGACCAGCTCGTCGTTCGACTGCGCCAGCGTGGCCGTCGGGAGCGCGAACGCCATCCCGAGCATTAGTGCTGCAATCTTCATGTCTCCTCCGTGGGGTGTTTGCATCCCTTGAAGGCTCGCGATGCCAGCCAACCAGGGTGGTCTCCTCCTACTTTGGATGCCCGCGCAGCAAGCTGGCACCGGCAACCTATGTGGATCCTGACATATTGATTGCGATTGTCGCAATGCGGGAAAACGCGTTAGCTCCATTCGTATATAACGCTAAATGTATGGAGGCACTCTCGAATTCAGTCGTTCGTGCGGCGCATCATTGCTTTTCTTATTCAGTAAAAATCCGGGGCTTGGCGTGCCGCAGCAAAACGCTCCAAAACCAAGGGCATGTACAAGTGCGGGAACCAAAAAAATTTCCGACGCGGACTCCAGGCCGCGAAATGAGACAGGCCTTGCGGCGCGGCGCCCCGGCAAAGCGCATCGCATCGATGGTGCGCGCGGCACGAACGGGAAGTCACGAGCGGATTATTGGAGGGGTTAATGCGCTGGTTGTCGAGTGGAGTCTCCAAGCCCTGCCGGTGCTCCGGTCCTCGGACTCGGGCTTCGGATCTCCGCGATAAATTTTCTCCAGAATCACGCCGGTGTTCACAGTATGATGAGATTCAGGCACGCCCTTTTGGCGGCCGGCTCCTCCGACGGATCAAAACATGAAAAGGTTGTCCGACCAGAGCGCTCTCATCGTGATCGACCTGCAGACAGCGATGTTTGCAGGGGACTTGTTCGAACCCCTCCACCAAGCCGATCGTCTGGCCGATCGCGTGCGCTCGCTTCTCGCCTGGGCGCGCCGCACGGGCCGGCCCGTGTGCTTCATTCGACACGACGGAGATAGCGGGGATTCGCTCGCGCCCGGCGCATCCGGATGGCCCATCTGGCCTGCCCTGGGCCAGGCCGAACACGAACCGACCTTCTCGAAGACCGTGGGGGATGCCTTTAGCCAGGCCGCCCTCGTCGACTGGGTCGGCCAGAATCAGCTCGCAGAGGTGATCCTGCTCGGGGCCCAGAGCGATCAGTGTGTGGCCGCGACCGTGAAAGGTGCGCTCGAGCGCGGACTTGCGGTCACTGTCGTTGCCGATGCGCACAGCACCTGGGACAGTGAAGGCGAAAGCGCTGAACACATCATCACACGCTACAACGCGCTCTTTGCCAATTCCGGAGCGCACCTCGCCTCGACCGAAGACGTGATCCGGAGTTGATGCGAGGCCCCGTCGCGATCCCCCGGTGCTTTCACATCGATGCGCACTTCATCGAAGCAGGTTGACCTTGGCCAGATCGATGAGTTCGCCCGCCCGACCATCGAGAACCGCACGCAGCGTGAACAGCCCAAACCGAAACGCCTCTTCAGCCGTGACGGTCGGCGGCATGGCGAGTTCCTGACGCGGCGTGACCACGTCCAAAAGCGCCGGACCGGGATGCGCCAGGGCCTCTGCGATGCCTGCGCGCAGATCCCCGGGGTTCTCGATGCGCACCCCCTTAATTCCCATGGCCTGGGCCATGTTCGCGAAGTTCGGGTTCTTGAGCTCGCATCCCGTATCCAGAAAGCCTCCCGCTTTCATTTCCATCTCGACGAAGCCCAAGGTGCCGTTGTTCAGGACCACAACCTTGACGGGCAGATTCAATTGCGAAAGCGTCAGAAAGTCCCCCATCATCATGGCAAAACCGCCGTCGCCCGACATCGAGATCACCTGTCGCTTGGGGTAGGCGGTCTGCGCGCCGATGGCTTGCAGGAGCGCATTGGCCATCGATCCATGATTAAACGAGCCCACGATGCGACGTTTTCCGTTGACCTTGAGGTAGCGCGCCAACCACAGGATGGGTGTGCCCGTGTCGCACGTGAAAATCGCGTCCTCGGCTGCGAGCTCACTGACGAGCGCCGTCACGCTTTGCGGGTGCAAGAGCTTGCCGCGCGCGTCGATCTCGGCCAAGGCGTCGAGATCCCGACGCGCCCTCTTGTAGTGGGCCAGCGCCGCATCCAGGTGACGCGTATCCGCTTTCTCCCCGACATGGGGCGTGACCGCGCAAAGCGTTGCGCGCACATCCCCCAGTAGCCCGAGTTCGATCGCACACCGGTTACCAAGCGCTTCGGGACGCAGATCGATCTGAGCGATGTGCGCCTTCTCGGGAAAGAACTGCCGGTACGGAAAATCGGCCCCGAGCATGAGCAGCGTGTCGCATTCCTTCATGGCCGCATAGCCGCTCGAGAAACCGACCAGACCCGTCATCCCCACGTCAAAGGGATTGTCGTACTCCAGATGCTCCTTGCCGCGCAGCGTATGCACGATCGGAGCCTTGAGAAGCCGCGCCAACTCGATCACTTCCGCATGCGCGCCCGCGCAGCCGGCCCCGCAGAAGAAGGTGATTTTCTTGCCGCCGTTTAAGATCTGCGCGAGCTTTTGCACCTCGGACGCTAAGGGTGTTACGACCGGCTTTTCCGGAAGATGCCAGCGCGCCACATCGGCGACGGCTGCCTTTAGGGCAATGTCCCCGGGAATGACGACCACCGCAACGCCGCGCCTGCCGAGCGCCACGCGGAGGGCGCGACGCAGAATCTGGGGCAGTTGGGAGGGATTGGAGACCAGTTCGGCGTAGTAGCTGCACTCGCGAAAGAGGATTTCCGGATGGGTCGCCTGAAAATAGTCGATCCCGATTTCGCTACTCGGAATGTGCGCGGCAATGGCCAAGACCGGCACGCCGCTGCGATGACAGTCAAATAGACCGTTGATGAGGTGCAGGTTGCCGGGCCCGCAGCTGCCTGCACACACGGCCAGTTGCCCCGTCACGTGCGCTTCGGCTCCGGCCGCGAAAGCAGCGCCCTCTTCGTTGCGCATGTGGATCCACTCGATCTGAGCCAGGCGCCGCAGTGAATCGGTGAACCCGTTCAGTGAATCGCCAACCACCCCATAGATGCGCTTGACCCCGGCTGCAGCGAGCGTTTCGGCAATGAAATCCGCAGATGATTTGGACATGAAGTGGCTCCTCGGATGCGATGCGGCTGGATGGTTGGAACGACAGGGAGGGCAGGATGCAACACCCAGGGCCGCGGACGCCCTGGATGCCTAAGCCCGAGTCCGCCACTGTAGCGTTGCGCGCCGGACCCAACAAGATCTCGGCGGCCCGCGCGGGCTTTTCATGTCCCCCCTCGCCCGAGATCCCCCGGGCGGGCCAGGCGAGGTCGACTAGTTCTCGGATCCGGGCTCGTGCCTTATCTTTGCGACCGCCTGAGTGGTGACGGACGACGCTTGATTGTTCCAGCCCTGCCGGATGAAGGAGAGGACGTCGGCGACCTCACGGTCGCTCATGACCGCGCGAAAGCTCGGCATCGGATAGGCGGCCGGAATACCCTGCAGTATCAGGGCATGACTACCGTACAAGGTGACGTTGATCGACGATGTGGGATCGCCCTCGATCACATTGGGATTTCCAGCGAGCGGTGCGAGGTAGGGCGCAAACGCCTTGCCGTCAACCCCGTGACATCCCATGCAATAGGTGGCATACAGGGTCGCTCCGGCGTTTCCGGCAGGCCGGGTTAGCGCAGCCACCGTCGGCTTCGGGTCATAGACATAAGCCGGCGTGGCGCCCGCGCGCGGCGCAATCGACTTCAGATAGGTCGTCATGGCCGCGACATCGGCGTCGCTCAGATACTGCGTGCTGTTGTTGATGACGTCCGTCATCGAGCCGAACGCGGAGGCGTGACCGTTCGCCCCGGACTTCAGAAACGCCGCCAAATCGCCATCGGACCAGCGCCCAAGACCGGCGGCGGGCTCGCCACCCAGATCGGACGCATACCATCCGTCGAGCAAGGCGCCGCGCAGGAAGTTCCGGCTCGTCTCGTCAAGACCCTTTTCGTTGTAGGCCAGCCCGCGCGGCGTGTGGCAGGCACCGCAGTGCCCCAAGCCCTGCACCAGATAGGCGCCCCGGTTCCAGGCGGCACTCTGGTTGGGCTTGTCCTTGTAGGTCTCGGACTTCAGAAACACGAGATTCCAGAGCTTCAGCGGCCAGCGCATGTTCAAGGGAAACGGAATGGTCGTCGGACGGTTCGCCTGATTGACCGGCGCGACCTGTTTCATGAAATAGGCATAGAGCGCTGCGACATCATCGTCGCGCAGCTTGGCGAAAGACGGATAGGGCATTGCCGGATACAGATTGTGGCCGTCGCGCGCAAGACCTTCGCGCAAGGCGCGCGCGAAATCGGCCTGGCTATATTGGCCGATGCCGGTGGTCGAGTCGGGCGTGATATTGGTCGTATACACCTTGCCCATGGGCGTATTCATCGGCAGCCCACCGGCAAAGGCCTTGCCGCCGGGAGCCGTATGACAGGACGTGCAATCACCCGCCTGGGCCAGATAGGCACCGCGGGCCACGGTGGCATCGTCGGCTGGCGCGGCAGCGTTCACCACGGCCGGCGCAACAAGAAAAAGGCCCAAGAGGATCGAGTGCAATGTTTTCATGGTTTAGCTGGTCTTCAACTGGTTGCCCACGGGCAGTTTTCGAAGTCGCTTACCCGTCGCTGCGAAAATGGCATTGGTGAGCGCTGGAGCGAGCGCCGCGGTTCCAGGCTCGCCAATGCCACCGGGTGCCTCGCTGCTCTTGACGATGACGACATCGATTGACGGCGTCTGGTGGATGCGCAGCATCCGGTAGTCCGTGAAATTGGTCTGCTCGACCCGGCCGTTGTGGATCGTGACTTCACTGTAGAGCGCAGCCGTGATGCCAAAGACGATTCCGCCCTCGATCTGCGCCTCGATGGTGTTGGGATTGACGACCATCCCGCAGTCGACGGCACAGACCACGTGATTGACCGTGACCGCACCCGCGTCGTCGACCGTGGCCTCCAGAACCACCCCGAGAAAACTGCCAAAGGCGTTCATCACGCAAACGCCTCGCCCCTGGCCTTTGGGAAGCGCCTGGCCCCAGTTCGACTTGGCGACCGCGACCTTCAGTACGTTGAGGGCGCGCGGGCTTTTGCCCAACAGATCCATGCGGTACTTAACCGGATCGATCTTGGCGGCCGATGCGAGTTCATCGACGAAACTTTCGACGACGAAGGTACTGCGCGTCGGACCCACACCGCGCCAGAAGGCGGTCGGCACCGCACGCGGCTCCTGACGCACGTAGTCGATGAACTGGTTGGGAAGATCATAGGGCAGGCTCGAGGCGACCTCGACCGCGTCAGGATCCAAGCCCTTCACAAACGCGGGCGGCGCGAAACGGGCCATGATGGACGAGCCCACGATGCGATGTTTCCAGGCGATCGGCCGTCCGTTCTCGTCTAAACCCGCCGCAATCGTGTCGTAGTAGTAGGGGCGATACATGTCGTGCTGAATATCCTCTTCGCGTGTCCAGAGGACCTTCACAGGCGTATTGACTTGCTGACCGATCTTCACGGCCTGGGCGATCGCATCGAACTCGAGGCGCCGTCCGAACCCTCCGCCGATCAAAAAATTGTGCAGCACCACCTTGTCGGGCGAGAGTCCCGTGATCTTGACAGCCGCATCCACGGCCCGCGTGGGCACCTGGGTCCCGACCCAGAGGGTGCACGCGTTTGGCTCGACGTGCACGGTGCAGTTGATCGGCTCCATCGTCGCATGCGCGAGAAAAGGCTGCTCATACACCACATCGAGGCGCGTCTTGGCGTTCTTGAATCCGCTATCGATGTCGCCGTCGTGGCGCGCGACGGCCCCGTCTTTCTTGGAGGCCTCGGCAAGATCCCCGACGAGATCGGCCATGCCCACACCGGCACCCGATGCGTCGTTCCAGCGGATCGCCAGCGCAGCCGCCCCGCGCTTGGCCGCCCAGGTGTTCTCGCCCACGACCGCAACTGCGTTGTCGATCTTGACGACCTGGCGCACCCCGGGCACCCGCAGCGCGGCATCAGTATCGACGCTGGCCAGCGTGCCCCCGAAGACGGGGCAGTTGACGATGACGGCATACTGCATCTGCGGCAGACGCACGTCGATCCCAAAGAGGGCCGTCCCATCCACCTTGCCGGGGGTATCGAGCCTCTTTGCGGCAGTACCGATGAGTTTGAAATCCTTCGGATCCTTAAGCGTCACGTCCTTGGGTACGGGCAGCTTTGCTGCCGCATCGACGAGTTGCCCATAGCTCAGGCGCCGATTGGTTGCCGCATGCACCACGGACCCGTTGTCCGCCTGACATGAGCCCGCGTCAACCTTCCACTGTGCGGCAGCGGCCGAGACCAGGAGGGTTCTGGCCACGGCGCCGGCTTTGCGTAACGGCTGCCAGGCGTAGCGCACCGAGGTCGAGCCGCCCGTGAGCTGCCCCCCAAGCAGGGGATCGGTGTAGAGCGCCGCATCAGGCGGCGCGTGTTCCAGGCGGATCTGTCCCAACCCGACCTCGAGTTCTTCGGCGATGAGCATCGGCAGCGAAGTGTAGACCCCCTGGCCCATTTCGACTTTCGGAATCACGAGCAGCACCTGGCCTTGCCGGTCGATGCGAATGAAGGCGTTGGGCGCAAAGGTGCCGCTGGGAACCTGGCTGGATCCGTCACCCGCGACCACCGCTGCACTTTGAGCCGGCATCTGCCCGCTTGCGCGCTTGAGGGGGAGAGCGACGCCCAGGACGAGGCCGGTGCCGGCTAGCGTGGCACCGAGGAAATGACGACGGGTGAGAAGAACCCGGTCCTCGACCAGAGGCGCGCGCACGGCGGGTTCGGCAGGGCGTGATGCTGTCACGTCAGCCACCCGATGCGGCCTGCTTGATGGCCGCGCGAATACGATTATAGGTGCCGCAGCGACAGATGTTACCCGTCATGCCGGCATCGATGTCGGCATCGGACGGATGCGGGTTTTGCGCGATCAAGGCGGTGGCCGACATGATCTGGCCCGACTGGCAGTAGCCACATTGCGGAACATCGAGGGCCAGCCACGCCTGCTGCACCTTTTGTCCGGCCGGAGTCTGTCCCACTGCTTCGATCGTGACCACTTTGCGCTGGCCCACTGCGGCCACCGGCGTCACGCAGGAACGCACCGCCTGGCCATCCAGGTGCACCGTGCACGCTCCGCACTGGGCGATGCCGCAGCCGAACTTGGTGCCGGTCAAGCCGACAACATCACGCAAATACCAAAGAAGGGGCATATCGCCCGGAACGTTGGAGTCCTCGTCGACTCCATTGACGCTGATGGTCATTGGCTGGGCCTTCAGTTGCGCTTTACGGGATTCTCTTTCGAAACACGGAACGCAAGAACGTTCCCTTTGTGATGCCTGCCTACCCGAACGGTCAGTTCCTCAGCAAGCTGCGCGCCGCGCACCGAGGGCGCCCCTGGAACCCGATCCAAATACGCCTCGCCTTGGAGCCCGAAGCCTTCCGGCAGGCGTAAGTCCCCACTAGCTTTTGCTGAGCGACGCGCACGAAGGACCGAACCGATATCCGGGCTCGGTCACTTGCCCCTCTGAGGTGCGTGATGCGGGTGGACTTCCTACGCATTGGGCGCCGCTTTTGGGGCGATCAGGCCGTCCAGTTCGGACTCGATATCCGTCGAATCGAGTTCGAACACGTGATCGTCGTCGTCAAAGAAGTAGAGCGAAGTGTCCGAGCGTGCGAGGAAGTATTCGCGATTCATCGCCTTAAGTTTTTGGGCGCTCGAAAAGAGCACTTCCTTCGTGACCTTAAAGGCGATGTGGTCGCCCGTTCGAGGACGCTTTACTTCGGCTTGGGCGAGTAAGAACCAGGTGCCCCCGAGTTTCACGAAGATCTCGTCGTGACCTTCTTCATCGATGCGCTCTACGATCCGAGCGTCGAACAAGGACTTAAAGAAGTCTGCGGTACGCCGGGGGTTCGAGACCACCAGAGCCACGTGACTAATCGCTAGAAGCATCGATCGGTTCCTTCGTTGGCGAGTGCCATGCGAAGCGCGACGAAAGCGCGCGCGCCCGAGCATTGATTGTAGTCGACATCCGTTCTCTGCACTGCGGCGCAGCATCGGGGACCCAGTGGCGATGCGACACCCATTGGGGTGAACGGAGCGCCTCGCCTCGCGACTTCGCGTTAGTACCTTCAGACTATCGTCCGCTACGACTTCGATTCCCGCCTCGAAGGACGAGGACTCGAGGATCTGGATCTGATGCGCTGCAGGATGGACGACCCAGTGGGATTGTGCGAATGTGCGACCGCATCGGGCGCCAGTGCAAAGCGCGCGAGAAGTCATTAGATGTTCATAAGATCGGAGACAACACATGCGCACATATCTAAAGTGGTGGGTGGCGACGCTCTTTGCAGGCCTCTACGTTCTATTCCTCTCGCCGGTCGCTTCGGCTGCCACGTGCGCGAGCCTGGCCACCTTGGCGCTACCGAATGCGACCATCACGACGGCCACGTCGATCACCGGAGGATCGTTCACGCCGCCCGGGTCCACCACGGCGCTGACAGGCCTGCCGGATTTTTGTCGCGTGAGCGGCATCGCCACGCCGACGTCGGACTCGATCATCACGTTCGAAGTGTGGATTCCAACCGATGGGACCTACAACGGAAAATTCGAGCAGTTGGGCTGCGGCGGCTTTTGCGGTTCCATCAGTTACGCGGGTCTGGCCGAAGGGATTGAGCGCGGTTTTGCGACTGCCGCCACGGACGACGGCAGCCAGACGGGCGGCACGGCCCTCTTCGCGCTCGGTCACCCAGAGAAGATCGTCGACTTCGGATACCGCGCCTTGAAGGAAACCACGGACAAGTCCAAGGATGTCATCGCTGCCTTGGTGGGCAAGGGCCCGACCCGATCCTACTTTAACGGATGCTCGGACGGAGGCCGCGAAGCCCTCATGGAGGCGCAGCGCTTTCCGAACGATTTTGACGGGATCATCGTGGGATCTCCTGCGAACTACTGGACCCATCTTTTGGTCGGCGCGATCTATGGACAGCAGGCGCTCTTGATCGATCCGGCAAGCTATGTTCCCCCGACGCTTTTGCCGGTCTTAACGAGCGCGGTGCTGGCCCAATGCGCAGGCAAGGACGGCGGATTGGCCACCGATGACTTCCTGAACAATCCCCTGGCCTGCCACTTCGACCCGGCCAAGGTCCAGTGCGCAAGCGGTCAGGATCCCACGACCTGCTTGAGCGCAGCCCAGGTCAAGGCCGTGCGCGCGATCTACACCGGCGTGCGCAATCCCGTCACGGGTCGCCAGATTTTCCCGGGACTCGAACCAGGCGAAGAGTCGAATCCGGCGAACTGGCCGGTCTGGATCACGGGTGCCTTGCGGGTTCCGACTCTGTCGAACAATCTCGCCACCGGAGAATCGCTAGCCGCGTTCTTCGGATACGGATTTTTCGCGGACATGGTGTTTCAGAATCCGGCCTTCGACTACACGACGTTCAACTTCACGAGCGATGTCGCCTACACCGACAAGAAGCTTGCGGGAATTCTGAACTCCACCAATCCGGATCTGAGCCGCTTTAAAGAGCACGGCGGAAAGATGATCCACTACGTGGGCTGGGGCGATTCGGCGATCTCACCGCGCAATACCTTGAACTACTATCACTCGGTTCAAAACGAGATGGGCGGAGAGGAGTCGGTCTACTCGTTCTATCGGCTCTTCATGGTCCCGGGCATGTCCCATTGCAGCGGCGGTCCCGGTGCTAACGCGTTCGGCAATGCCCTAAACGGCCCCGTGGTCGACGCGCGCCATGATCTTCTGAAGGCACTGGACAAGTGGGTCGAAGAAGGGGTGGCTCCGAACGAGTTTATCGCGACCAAGTACGTCAACGACACGCCCGCCTCAGGAGTCGCGTTCCAGCGACCGCTGTGCCTGTTCCCCGAGGTTGCGCGCTACAAGGGATCGGGAGACCCGACGGCTGCATCGAGCTTTGCCTGCGTGAAGGAGAGCCACGGTGCAAGTGATGACGAGATGAGCTCGCCTTTCGGCAGCCACTAGGCGAGATCCTGCCGACAGCGGGAGGCAACCGAGTACTGGTGGAGGGGTGGTGCGGAGAATCGGGCCCGATGAATCGGGTCCGATTTTCCTTTGGACGATGCGCGCGCGAGCCTTGCGCGCTCAGTGGGAAAGAAGGGTCGAGCGGCGCGGGCGCATGAGCACATCATGCGTCACACCCCCGAAGACCCACTCGCGCAGCCGGCTGTGTCCGTAGGCGCCGGCGACGATCAGATCGGCGTGAGATTCGTCGGCAAGCCGGTTGAGGTCCTCCACATCGTCGCCGGAGGCAAAGGCAACGCGCGGCTCGGCCGCGATCTCATGGGCTTTGAGCCACGAGATCACGTCGGACAATCCCGACGGCTCTTTTTCTGCGTCTTCCTTCGGGACGACCGTGCCGACGTAGACTTTTTCCATGGTCTTTAACAGAGGTAACGCGTCGGCAATCGCACGCCGCGCCTCCCGCGAGTCCTTCCATCCGATCAAGGCGGTGGTCAGGGGCGACTGCGGAGCCTCCAGTGGAACGATCAGTATCGGCCGACCGAGCTGCATCACCAAATCGCCATAGCCCAGGTGTCGGGTCGGATTTCCCCACTCACCGGCGTGCTCGGCGACGGCGATGACCAGATCCGCGCATCGGGCTTGACGGGCGAAGTATTCCGCAAGCCTAAGTAGCGTGATCGAAGAACGCCACTCGAGTGCCAAGCCGCTCGACTGGAGTGCGCCGTAGAACTCTGCCTTCGCAACGCGCACCTCCTCTTCGATCTCCTCGCGATCGGTTTGGATCAATTCGCCCGGCATGCACCCTTCCACGTCGACGAGCTGGATAGGTTGGGCCGCAGCGATGCCCACCACACGCGCGGCATGCCGCTTTGCGAACCCGGCAACGAACTGCACGAGCGCCGTGTTCGGCTCGCCCAAGCGCAGGCGCACCATCACTGTTTTGTAGGACACGGGTCTTCTCCTGCTCGATGGACGGGATGAGGAGCGCGGCCCGCTCGAAATCGCGGGCCAGTCCACTTCGATTAATGCATCATTAAGATCGCCTGGTTTGCGTCGGTCAAGAACGATTTGGTGCATCCTCCAAAGATCGTCTCGTGCGTGCGCGAACGGCCATAGGCCCCCATCACGATCAGTTCAGCCCTGCACTCCCTGGCCGTCTCTTGTATCGTCGAGGCGACAGGATGCGAACTGCCTTCGACCCACTTCACGGTCGCAGCGATGCCATGCCATGCCAGGCTTTCGGCCACCTTGGACAGAGCCCCGTCGGATGCGCCGCTTTCTTCGCCGATGCCCAATAGGACCGCGTTCTTGCTGTGCATGAGTAAGGGCATGGCTGCAGCGAGTGCCCGTGCCGACTCGGCGCTCTCCTTCCAGCAAACCAGAACGGATCCCGTGAGGCTGATGGAGATGGTGGGACCTGCGAGAAGAACGGGTCGGCCCGACTCCATGAGAACGCGTTCCACGAGATCGTGCGGCAGATGATCCGGCGGGCGCACGCGGCCGCAGACGATCAGGTCGGCCCGACGCGCGCGCTCCATGAGTCGCCCAAAAACATCTTCGATCTCTTCGTGCCAGAAGGCGGTCACACTCTCGCCAGGCTTGGGCGTGTCGCACACTTCCAATTTCTCGGTCTCGCAGAACTGCCTAAACGCCGTCACCGCGGCAGCGGCGCGGGGAAGCGCCTGCGCGTCAAGGTGACCTAAGGCTTGCTTGAGTGCGCCTCCGATTGCGAAATCCGTGTGCGGTGTATAGAGCGCCGCCTCTCCCGCATCCAGACGCAGATGAAGAAATTCGAGATGAGCGTGAAAGGGACGCGCGGCGGCCAGAGCCGCGTAAAAAACAGGCAGATGGGAGGGCCCGCCAGTCGTGAGAACCAATATCGTCTTCATCGGAGGCTTTCAGAGCGAGTGGTAAAACCATGTTAGCGATCTCCAAAGCACGAGCCATTGAGCGAGATCAATCGCGCAGTCCAGAGCGATGCAGGCCCGGGACAGGGTCGACGCGATCGCGCCCTTCGAGCGACGAACTCGCCCTGCCCTGCCTTCGAAAAACAACCGGAATTGCCCCTCGCGGCGGCCTCCACTTGAGGATGTACACGAGGCCCGAGGGGGCTGCTCAGAGCGCCTCTTTTGATGAAAGGTCGCAGCACTGATACGCAGAAGAGGACCAGACCGCAGCGAGCCGGTCTTGTCACGGCCTAAACCACGATCCTCGTTAAGGAACGCGGGTATGAGCGATAGATTCAGCGATAGATCAATATGGGCAGCTTTGAGTGAACCAGCACCTTCTGGGTCTGACTGCCAAGAAGGAAGGCGTCGATCCCCTTGCGACCGTGCGAGGCCATGAAGATCGCATCGCAGTGCTGCGCTTCGCTCGCCAAGATGATCTCATTCCAAGGCCTGTCACCTTTTCCGAGGACCGTGTCGTATTGAACGCCGCTATCTCGCACGCGCTTTGCGAAGCTCTCGAGATTGTCCTTTGCGGCTTGTTCGGCGAACAGCAGGATCGATGCGGCCGCGGTCGCAGCCGCCGCACTGACCATGTATTCCAGATGCGGCTCGACGACGGAAAACCCGATCAATCGTGCGTTGGCGAGGCGAGCATAGTCTACGGCACCGTCGATCGCCTTCTCGGACAGGGGTGAACCGTCGGTTGGCACGAGAATGGTCTTAAACACGTTGGCCTCCAGAACCGATGACGATGACTCCATCCTACAATACGCCTACGAAGCTGGATTGATTCGGGTCAAGCCCGGGCCGAAAAGGGGCTGCTCACCCGGTGGTCGCAGGCCTGCGAAGCGAGCCGATTCGACTCCGCCGCGCCCTCGATCGTTTAACCCACGCGGAAGAAGGCGGCTTTCCTCTCATCGGAACGCCTTGATGAGCGCCTCGAGTTGCGTCTTGAGCGCCTTGTCGTGGGGCGAGATGCGGGGAACCTCGCGGTCGATCTCCAGCAGTTGGTAGACCGCCGTTTGCGCGGCCCTGATGGAAAACTCCACGGTAAAAACCACCTCGTCGGGAATTTCAACGAACTGGCTCACAAAGGCCAGATTCTTTGAGGCTTTCGGCACCGGTAGAGGTCTGTCGCTTTGCAGCCGGGGCATGAACATGCTCGTGATAAAGGGCATCCTGCAGGGAATGCAGATCGCGCCTTCGAGCGTCTCGGGCTCGAATCGAAGGTGCCCCAGGAGTTCATGAACAATTTCCTGACCGCTGCATTCGGCCATGGGCTTGGCGACAAAGTTGCCGATGCGATCAGGAAACAGGGCATATCCCCAAAATACGAAGATCCCTGCCGGCTGGTCGATGAAATGCGGTTGATGATAGAGAACGATCGACATCAACCAATTCGAGTCCCTGAACGTCACAAGCCCGCCTGTTCCGGGCTCGTTGCCACTGAATTTCGTCATCTCGTCGAAAAAAGCGCTCGATTTCACGGTGACGGTGAACGACTCCCAGAAGGACTGCGCGATTGCGGAATTAAACGCCTTTGGATTTCCGAAGTCGGAGCGGCCGGCCGCAAGCTTTTCCCAGAGGTGCCAGCTCATGCTGTCGGCCCGGGTGAGCTTGACGGGAGCGCTGGTCATCGAACCAAAGCTCGATGCATCGACCATCGATCCGTTCTGGACAAACACGAGGTCCCCCTCGCCCACCGCAAGGTACTCGGCCCGGCCCTCGCGTTCGCAGTGCAAACCGGTGACGACCAATTTTCCGTCTTGCGTCTCGTAATCGAGATCCACTACGGTGGAACGGACGATGAAGTGCACGCCTCCTTTCTGAAGCCAGGCCTGTAGCGGTCTCACCAGCGAATCGTATTGGTTGTAGACCGTGCGCTTGACCCCGGCCAAGGTTTCAATTCGCGAGAATTCGAGCATGAAGCGATGGAAGTAGCGCTTTAACTCGATCGCGCTGTGCCAGGGTTGAAATGCGAATGTCGTCACCCACATGGACCAAAATGCGGTCTCGAAGAAAGACGGCGAGAGCCAGTCGGTAATCCGCGTGCCCTCGAGCACCTTTTCATCGGTGGTGCACAGTCGCAACAATTCGAGTCGGTCCTGCATTGAAAAGCCCATCGAACTCACCGGAACTTTGGCGCGGCGGCGATCCACAAGCCTGGCCATCGAGTGCGATGGGTGCTTCTCGTTGAATGCGACGATCTCGTCAAAAACCGTTCCGGATGCGGTCAGCGAGGGAATCGACTTGTACAGATCCCACGTACACTCGTAGTTGTCGGTGGTGAGCATGCGACCACCCCGAAGCCGATAACCCGTCTCGGGATCGCCTGCACCGTCGAGGCACCCACCTAGAATTGGCGCTTCCTCGAGAATCGAGATCCGCGATCCCGGAATTTTGCCGTCTCGAATCAGAAAGGCAGCGGCCGAAAGCGAACCGATTCCACCGCCAACGAGATACACCTTTCGATTCGAATTCACTTCTTTCCTTCCCACAAGCTCAGTGTGCCTTCGGGGTCGGCATCGCTTCCATCCTTTACGGCTCCCGGCAGGCTCGCACGACGGCGGCTTGCAGGGTCTTTTTCATCGGGGCTCCAGACAAGGGTGACGATCCATGCTAGAAGA
This sequence comes from Burkholderiaceae bacterium, assembly GCA_049514215.1. GTDB lineage: Bacteria > Pseudomonadota > Gammaproteobacteria > Burkholderiales > Burkholderiaceae_D > BOG-994. The sequence continues at coordinate 75,995 of JBEKVI010000004.1, forward strand.
ACCCGCACAAAGCGCGTTGACGGACGTCCATTCAAGCCGGTGGTGTGACGATGCGAGTGGTGAATCTCATTCTAGGCGTCGTCGAACCTGGCGCATTCGGTGAGCCGCTTATGCGGCCACGGGACGCCCGAAAGCTAGCTCCCGCCGATTAGCCGGTCCTTCGCGCGGAAGTACTTGCGGGCAAAGGCCAAGAGCTGGCCTTCGCTCGGATGATCGAGGGCTTCCACACCGACGATCTTGCTCGCAACCGCAGGAGCGTGCGCGGACACGTAACTGACGAATTCGGATTTCGCCTGCGCGGGTCCAGTCACCAGAATCTCGAGAGAGTCTCCCAGAGCGGTCGCCACGTCCGCAAAGAACGCGTTATCGGGCTTGGCTCGGCTCGAGCCGGACGCATCCCTAGAGTGACGTCCATGGTGATGCGCCGAATGCGATTTGACTTCCGCGTTCTCGGAACCTTCCACGTCAAAGTGCTGGACGTGGGCTTGCTCGTGATCGATCCAAACTACGGCGTGCCGGGTAGACATGGGGGTCGCTTTCTCAGATAGGTTGGGCGGCGCGTTCGAGCTGCGTCTGACACCCCACGCAACGCAGCGCTGTCGGTTCGGCCAGAAGCCGGCGAAAGGGGATGGTTCTTCCGCAATCCAAGCAGACTCCATAGGTCTCCGCGCGGATGCGCTCCATTGCAGCACCAATGCTCTGCAACTCGACGGCAGACCGGTCGGCCCGGTCGAGTTCCATTTCTCGCCAGTCCGTGGCTTCACGCCCGGCGTCTTCCAGGGCGCTACGTTGTGAGATCGCATCCTCGATTCGGCTCTCGCCTTCGGGGCGCTCGCGACCGGCCGCATTCAGATCCCCAGCCCGGGTCGCCAAGGCGAACTGCAGCATTTGCAATTGAGAAGGGCTCAGGTGAGTCAAGAATTATCCCCAGATGGAACTCCTCTCTACGATAACCGAGCCGTCCGCTCTCGCATTGACCTGCGTCAACTGCTGCCCGAGCGTCTTGGCGGATCCCTCGGGTGCCACACCCCACCTCCTCACCGACCCGGTCGTCGTCGAGAGCAGCCGCACGACCACCGCGCGCGACACGGCTGCGACCCGTTCCGATGGATGGGCTTACTCGAATTCCGGATCGTCTTGACATGCATCAAGGTTCCCCCCGACCAATCGCCTAAGCTCAATCAGAAATGAAACGAGGCTCCCGATGTCCCCTGCGATGACGACCAGAGTCGTTGTGCGCGATTGCGCAAAGCCGGCAGGATCCTGCTGGATGCGGCTTCCTGATTTGTGATGCGATTGATCAGCCGGATCCGGATTCATCGTGCCCTGGACTGAGAACCGGTATCCTGCTTCGATGAAACACCTTGCGCCCGATGTGCGTAGCAACTCGATCGAAATCACAAATGCACTTCTTCGCAATGGGATGGAAGAGGGGATGGCCATTCGAATCGCGATTGCCTCTGCGAAGCGATCGCTGCCAGGCGACCAAACCGACGATGAAAATGCCGCGGCGCAGCGTGCGGTGCACCGATGAATTCGAGAACACATTCGGATGCGGTCGTCGGGCGCCGGGCCTGCCTGGGATTCAGAAAAAGGACCTAAGACAGTGACGGTTGGCTCTCCCACCGCCGAATACGCGGCGCCTCCAGCGGGTGCGACCCTCATCGCGCGGCTGAAGGACGTCTTAGAGGAAAGCGCAAGATCCGATCCGGGCACCGCTTCGGTAGAGGTTATAGAGACGCATATCTCGTGGGTCTTGCTTACACCGACGCACGCCTACAAGATCAAGAAACCGGTCGACCTCGGCTTTCTGGACTTCACCTCCCTAAGCAAGCGGCGCGCGGCCTGCGAGGACGAACTCCGGCTCAACAAGCGCTTAGCTCCCGACCTTTACTTGGATGTGCTACCCATTACCGGAACGCCCGAGGCTCCGATCTTGGGCGGAGACGGACCTCCGATCGAATATGCGGTGCGCATGCGCGCCTTTGCCCAGGGGGCCCTCTTATCGCAGCTCATCAAAGAGGGTGACCTTCGCAAGGAGACGATCGACGCACTCGCATCGACACTTGCGCGCTTTCATCGCTTTATCCCGGTGGCAAGTCCCCAGTCGGGGCGTGGTGATCCCGTGGACATCTTGGAGGCGGCCTTGGAGAATCTGGTCGCGCTACGAAAGGCCTTGGGCGATTCGACGCAACTGCAAGGCTTGGAGAGATGGACCCGCGCGGAATACGACCAGCGCCGGCCGGCGCTTTTGGAGCGGCGCCAGACCGGGGCCATCCGCGAGTGTCACGGCGACTTGCACCTGGGCAATATCGCGCTTACCGGCGGCGAGATCACGATTTTTGACTGTATCGAGTTCAACGAATCGATGCGCTGGATCGACGTGATATCCGAAGCTGCGTTCACGGTGATGGATCTTGCGGATCGCGGCCGGCCCGATCTTGCCTATCGATTTCTGAATGCCTATTTGGAGGACACCGGAGACTACGCGGGGCTCCAGGTCTTGGGGTTCTATCTCGTCTATCGGGCTCTCGTGCGCGCAAAGATCGCTGCGCTACGCACGGTGCAGCTAGCACCCGGGCCAGGGCACGACGCCAGTCGCGCCGATGCCGCCCACCACATCCGTCTGGCCGAGCGTCTCGCATACGATCGACGTCCGGCGATCGTTTTGATGCACGGCTTGAGCGGATCGGGCAAGACGACCTGTTCGCAGTCGGTGCTCGAGGGGATCGGGGCCATCCGGCTTCGCAGCGACGTCGAGCGCAAGCGCATGGCCGGTCTGGCTCGCCACGCGCGGTCTGGCTCCGATCTCGTTGGGGGGCTCTACAGCCCTGACGCATCCGAGAAGGTCTATGCATTTCTTCTGGAGATGACCGGCCACGGTCTCGATGCCGGATGGACCGTCATCGTCGATGCGGCGTTCCTGCGCGCAGAGCAGCGCATCCCGTTTGAATCCTTCGCCCGGACGGCGGGCCACCCACTCCTGATACTGGATTGCTCAGCGCGTATCGAGACCCTGCGCATGCGCATCGCACAGCGCCAGAACGCGGGAGCCGACGCCTCGGAAGCCACGCTCGCGGTTCTGCAGGAACAGTTGGCGACTTCGGAAGCCCTTTCGCTCGAAGAAGAGCGCTTCACGCTGCACCTGGATATGGAATCCGAATCGGTCGCCACACGAGACTGGTGTGACGTAAAAGAGCGTCTTGAGAGATCGAACCCACCTGCCGCGGCATCGAAGGCCCGCTAGGCATAACCGCTGGCCGCCTAAGGCCTCTCTTCCGCTCTGCGAAAATCCCGAGGAGGTCGCGCGCCTCATTGGTCACTGTATCGAAAACGAAGCAATCAATGCGACCACGATCGAGATCACCGGGAGTCTATGCTACCCCCACGGGATCGCCAAATGATCTGCAAGGAAGCCTAACCGAGGTATCGACTTCCGCCTGGAGAGAGGTCTCTTAACTTTGCGCCGGACCGGTCGCCTTTGCCCAGTGTCTTGCTCGTCGCGAGCGAAGATCCCGATCCTTGCAAAACCCGCGGACGCAGGCCCGAGCCAAGTTCTCACGGCGCCATGGCATGGAAGACGCCATCCCTTCGAACCAATGCGTGAAAGAGCGCAGCCGCAAGGTGGACCAGGATCAAAGCAAAGAAGCACAGGGCGAGCGCTCGATGCGAATTCCAAAGCAAGGTATGCAGACCATTGTCGTGCGGCGCTATAGCCGGCAGTCGCACACCGAAAACCACGACGGGGTAATCCGCCGCCGACAACATCGCCCATCCGATCAGCGGCAGGGCGATCATCAACAGATAGAAAAGGATGTGCGAGAGCTTCGCTGCGAGCTTCATGGGCTCAGGCAAGTTTGCCGGAAGCGGAGGTGCTCCCAGCCGCCACCTCACGCCGAGGCGGATCAGGGCGAGCACCAGGATCGCTATGCCCAGCGGTTTATGGATCGATACGAGCGTCAGATGTTCTGGGCGGATGGTCGATACCATGCCAACGCCAATAAAGAGCATGGCCAGGATGCACACCGCCATGAGCCAATGCAGTGCCCTTTGCAAGACGGTGAAGCGCTCCTGGTCCCGGTTCAAGGGCTTACTCCTATATTCAGTGCGGGCTTAGTCCCGCGTTTCCGAAGTCCGGCGATCAAACGATACGGCGTACGCTGCGGATCGCGCGGCGGGGAATGGGTCATCCGAGACGCTGATTCCAGGAGGTAGAACCGTCGGATCGAAGTTGAGGTCGCGGCACGGGCCATTCGATTCAGCTTCGATCCGACTCACGATGAGCGTTCCGGCTTCCAGAGTCCGACGTCCCTCAGGCCATGCCTTGCTCGGGTCAGACGTTGCATCCCCGGGATTGGCAACAGTGACGAGCATGGTCCATCGCTGCGGCTGCTCGCCGACCTCGCGTGTGATCTCTGCGCTCAGAAAGTCGGGACTGACCTCCTTCAGTTGCTCTGGAGACAAAGGTTTCGGGTTCGCTGCCGGGACGAAGGCCCAGCGTACGTTGGATGTTTGCCCGGCTGCGTTCGTGAAAACGAATGCGTCCAGACTGTTATAGCGGTCCTGCGAGTACGAAGCGGTGAGCGGCGCGCCCCCGGCCCAAGCTGCGAAGGCGCCGAATTCCGGGTGATCGGCAACGAATTTTTTCATCGCGCCGGGGTCGTCCTTCTTCGCGCCCGCTTCCAGCAATTCGTAGAACCCTTGCGGCGTTGAGACAGGAAAGAATGGGGCGTCAATCATCGCGGAACGCCATTCCTGTCCCTCCGTGGTCACGATCCGAAGGCTCAGCCCGCGGACTTTCACGGATCCATCCGCGGCGCTGGGATTGGCGGTGGCGAGGTTGAATCGGCCCGTCACGGGATAGGTCCCCGTGCTGAACATCTGCGCCTTCGACAGTTCAGCGGCTCCCCCACTGGCTTGGAACGTTCCTGTGAAACAGATGCCCTTGGCATGATTGCGCCGAAAGCCTAAGGCGGGTCCGGACGGCGGCGCCAAACCGTCGACGACTTTGGCGGGGGTCAATCGGTCCGGCGAGAGCCATCCACCCGTGTAGAGAAAGGCCACGAGGATCGCCAAGACAACGAGCGCGATGAATGCGAATGAAAAAATGGTGGTGGAGGGGGATCTATCATCCATGGGTAGATCTTAAAATAACAAGACTGGTTCTGGGATGGAACCGCAAGCCCGGCGCGCTACGCTACGCACTAGCATAACAAATTTGCGAATGCGCGCTGAAACGAGCGCGAAACGGAGCAAGCGCTCCGCAAGGCGATCGGATTTCACTTCGTGTCATGCTGAAGTGCGCAAGTCAAGTTCGACGCGCGATGTGCAAGGGTTGACAGCGCGTCGCGGGCGGTCGTCGGTCCAGAATGTTGATGTCTTGCGATGCCACGCGTGCGGGCTCGCCTCGGGCCCGACTTGACCCACCCGAATACGCGCGAAACGGGAAAGTCAACCGTCTTGAGTGTCCGAAACTCAGCGAAGATTTTTCGCGCAGCCGTTGTGCTGAAGCGGAGTTCCTCGCTAAATCGGATCTCGCAGTGCGGTCGAACTCGGACTTCTCCTAGAGCGAGAGGAGACGCTCGAAGAAGCCGCGATAGCTGCGCAAGGCTACGCGCAGGCTTTCTGTCGACGACTCATCGGTTGGGCTCGATTCGCCCTCAAGCCTCGCACGCTCCCGCGAGAAGCTTTCGGTCAGATTTTTCATGACCTGAGTCACTAGTTTGTCGGCCTGCAAAACAGCCTGTTTGGGATCATCGACAAAACTTCTCTGGACATCGTCCCAGCGCGAACGAAAGTCGTGCGCCACATCGGGTAAGAAGAGCGCATCGAGCTGTGGGTCCTCGGTCCCATTCTCGAACTCGCGACGATTGGAGGGCCGACGCTGGAGTGTTTGAGTGGCTCCACTTGAGGTCAGCGCAGGTTCGGCTGCGATTTCGAAACTCGCGTCGGTGAAGTCGTCTTCCTCGAATTCGTCGCTCATGATCTCAGCTCCATCTCTCTCGTTGGCGTAACGGTCTGTGCCGGCGCCCGGACCTCAAGCAGATCATCAAACAAGGCGCGGTAGTGCACGACCGCCCTGCGCAGGTCCTCAGTCGTCGCTTGGCCGCGCGCATCGAGCAGTGCGATCGCTTGTGCCGCCCGGTAATTCTCCACAACCATAGGGTGGTGGACCGATATATCGGCGGCACGACCTTCAAAATCTGCCATCGGGTAGCCGCGCTTTAGCATCAACTCACGAACCAGGTTGTCTGCCTCAACGACAACGCCCTGCGGGTTGTCAACGAAGCGGCCCTGCAACACTTTCCAGGCCTGACTCAACCTTGCGGCCTCGGCAGGGGCCAAAGGGAGGATTTTCAGACGCTCGACGCGCTTCTCGCGCGCACTCAGCTCTGATTCAGTCTTGGCTCGGCTCCCGAGTTCACCCATGGTTCGACCGTATTCCGGACCAAAGCGCTTCTGAAGTCGATGCGTTTGCCTTTTCCGGTAGAAGAACCAGCCTGCGGCCGCAATCAAAAGTATCACGACGGCGGCAATTACCCATACTTGTTCGTTGATCGTAGTCACTTGCGACTCCTGGTTGATTTCTGCGGGGAAGCGGGAAGTTCAGCTCCGGATCATGAGCCTCTCTTTTCCGGTGACCTGCGAAATCTCTCTCGCAGTTCACATGCATCATGACTTTGAAACTTGGGCCGCAATTCCTGTTCCCAACGGAGCCCTATCGCTATGCCATCCTCGCGCGTGGTGTCTGCCGCCGCGTTCAGGTCTGACGCTGCTCGCCTGAGACATACATTCACCGAAAATGTAATTCCGACCGCTCGCGGTAAGCGGGCGCTCCGCCGCACAGAGGCCGTACACGCTACCGCTACGCGAGGAGATCGATTGATTGTCGTCCGCTCGGGGCCATGCCGAGGCTTGCGCTCAACAGGATGCTCAAGACGGAAAATGGGCGGTCCGACTTAACCGAGCAACGTGGCGATGGACAGCACCGGTACCTTTTTCGTCGAATCTGCCTGGCGAAAGATCACCCTGCCAATACGCTTCTTCGGCAAAGTTCAGCAGGGTGGTGCTACCGGATGCTATTTCTGACCGGTGCTGACAGCGGATGGAAAGCTCGATTGCGCACCGAAGTAGCACTCGATCGCCTCCAACTTGTCCTCTCGAAGCCGGAGATACTCCACATTGCGGAAAGCTTTGCCGTTCTTGGTCCAGCATACATACAGCACGAACGCCTCGTTTCTGCTTCCAAATACGCGCTGCAAGTCAAAGCGCTCGATGAAACCAATCTGGGTTGCCCAGCACTGCGCTTTGAAAGCGCTCTTACTGATATGGTCGTCACCCGCTGCGCTCGTAAACGTGAAATTGTCCGCAAGAAGGGTGTCGATCGGGTGCCAATCCTTTTGCTCCCATGCCGCATACCATTTGCGGATCGTCTCGTCATTTTTCGAACTGAGTGCAGGCTCCGTATGCGCATTCGCGGTTTGCTGGGTGGCCGCCACTGCGGTTACCGCGCATGCACCCGCTCCGAGAATCGTGCGGCGGGACATCGTTTTAGTCTTCACGACTCATCTCCCCCTCATATTGGATACCGATCTGATCGGGTGTGGAACTGCACGGTCCGACCGACACGGATGGGATCGTCTGAACCCCCTGCACAGCTGCAGCGAAGTTCGCTTTCTCGAAGGCGCGCCGATGAACCTTCCCGGTCGAGAGTTGCAATCTCGAAGTTTCCTCCAGCGGGGCGATCATTCTTTGGGAGCGCAGGGTTGTCGGCATGATCAGTTCTTTCGGCTGCGCTTTTTGGCTGGACCACGAAACAGCTGTTCCACATAGCGCCGCAGGTGGTCGATACTCGCTTCGACGACTGCGGCGCTGCCCTTGGCTTTCGCCAGGATGAACGCACCCTGCAGCACGGCCTGCGTGTGCAGTGCAAGGCTTTCGGCTGTCCATGGCGCGCGGATGTGGTAGCGCTTCATCGCATCGGCGATGTCGGATTTCACCTTCGCTGCTTGGCCTCCGATACTTGCGTCGCAAGCATGTCGAATGTTGGGGTGGGTTCCGTAAGCCTCCTGAAGTATGGTGCCGGCCAGACAGGTGAACTCTGCAACCTCACCGCGTAGCAAGGCCTTGCGAAAGTCGAGGTAGCCCAGGATGCGGTCGAGCGGATCGTCGAATCCATGGTAAGGGGCGGCGGCAAAAAACGCGTCGGTCATCTCCGTCCATTCATTGACGGCCGCGACCGCGAGCGAATCCTTGGTGGGAAAGTGGTGAAAGAACGCACCCTTCGTGACGCCGGCCCGAGCGCATAGTTCGTCAACGGACGTCGCGGCATAGCCCTTTTGACGGATGATCGAAAAGGCCGCCTCAAGTAGCTTGTGGCGCGCAGGGCCCGACGGTGATCGCTTGACCGGTTGCGGATTCATGCGATCATCCTACCAACCGGTTGGTATGTGGTCAATATCGAAAAAACTAGGGCACGTGTTACGTCTACCCAGCGATTCGGTCATTGGCGTCTCGAACTCGACGCAAATGATCTGTATTGATACCCTGCTTTGTTCGCTACGATTTCATCAAGGAGATAGGGAATGGCCCCAGTTGTCCGCGTATCAGTGTTGACAATTCCGCGCGATCGGATCGACCAGGCGACAGAAGCGATGCGACGAGCTGAGCTCGAGGTGATCGGCATCAAGAATCTCAAAGGATTGCGAACGTTTTTTGCTGGCGTGGATCGGGACCGGTCGCAACTCACCAATGTCAGCGTCTGGGATTCCGTCGAAGACGCCGAGCAGATGTCGACCTTCCAGCCGATGCTGGATCTGGCCAAGAAGTTCGCAGCCGATGGCGCGACCTTTCTGCAGCCGATTCCTAACTTCCAGTGTCTTTGGGAATGGGGCGAGATACCTAGGGCGTGAGCTCGAATTGCAAGACCGGCTCGTAGGCCGCCAGTCGACAACGCCACCGCGATTCACCCCGAATCGGGCGGGCAGCGAGGTTAGCGCGCCTCGCTGTAATCTGCGGACAAGCTCAACTCTTGTTCCTTCTCGATGTCTCTCGTGCGCTCGCGCATGCGGTCAAGGACGGTCTTGAATCCCCAAGCGCCCAGCACGAGATGGCGCGGCGCCTGAGCGCCCCGGGTCGCAACGGCAATCATCGCCTCCCCCGCGCGGACCGGGTCGCCGGCTTGCGTACCGCTCGCTTGTTTCGTGCCCTTAATTCGCTTACCCGCCGTCTCTGCATAGTCCGAGATTCGGCTTTGTGTCTGATGTAGCGAGCGTCCTGCCCAATCTGTACGGAAAGGGCCAGGTTCAACGCAGGTGACCCCAATGCCCAGCGGTTGTACTTCTGCACGCAACGAATCGGACCACCCTTCGACCGCGTGCTTCGAGGCAGCGTAATAGCCGGAACCGGGAAACCCGATGAGGCCCGCGACCGATGTGATGCTGATGATGTTGCCACGGCGCTGTTCACGCATCAGCGGCAGGATCGCTTGTGTCATAGAGAAGAGTCCGAAAACGTTGGCGTCGAACTGTGCTCGAATCTCTGCGTCCTCTCCTTCCTCAACGGTGCTCTGATATCCATAGCCCGCGTTGTTCACTAGAACGTCGATCCGACCAAATCTTTCCTGTGCGGACTTAACCGCAGCTTGGACTTGCGCCGCGTCCGTCACGTCAAGAGGCAGAGCCAGTGCACTGCGGTCAGCCTTTGCCACGATGTCCGAGACCTGCCTCGCATCGCGGGCCGTCACAACCGCCCGCCATCCGCGCTGAACGATCAGTGTGGCCAGAGCTCGCCCCAATCCAGTAGAGCAGCCTGTGATGAACCACACCGGTGTATCTGCTTGAGTCATTTTGTGTCCTAGGTCTTCATCTCGGTTTCGATTCTAGCGTTTTACCCCGAAAGCATCGAAAGCAGGATTGGACGGGCGGCATGAGAGCCGCGTGCGTCGACAGAGGGCGAGCCGGAGCCCCTTGTCGTAATTTCGGCAAGTCTTTGCAGCGAGGATTTTTCCGCTGTGGATTGCCTCCCTACCAGCAACTTTCCGTTGGACACCCTAAAGACGGGGGGCTCCGCCCAGGATTTCTTCCTTCTAACGGCCGTTTTCGACGGCGACAAATCCCCACACGCCTCCTCGTTCCACGAGGAGCGCCACGGGCCGATCGACGGGTATGAGGGCGAGCGCTGCGTCGAACTCGGCAATCGTATGCACGGCGCGATCGGCGACGGCAACGATGACGTCGTTGGGGAGTAGTCCCGCGCGCGCAGCCGCGCCGTGCGCTTCGAGGACGGCCACGCCAATCCCCAGGTCGACGCGTCGAGCCGTTCTGATTTCGCCCAGATTCAACCCCAATCGTTCATCAACTCGAAAGGAAATCGGACTGGGTTTAGGCGGAAGGTCCGCAGGTGCTTCATCGAGGACAGCGACCAGGCGCAGCGAGGCGCCACGGCGCCACACGTCGAGCGTGATTTCCTCGCCGGGACGTGCTCCCGTGACCTCCTTCTCGATGGTCTCGTAACTCTGATCGACGTGCCCGCCGATACCTCTTAGGATGTCGCCACTGCGCAGACCCCCCCGTTCGGCAGGACTTCCATGCACGATCCGGGTGACCAAAGCTCCGCTCGATGCCCCAACGCCGAAGGCGCGGGCCAGTTCGGGGGTCAATTCCTGGACCATGGCTCCGAGGTGACCGCGGGACACGCGGCCTGCCGCACGCAATTCGGCGACGATTTTAATCGCGGTATCGATGGGAACAGCAAATGACACCCCCATGAACGCCTCGGAGGTCGAGAAGATCAGGGAGTTGATGCCCACGACTTCGCCCTGCAGATTGAACAGGGGCCCGCCTGAACTACCTGGACTCACGGGCACATCAGTTTGAATCAGCGAACTCGACTGACCAGGGAGGATACGCTGCGGATTGCTGACGATACCGGCCGAGACGCTTTTATCCAACCCGAACGGTGTACCCACTGCTACTACCCATTGGCCGGCGGCCAGACGAGTGCTCTCGCCGATGACCGCAACCGGGAGATCGCGCGCCTCGATCTTTAGCAGCGCGACGTCGGTGCGCTGGTCAAGACCGATGACCCTGCCGGTGAAGACGCGGCCGTCGAAAAGACGCACGCTGGCTTCGTCGGCATCCGAAACAACGTGGGCGTTGGTGATGATTTCGCCTTCACTGCTGATGATGAAACCGGAGCCCAGGACCCGTTCCTGGTCCGGGCGACGCGGCACGACGGCGGGAGCGGCGCCCAAGTCGGCCGACTCCGCATGGTCGTCGGCGCCCTCGAAGGCCGTGGACAGTTTTCTCGGGCGAATAACGTGCGTCGTCGTGATCGTGACGACAACCGATTGATCCTTGAAGACGGCTCGCGCAATGTCGGGCACCCCCTCGCCTTCCGAGGCGAGATCCTTGCCCAGGGCAGGGTTCGAACTGAGCATTGCCACAAGCCCTGCGATGGCGATCGCAACCCAGCATCGACGGACGAGGGAATTGCCCATAGCTGCAACTCTAGCCCTTTAAACCCGAGAGGTCGCTATCCGCGGAAGATCGTAAAGGGATCGATCTTGAGCACCTTACGCACGCCAATGTAGCTCGAGATGGCAGCGATGATGAGAACCATGACGAACGCCAGTCCTAGATTCCAGAACGTGATGATGGCCGCGTACGTCGGTAGTCTCAGGCGCGCGAGACTGATAACGATCGTGACCAGGCCGATTCCGAGGCCGTATCCCGTCAGGGACGTGAAGCTGGCTTGAAAGAGGATCATGTACACGAGTTCCCGGCCCTTGGCTCCGATCGCCTTGAGCGCACCGAACTTCTCCAGATTCTCGAGGATGAAGGTATAAAACGTCTGTCCGGAGATGGACAGGCCGACCAGAAAACTGATCGCGGTCATGAGAAGGATGTTGGTTCCGATCCCCGTCTGATAGGTATAGAAGTCGGCGATGCGCGAGTTGAATTCGTCTTGCGTCAAGGCCAGGTAGCCAAGCGCCGCCATTCTCTTTTTGATGGCCGGAATATCGGCCAAGCTTTTGGGCTTAATGAGAATGTAGGAAATCGTAAAGCGGGTCGACGGGATGTACTGGATGGCGCGATTGTAGGTGGTGTAGAGCGTCGGTACACCAAATAACCCGTTCGCAGAGACCTCCGCAATGCCCACGATCTGTCCACGGAAATCGTTGAGTTCGAACGTGGTTCCGATCTTGGGATTTTCGAGCTTGGGGAACTCCACGTCGTCCACCGCAATGAATGCGTTATCGGCGAAGATGTCCTGGATTCTGCCCTCCTTCAGGGCAGGGCGTCCCAGAAGGCTGGTATCGTCCAGACCGATGACACTGACGGACTGGTAGTCGCCGCTTTGCAACTTCAGAAGCGCACCGCCGATGTAGATCGGCACCGCGTAGCTCACCCCGTCGATGCTGCGCGCGGCATCGAGCAGATAGTCCGGCAGGGGAATCGTATTGGAAATCGTCTGAACCGCGGGATCCATCACCCACATCTCGGCTCCCACATTGGTGACGGTCGAATAGGCACGACTGAGAATGCCGGCGAACATCGCCGTCATCATGACCATCAAAAACACCGAAAACGTGATCCCGATGAGTAGAGCGAAGAACTTGCCTGTGTCGTTGACGAGAAGCTTGAAAGCAACGCGCAGGATGCCCGCGTACTTCTTCATGGGATCGATCCGCCCGTATCCCCACCGGAGCGCGTTGACCACCCGCCGCCCAAGGCAACGAAGAGGGCCACCGTATCCTGCTCACGCTGGGCAATCGCCTGGAGGTAGGCGATGGTGGCTTGGTGAAACTGGATGTCCGACAAGGCCAGCGTCGGATAGTCGACAAGGCCCGAGCGGAAGTTGGCCTGCACGAGCTGCAGGGCGTCACCGGCGCTCTCCTTGGCCTTCGCATCGGCCTTGAGGATCTGGGCGTCGTGCTGCAGCGCCTCGAGCGTATCAGCCACCTGTGCGAAGGCGTTTAGGACCGTCTGGCGGTAGTTTCCCAAGGCAGCGTCATAGGCGTCGATGGCGGCCTTGCGCGTAAACCAGAGGCGCCCGCCCTGAAAAAGCGGAATGTCCACACTCGGCCCGAAGCTCCAGAAGCGGCCAGTCGTCCTGGGCTGCCCGCTGACACCCACCACGCCCACGCCGTAGGTGCCACCCAAGGTGACGCTCGGAAACATCGCCGCCGTCGCCACACCGATGCCGGCGCTCGCGGCGTGCAGTTGCGCCTCGGCGGCCAGGATGTCGGGACGTTGATGCACGAGCTCCGATGGCAGAGTCAAGGGCACATCGGCCGGTAGCGTAAGGCTCTGTAGATCGATCACGGGCAAGTCAGCCTCGGCCGGTGTTTGACCTTCGAGAGTAGCGAGCAGGTGCTCGGTCTGATCGCGCTTTTGTTCGAGCGCAGCGAGCGAGGCCTCGTCGGAGCTCACCAGGCTTTGGAGGCTCAAGACGTCCGAATAGGCGCCCGTGCCCGTCTGAAACAGGGTCTGGGCGATATTCATCTGGTCGGTCTGCAGACCCATCAGTTCCTGGGTTTGCCGAATCTGCGCGTCGTAGGCAGCTCGTGCGATCGTGGTATTGACGACATTGGCCAGGAGCGTCACGGTGGCGGCTTCGGTGAGCTGGCGCTGGTAATCGGTCTGGGCTGAAAGGCTTTCGACGGCACGCCGTTCCCCGCCGAAGACATCGAGGGCGTAGCTGATGGTGCCGCTCGCGGTGGCAAGGTTAAACAGCGCGTGGCTCTGGGGCTCTCCCTCGAGCAGCCCGGCAGTCCTTTCGCGAAGGGCACCCAGATCCGCCTCTGCCTGTGGATAGAACACGCCATACCCTGCGCGCAACTGGTTCTCGCTTTGACGAAGCGTTGCCTGAGTCGATTGCAAGCTCGGATTGTTGGCGAGCGCCCGCTCGACCAAGAGATCGAGCGAAGAAGAGTGAAACGAGCGCCACCAGTTGGAGGCAGGATTCTGGCCGGAGACGATGCGTTGTGCGATGCCGTCGGCAGTCGCGGTGGCCTCCGGCGTGGGCTTTCTGTCGTACGTGGACACGTTCGGCGCAGTGGGGGCGGTGAAATCCGGTCCGACAGCGCAGCCTCCCAATAGCCCGAGAGCAATGAGGCAGGAGGTAACTCCGGCGCGGCCAAGGTGGAGCATGGCGGGCCTATTTCTTTCCGATGTAGACATCGACCAACTGTCCAGGGTAGACCGGCTGACCGTTGGTCTTCTTGAACCGAAAGATGACCGGCAAAACGCGCAGATCGACCTTCTCCTGGCGCTCGTTCGACAGTTCGATCTTGGGCGAAACGTAGGGCTGGACCCGGACGAACTCCAGGGGCACCTTGACCTCGGTGCCGCGAATCTGCATCTGGGCCTGGATCCGGTCGGGGGTCGGCAGGCCCGCCACCAAGATCTCGTCGATATAGCAGCGAACCGCCAGGGAGTCCTGGCTTGTGCCCAAGACGAGGATCGGATCTGAGCCCTGCGTGTAGGGATCAAAACTGCCCACGGCCGAAACGTAATTGCCAACCGACGTATTAACGGCGAGAACGACGCCGTCATAGGGCGCCTTGATGGTGTATTTGGCGAGCAGCGCTTTGGCCGATTCATAGCTCGCCTCGAGTGCCAGGTAGGTCTTTTCCTGGTTGGCGATGTCGTAGGTCCAAGCGCCAGCTTTGGTTAAGGCCAACTGGCGGCGCGCGACGTCCAATGCCGCCGAAGCCTGTCGGTCGGCATCGGCGGAGGTATCCAGGACATCCTTGCTCACCGAGCGCGCGTCCATCTGGTAGGACGCAAGGCGCTTGGTGTACTGATCGTGGACGGCCTGGAGGTTGGCCTCGGCCTGCTCGACCTGGGCCACGTTGATGTCGAGCGTCTCCTTTCGGGGTTCGGCCTTTAACTCATGCAGCAGCGCGCTGGCCGCCTCAGCCTGCTGGTGCAATTGCTCGGTTGTCGCGCGCTGGACCGTATCGTCAATCGACAGAAGTGTTGCGCCCGCCTTCACCTGATCGCCCTCGTGGACGGGCACGTTCGCGATGACCCCGGTTACTTCGGGAAAGATGGAGGTGTTCATTCCGCTGGACTGCAGACTCTCGACGATACCGTTCGCATAGATTGCGCTCGGATAGGGGCTCTTGGTGGGCTCAAACACCGGCGGCAGGGGGTGTTTATGCATGCCGAAGATGACCGCCGCAGTGATCCCTCCGAGAATTCCCAGGCCGGCGATGGTAAAGAGGATCTTGTTGTTCATTCGGTGCCCTTATCGAAGCCCGTCACGTGACCGTCTTCCATGTGCAGGATGCGATCGGCAAATTCATTGATCCGCGCATCGTGGGTCACGATCAGGATGCAGCGCTGGGGATTGAGGATCTTCTCCTTGACGAACGAGATGATCATTCGGCCGGTGTCGCCATCGAGGGAGGCCGTTGGTTCGTCGAAAATCAGGATGTCCGGGCGGCTTACGATTGCGCGCGCGATCGCGACCCGTTGCTGCTCACCTCCCGAAAGCTTGGTCGGCAAAAGATCGGCGCGCTGTTTCAAGCCCACGATCTCGATGTACTCGCGCGCCCGCGCCATCGACTCGTCCCAATCCTCGTGCTTGAGGATGAGCGGGATCGCCACGTTCTCCACCGTGGTCAGATGGGGAAAGAGGTGGAAGTCCTGAAAGACGAATCCGATCGTGGCCAAACGAAATTCGGCCAAGGCATTCTCGTCGAACGTCCAAATATTCTGCCCCTTGATGGTGACCTGTCCGCCGCTCGGCCGCAGGATCCCGGAGAGCATGCTCAAAAGCGTCGTCTTGCCACTGCCCGAAGGCCCGACCAGAAAGAGCATTTCCCCGAAGTGCGCCTTTAAGCTCGCGTGGTCTACCGCGGTGGTGCGCGTTTCGCCTTGCCCGAACCAGCGCACCAGGTTGTCCGCAACAATCGCTTCGCCTACCTTGGGGGAATCCTCTGCCATCGACCTAGCGCGCCGTCAGAACCGGCACGGTCATGTGCTCGAGAAGGGTCTGGGTGACGCCCCCAAGAAGGCTCTCGCGCCAACGCGAATGACCGTAGGCCCCCATGACGATCAGATCCGATCCGTAGTCGGCAACCCGCGACAAAAGCGCGCTACCGGTGTCGATCTGCGAGGCTTCCCGATAAACTTCGGCCGTCACCCCGTGGCGTGCAAGAAACAGTGCCAAATCCGCACCGGGAATCGGCCCGTGCCCAGAGCGGCTGGGCTTGGCGTTGAAGGTGACAATGCGCACGAGCTTGGCCAGCTTCAGTAACGGGAGTGCTTCTGTCACGGCGCGCGCGCTCTCGCGTCCGGCGTCCCAGGCGAGCGCGATGTCGTTGCCGAGGACATCGAAGTTCCCCGCGTAGGGAACGATGAGCAACGGTCGAGGACTGAGTTCGGCGATATCGGCGGTCAGGCTCGCAGGAACCGCGGCCGGACTCCGATCGGGCTGGTTCTGCCCCACCACGATCAGATCCGAATAGCGACCATGCAGACAGAGCGCAGCAGCGGCTTCATCGGACTCGAGCCGAGCCTCGTACGAGCGCAGACCAAGACCTTTCACGCGCTCTGTAAAGCGATCGAGCGCCTCCTCGGCCACGGTGGTCATCTCCAGCTCCGAGCGCACGTTCGCCGCCCGAGAGAAGCCATCGCCCATGTCTCCGAACATCGCGGGAGCCAAGCCAGTGGCAGCGACGCCCACGAGATGGGCGTTGACCCGCAGGGCCAGGGAACTCGCCAGGCGCACGCGTTCCTCGCAGCGCTCGGAAGTATCGAGGTGAACAAGTATGGTCTGATATGACACGATGCCCTCTTCTGGAAATGCTCCACACCCATGGCAACACTCCATGGCAACTTCTCTCGGAGCAACCCGGTCAGTGTAGAGATCCAGGCCGGGCGAAGGATTGATCATCGTCAATCCAGGAATTGGGACCGTCCAGTGGTGCTAAGTAGGCTGACGCACGAAGAAGAAAGCGAACTTTCCTTCGTCAATCACTTCAGGCGACGCGCAAGCAGCACCGGTACGGACTGCAGTGAAGCCGGGCTTCATGCCCGACCCATGCCGTTAGGCCCTGCGTTACTGCAGCCGAAGCGTGTGAATGACCTGGGTTGCGTCCTTGGGATCGGTCGCGCGCTCGAATCCGAAGCGCAACGCCAGCGCCCGCATTCCGTCGTTTTCGGCCAGGTCCAAGGAATAGATGCGCGCCAGGCCGTGCCTTTTGGCCTCGTCGATCAGGCGTTGCATGAGCAGGCTCGCCAAACCCTTTTTCTGCCACGCGTCGGCCACCGTCACGGCGCACTCGCAAGCCTTGCCGTCGGAATCCATGCTGTACCGGGCGACCCCGATTTCGCGCTCTTCGCCACCCACGTTAATGAGGGCAATATAGGCCGCTTCGCGCTCGGGATCGGGATGCACGAAGTGCTCTAGCAAGCTCGCGCTCGGGGAGTTGATTTCGCCTAGGAATCGCATGCGCCGAGACTCGAGAGAGAGCGCTTCGATGAAGCGGCGCTCGCGTTCGCTGTCGCCCTCTTCGATGGGTCGAACAAAGACTGGCGTTCCATCCTTCAGTTTTTCCTGGCGGCTTTGGCCAACGGGGCCGTCGGACGGCAAGGGCTGACTCGAACTGGGTTTCACTGGGACTCTCCGGTGAGAAGCAACGGACTCACGATAGCGCGCGTGCCGAACTTCTCACTTGATCGCGGTCAACTCGGGTGCAGGTGTTCGGCATCAGACGAGAAAGTGGTGCCTGCGGATGGCCGCGGACCCGTTTCGTTGATTCCGGCTCCATGGCAAGCGTGAAGGCACAGTCGCCAAGGTTGGCCCGAATGTTCGCCCTTTGCTCTCCGATTCCGTGTGTTGACTTAAGGATTCGCGGTTCGGTAGTGATGCGCGATTAGCACCGCCACGCACAGCAGGCCAGACGGGATTCGCGAGAATCGGAGCGGCCCGTTGGGACCAAGCGACGCTCTGGCTCGAGCCAGAGCGTCGCATGGATGTGCCGATCCATGCGCTCAGATGCGTCGGATGCGGAAGCTACTGCCGGCATGGGTCCATCCTCTGCTATGAATAATGGGCGCCAAGTCCTTCGAGACCACTATCGCAGAGGATAGCGTGAGGCCTGCATGACTCCCTGATTCAGATCAACCGGTATCGGATGCCAGAGCTGGTTTCGGCCGTCGGGCGGTGCAACGGGCGCAAAGCCCGGGCCGAGCTGACCCAGGCGCCGCATTGAAAGCGGTATTCAGAGGGCCAGGCGTCGATCAGTTACCTTCAAGCGACATCTCGTCGACGACTTTCACGACCCCGTCGGTAAGCCACGCTATTTCGAGGACCGCCTGGCGCTCGTCGGCACTGCGACAGGTGCCCTTTAGATAAGCGATGTTACCGTGCACGATCACGGCAATTTCCGGGGCCAGCCGGCCGATGTGCTCGCGCATCTGTTCCTCGGTGATTCGCTCCTGTTGCGATTCGCTCGGGACGACGGAATTCTGGTCCGGTGGCAGCACTGTTGCGTTCATGACATTCCTCCCAATTTCGGTGGACGGCCAAGCCCGCCGTCAGAAGCCCATCGCTGGCTGACTCCGACCCAAGGACCATCGGCTCATCCACATCTTAGGGCGCCGCGAGGCGCCCTCGTTGACCCAGATCAACTCGGCGGTCACGACTGCGCGAATATCCCGACGCCGCATCGGACCCACGACCGCAGATCCGCTCGATGGCTCACCGAGGTCCGATCCCTGGGTCGGCGCAGCCGTGATGAACCTTGCCGGCGCGCGTGGTAACCTTTGGGCCAAACGACCCCAATCGAACGACCAACCGGACTTTTAGCTCAGGTGAGCCTTCCCGTTCATATCGCCGTGGTCGACGACGAGGTCGACATCACGCAGCTCTTAGCGACCTACCTGTCAAGCCAAGGCTTTCGTGTCACACGCCTGTCGAGCGGACGTGCCCTCCTCGAACTTTTGGCAACCGACCCTCCTGCCTTGGTCTTGCTCGACCTCGGCCTGCCCGGAGAAGACGGCTTTCTCGTTGCAAGACAGGTTCGTGAACGGGCAAGCTGCGGTCTCGTGATATTGACGGGTCGCGGTGACGCGGTCGACAAGGTCGTCGGATTGGAACTGGGAGCGGACGACTACATCACGAAACCGTTTGAGATGCGCGAACTGCTGGCACGCATCAAGGCGGTTTTGCGGCGCGTGACCATGCCAATCGAGGCCGCCACGGCAGCGTCGAATGCCGTGAGCTTGCCCACGCTGTGTTTCGAGCCTTGGGAGATGGATCTGGGTGCCCGCCGGATCACGCACAAGGACGGACACGAAGTTGCCTTAACGAGCGGCGAATTTGACCTGCTTGCGACTTTTGCACAGCATCGAGGGCGGGTCTTATCGCGCGATTTCCTCCTTGAGCAGACCCGTGGACGCGAACCGGGACCCTACGATCGAACCATCGACGTGCAAGTGGGACGGCTCCGAAAGAAACTCGAAGTTGATCCCGAAAACCCCCAGATCCTGAAGTCGATCCGGGGCGCGGGGTACATCTTCATCCCGGCGGTGACCATCGTCCAGCGTGGATAGGCCTGCAAGCGCGACCAGCCGTATCCTGGATCGCCGCCGGACCAGCGGTGAGTCTCTGTTTCGCTCGCTGTTTCTGGCTTACCCCGACTCGATGCTCGTGGTCGACGAAAAGGGTGACATCGTTCTCGCCAATCCCGCTGCAGCCGCTCTTTTGGGCTACAGCATGGAGGAACTGCGCTCCCTAAACGTGGATGCGCTCGTCCCCGATAGCGTTCGGCCAAGCCACGAAGCCCATCGCGAGTCCTACGGCCGCGCACCGCATGCGCGGCCGATGGGATTGAAGATGGACCTGCAGGCGAAGCGCAAAGATGGAACTACGGTCCGAGTCGAAATTGCGCTAAGCCCGCTGCAACCTCATGGGATGCCGTTCGTAGTCGCTGCAATTCGCGACATCGGCGACTATCCGCGTGTCAAACAGGCGCTTCAGCGGGCCCTTTACAGTGAACAGCTCGCGCTGTTCGGACGGCTTTCTGTCGACGAGCGCGAGATGCAGCGCTTTCTTGCGCACGCACCGGAAGTGGTAGTGACCGCGCTTCAGGTCGAATCCGCCATCCTCGCTTTGGTCGACAGTGGGACGCGTGTTCTCACCATCTCGGGCGTCGCCGGTCCCCTCGCCGTCCAGAATATCGGTGAGCGCGTGGCCGATCAGGGGAAATCGCTCGTAAGCCGGGTTTTGGCCGAACGACGGCCGATCGCCGTCTCCAATCGAGCGGAGGAGGCGCAGATGCTCGGCTCGGCCGTCGCCAGACGGGGAGATCTCGTCAGTGCGTTGGCCGTTCCGCTTTTCGACCGTGGCAAGATCGTGGGTGTACTCGAGGTTCGATCGACACTCGCCAATCGCTTTGGCGACGATGAGATGCGCTTTATGGAGTCGATCGCCAACCTGGTGGCCACGACCTTACAACGCGCGCGCTCCGAGGATGCCTTAAACCACGCTCAAAGGCTCGAGAGCGTCGGCCAACTGACCGGGGGAATCGCCCACGACTTCAACAATCTGCTCACGGTCGTGCAGGGCAACCTGCAGATCCTCGAAGAATTACCTGACCTCGCCCAAAACGCTCTGGCCAAGGAAATGCTGGCTGCGGCGTTGCGCGCGGCCAAGCGCGGCGCGGAGCTCACGGGAAAGCTTCTGGCGTTTTCGCGACGTCAAGTCCTCCAGTCGAGCGTCGTTGACATCCGCGTGATGCTCTATTCGCTGTCGGACATGCTTCACCGAACGCTCGATCAGCGTATCCGTATCGATATCGAGGTGCCTCCCCTTCGCCTGCTCGTTCTGGCCGACGCCGGTCAGCTGGAGTCCGCGCTCCTGAACATCGCCTTGAATTCCAGAGACGCCATGCCCAATGGGGGAACGCTGCGCTTTCGGGCCAACGTCTGCGACACGCTGCCTTCCGCGGCACTGGAGGCCCTGGACGATCCCACGCAGGCCTCAGAGCACTATGTGGAACTGGTCATCACAGACAATGGCAGCGGCATGTCCACAGAGGTGAAAGCACGGGCCTTCGAGCCCTTCTATACAACCAAAGCCGTGGGTCGGGGCACGGGGCTCGGACTCAGTACGGTCTACGGGTATATCAAGCAATCCAAGGGCTCGATCACGATCGAAAGCGAGCCCGGCGTGGGCACCGAGATTGCGCTTTACATCCCTCGCCTACTCAATAGTGACGTGGAGGCCTTGGGCAACGAGCCCGAACAGGCGCAAGTGCCGCCCGGGATGAAGGTGTTGTTGGTGGAAGACGATGCCGCAGTTTGCGAAGTCGTGCACGCCTTTCTGATCGGACTGGGTTGCGCTGTAGAGGCCGTCGACAGCGCTGAGAAGGCGCTCGAACAAATCGCCCATACGCCGTTCGACCTGCTGGTCTCCGACGTCGCACTCGGAGCGGGCATGCGCGGGACCGAGCTGTCCGAACTGGCCAGAAGTCGCGCACCTGCACTTCCGGTGCTCCTGATGTCGGGCTATTCCTCGGAACTGCTCGACATCGACGCCGGCGCGTCGGCTTCGCAAGACCTGTTGCGTAAGCCATTCACCCAGGCCGCCTTGGGTCGCGCCATCACGAAGCTTTTTGCGGCCCGAACTGCGAACTGAGCGCGGGGCGGTGGAACATTCTTATTGCAGCGGAGTGCCCTCGGGAAAGAGCCGGTCATCGACAAAACGCGCCAGTGCTTCGACCCCCGGAATCCCGATTGCGCGGCGATCCCTCGCATCGAAACAAATAAGGTTGCGCTTGGCCAGGTTGGACAAGGCTCGACTCACCGACTCGAGCGTCATGCCCAGATAGCTTCCGATCTCGGCGCGCGTCATGCTCAAGGTGATTTGATCGGCTCTCAAACCCCGCGTGGCCATGGCATCGGACCAGGAGTGCAAAAAGTGGGCCACGCGCGCGTCCGCCGGGAGCGTGCACACGCTCATGAGCGTGTCGTGGTCACGTGCGATCTCGGCACTCATCGCTGAATGGACGAGCATCAGCAGATCGGGGTTTTGCACGCTTGCGGTCAGCAACTCCTCGTACGGGACCTCCCAGATTTCGCTCACGTCCATGGCGATCGCGTCACACGAGTAGCGACCGGTGGCGATGCCGTCGAAACCGAGCCAGTCGCCGCGAAATTTCAGACCGACCAGTTGTTCGCGGCCGTCGGAGGCGAGATTGACGATCTTGAACGACCCGAGACTCAGTACGTAGAGCTTACCGAAGCGTTCACCCGCGCGCGAGATGACCTCACCCGTGTGGACGACGCGTCGCACCGGCGAAAGCGTCGCCTTGAGCAGCTGGAGCATTTCGGGGATGTCCTGGCCCGAGGGCAGTGTGCTGGCGGAAATGCGGCTCGCCTTCAGCGGGGCCTTATTGGTGGTGCGCCGCGCTTTGGCTGAGTCGAATGCGATCGGGGCGGTAGCCAGCATCATTTTCTCCCATTCACGTGATCCGTCGGATAGTTGAATGGTGGGACGCGACGGATAATCCCGTGCGAACGCGAGTTGCCTTTGGGTAATCCTTTGTAAACGCTTCGTAACAGAGGACGTGTTTGACAAACCAGGGCGACTGCGAATGTCGCTTTGCGGCGGACGCGCTTCCCGCGCGGCCAAGCTGTGTTGATTTAGATCACATGATCGTCTCTGCGCCCCTCGTAGGATCGCGCTATTGGTGGCGCAAAGTTCGTCGGAGTCGGCAGAGGAGAGATCATGTACACACGAGTCGTAGTCGCGGTCGATGGAAGTGATGTATCAGCGCTCGCGCTGGAAGCGTCGATCACGTTATGCCGGTCGGTCGGTGCGATTCTCCAACCTCTTTTCGTGGTCAGCGTGCCGGTCGTAGGTTACGAGGCAACCGACTATGACTCCCCCCTGGTGAGGGAAGCGATCTTCGAGGAAGGCAGAACCGTCACCAGCCGTGCTGTTGAAAAGATGAAAGAAGCCGGTGTCGATGGTGAGGCTCGCATCGTCGAAGGCGTGGGATTTGAGGACGTCGCCCAACTGATCGTCACGAGCGCAACCGAATTCGGGGCCGACTTGCTCGTGATGGGCACGCACGGTCGCAGAGGCTTTCGTCGCCTCATGCTAGGTAGCGTCGCCGAGCATTCGCTCAGGCTCTCGCGGATCCCCCTGCTGCTCGTGCCCCCAAAAGCTCCCGTGCCCGACTTGGGTCGGCTGAAGGGAAAGCCGGAGAAGGTCACACTCCAGGCCCGCGCGCGCTAGGCGCTCCAACGCGACCTATAGCGGCCTGACGCGGAACCAGGGCACATGTCGGACGAGAAAAGGGGCTTGGAGCGCGCATGAGCCGCTTTGGAGAAACCCCATCCGGCTCGCGCCCTACTCGGTATCGACCCACCCGTGGCAAGCACGAGGCAAGAGCGCCGAAGCGCGGGAACCCATCATGCCCGGGCTGACCGAAGGCCCCCTTGATCTACCTGGGCAGAGGACAACTCCCGGGATCTAAGGCCGAAGGGGTCCAGCTCAGGGAAGACTCGACTCCCCTCACAGCCTTTGGCCGCCCGGCGTTCGTGCCCGGGCGCTTTCATTCAGCCGATCAGGCGGTCTCAGCCAGGGGCGTTGCGTCCTCGACTGCGGTTAGTTCGAGCGCGGAGAAGACCTTCTCAATATCCATTAGGATGAGCATGCGCCCCTCGATGGTGGCGATCCCGCAGATATAGCGGGTGTCGAGCATCGAGCCAAACTCCGGCGCAGGCAGGATCTCCTCCGCGGACAGACCCACGACATCCGAGACGGAATCGACGCCGACTCCAACGGTCTGGCCCTCGAGCTGCAAGACGATCACAACCGAGAGATCACTCTGAGCGGACGATTCCAGCCCGAACTTGATCCGTAGATCGATAATCGGAATGATCGTTCCGCGCAGATTCAGGATGCCGCGGATGAACTTGGGTGCATTGGCGATGCGGGTGATGAGGTCCCGGCTGCGGATTTCCTTCACCTTCAGGATGTCGATCCCGTAGTCTTCCTCACCGAGCTTGAACGTCAGAAACTCGTTTCTGCCGGAGAAAACCGAAGCTGTTGCTGCTTGTGACTTGGTCATTTGATGGTCCCTGAAATGGATGGTCCCACCCTTGTGGGGTGGGACCTGAGATCGAATTCTTAAAAACTCTCCCAGTCGCTCGATCCGTTCACCACCTTGGCGGGCCGGCTCTCGACGAGGCGTGCCTTTGCCGCTTTCGATCTGGCGGGCGAGGCCTGGGATTTGGGAGGGGCAAGCCGCAGGGATTGCTTGGTGACTTCAGGGGCATCGGAGCGCGCGATCCTAAACACGCTCACAGCCGTCTGGAGTCCTTTGGACTGCTCTTCCATCGACTCGGCCGCCGCCGCAGCCTGCTCCACGAGCGCTGCGTTTTGCTGCGTGACCTGGTCCATCTGGGTGATCGCCTGATTGATCTGCTCGATCCCGGCGCTTTGTTCCTTGGAGGCCGCGGTAATCTCGCTGATGATGTCGGTCACCCGCTTGACGCTGCGCACGACTTCTTCCATGGTCTCGCCGGCCTGGTTGACCAGCTTCGAGCCAGCCTCGACCTTCTCCGACGAGTTGCCGATCAGATCCTTGATCTCCTTGGCGGCTGCCGCACTACGCTGGGCAAGGCTTCGGACCTCGCTTGCGACCACGGCGAATCCACGGCCTTGTTCTCCGGCTCGAGCAGCCTCGACTGCAGCGTTGAGCGCCAAGATGTTGGTCTGAAACGCGATGCCATCAATCACGCCGATGATGTCCGAGATTTTCCGGGACGCATCGCTAATCGAGGCCATGGTACGTACGACCTCTCCGACCACGGTGCCGCCGGTGGTCGCGACTTCGGAGGCGGACAGCGCCAGCTGGTTCGCCTGCTGGGCATTTTCTGCATTTTGACGCACCGTGGCGGTCAGCTCCTCCATCGAGCTCGCGGTCTCCTCGAGACTGGCCGCCTGTTCCTCGGTGCGCGAGGACAGATCGGTATTGCCCTGGGCAATCTCGCGGGCTGCGGTGTTGATGGCCTCGGACGATTCGCGGATTTGCATGACGATCTGGGCGAGCTGAGCTACGGTCAGATTGGAACTCGTCTTGAGTTCGCCAAAAGTGCCTTCGTAGTCGGCTTCGATCTTCTCCGTGAGGTTGCCGTCGGCTAACGCATTGAGCACGCGCGCCACGTCGCCCAGACCCCGATCCGCGACCTCCATGAGCTTGTTCAACTGCAACACGATGTCACGAAACGCGTTCTTGAACTGACTCTCGTCGCCGCGCGCCGAGAAATCGCCTCGCGCCGCTGCGGTCGAAAGCGTAGCGATCTGCGCGCTTACGTCCATCAGGGCCTTCTTGACTGCGGCAGCCGCGTTGGTGATCTGCACTTTCTTCCCTGGCAACACGGGCATATCCACGCTGAAGTCGCCTTCGGCATAGTGCATCACGACGTCCCTGAACTGGAACTTGACGGCGATGTGGGATGCGACCATCTCATTAACCTTTTGCGCCATCTCGCTATACACACCCGGATAGCTGTCCGCCGGCATGCGCTCGTCGATCTCGCCTAACTCGTGCGCCTCGGCCATCCGATTCTGGGCGCCGATCACGTTGCCTAGAGTCGTGGTCATCTCACCCATGGCGTCGATGAGCTGTCCGACTTCATCACGGGAGTCCGATTGGACCTGGGTCGTGAGGTCACCCCGTGCCACCGCCTGCGCTGCTTCAAGCGCCTGACTCAACGGACGCGTGATGCTGCGCGTGATCAGAAAGGCGAGAAGACCAGCCAGCGCCACGGCGAGGATCGCAAGACCGATCATGAGAGCGCGACTGAAGTCATAGGATTCTTTCGCCGAGGCCGTGCGCGTGGCGATGATTTTGTTTTGCGCTTCGATGAATTCGCTCAGCGCACCAACGTACTTGTCGTTGAGAGGCTTAGCGGTTCCAAAGAGCTGCTCTTTTGCCTCCCCCAGCTTACCCGTTTCGACAAAATGCAAATACTCGCTCTCGGCCGGCATGTACGCCGTCCGTGCGTCAAGAACGACCTTCAGGGCAGCCTTACCCTCGGGGGTGTTGACCATGGATTCGAGTTTTTTCGCATAATCGGCGGTAAGCGCTCTGGACGCTGCACTGGCCTCCATCTCGTCTTTGATTTTCCCGGCATCGCTCAAGAGGAGCATGTTGCGATTGTGGCGAGACGACTGAAGCAATTCAACCATCCAACGGTTGGCAGTTTCCACCTTTGGAACGCGATCACCTGTGATGTCTTCAATCGCGTCGTTGGTGCGGCTGAGGCAAACGAGGGCCGCAGCAGCGGTGACGACCAGCAACACTACAACAATGGTAAAAGCGCCCGAAAGACGCGCTCCGATTTTGAAGTTTCTAAGTTTCATCTTGCTCTCTTGGTTAAGAATGAATCGCCTGGCCACTGCACCGCCTTGGATCGCAAGGGGCGTCGGTTGCGCCTAACTGAAGCTCAATCCACTTCGTGGACCTTCGATCGACACCCATAGGGGTTCCGTCCGGGC
This sequence comes from Burkholderiaceae bacterium, assembly GCA_049514215.1. GTDB lineage: Bacteria > Pseudomonadota > Gammaproteobacteria > Burkholderiales > Burkholderiaceae_D > BOG-994. The sequence continues at coordinate 102,533 of JBEKVI010000004.1, forward strand.
AGTCCATCGGCCATACCGATTGCTCTACAGAGGCTCGCCTTCCTTATCGGTGATTCGTGGGACTTCTTGATGCGGCTGACCCGCGTTCGAGCCCGGACCTTGATCTAAATCAAGGCCTGCCGCCAAAACGCCCAGAAAGGGATAGGGACAAGTACTCTGTCAGCTGGATCTCTCACCCTCGGCGTCGCCACAGACGTGGCCCAGCACGCTGGGATAGGAATGGCTGAAGTGAGCCTATCGGGCCGTGCACCATTGGGCCAGGAGCGCAGAGGGCCTCTCGGCGAGACCCAAGGCGAAGCCTGCACCAGCGAGCCCCCAAAGCACGATGGCGACCCCGAAAGCCCGGGGTAGCCAGACCGAGAAAATGCGTTTGCCGGCGCGCCGGGCGCCCCGGTACGCCGAGGCCAGAAGAAGATGCCCGGGAATGGTTGCGATGCCAAATAGGAAAAGGAGCACCGCGCCCTCGGAGGCCGAGCCGGACAGGAGTGCCAAAGGCAGGACGGAATAGACGGCCGCACAGGGCACAAGTCCCCAGACAAGGCCCGAAAGGAAGGGGCCATGGCCTCCCGAGTGCGGTAGCCAGTTCGGCGCGTGCGCGAGAACCGACTTCCAGGCGGCGAGCGCCGCCGATTCGAGCGCTGCTGGAAGCCGGACTCCGAAGACGTGCAGTCCAAGCGCGATAAGCGCCACATTGAATAAAAGATAAAGGACGGATTCGAAGCGGATCCAGGCGACCGCGACCGAAAGAGCCGCACCGAACCCGCCCGCGAGGGCGCCCAGGACGACATAAGTCGACACGCGCCCGGCCTGCCTTAGCCAAGGCAGTAAAGGCCGTCGCCCTGACGCGACGATCGGAATGACGGGACCCGTCGGTGTGCCGTTGGCGATCATCGGGCCGCACATCGTCAGACAATGACCGGTCGCCAGGAACCCCGCAAGTAGACTGCCCGAAAGCGCCGCGGGGCTTAGCATGACCGACTACACGATCTTCGAATAGCGTCGCGCGCCGCCACTGTGCTTAAGACCCGCGTCAAAACGCATCGCGATCGCACGCACCAGAAAGCGCCCCTGAGGGGTCACCCGAATCCGATCCGGATGCAATTCGACGAGCCCGTCTAAGACCAGATCGTCAAGGGATTCCAGCTCGTCTCGGAAATAGACGTCGAAGTCGATCCCGAACCGGTTGCGCAAGCTCGGCTTCTCGAGTCCGAACTGACACATGAGCGACATGATGACGGAACGCCTGATGACATCGTCATTGGACAGCGCTATGCCGCGCGCCACCGGCAAAGCGCCGCTGTTCACGCTCTCGTAGTAGTCGTCCAGTTCGCGATGATTCTGTACGTAGGTCGGTCCGACGCGACCGATGGCGGACACCCCAAAACCCAAAAGGTCGCAATCGGGCCGCGTGCTGTAGCCCTGGAAATTGCGATGCAGACGGCCTTCTTCCTGCGCCCGTGCCAGTTCGTCCTCGGGCAGCGCGAAATGGTCCATGCCGATGTACGTATAACCCGCCTCGCCCAGTCGCTCGACGGCATCGAGCATGATCGCCATCTTCTCTTCGCTCGTGGGAAGATCCACGGTGGCGATGCGGCGCTGGGGTTTGAAGCGCTCGGGCAGATGGGCGTAGTGATACAAAGCGATCCGGTCGGGGCGCAGGCGTAGTACTTCGTCGACTGTGTGGGCGAAGGTTGAGCGATTCTGGTGGGGCAGGCCGTAGATCAGATCCAGATTCACCGATCGATAACCCTCTAGACGGGCGGCCGCGACGATGGCCGCCGTTTTCTCGACGCTTTGCACGCGATTGATCGCGCGCTGCACCGTGAGATCGAAGTCCTGAACACCGAGGCTGAGCCGGTTATATCCCATCTCGCGGTAGATCGCGATCTCGTTTGGGCCCACGGTTCTCGGATCGACCTCGAGCCCGATCTCCGCGTCTGACGTCCACTCGAAATTCCGGCGCAAGAGCGACATCAAGCGTTCGAGTTCGGACGGATTCAGAAACGTCGGGGTGCCGCCTCCCAAGTGGACCTGCTCGACATGCCGGCTGCCCTTGAGCGCGGCCGAGACCAGTTCCACCTCTTTTTCCAATGCGTCGAGATAGATCGTCGCGCGCGCGTAATTGCGTGTGACGACCTTGTTGCACGCGCAGTAGTAGCATACGTTCGCGCAAAAGGGCACGTGGACATAGAGTGACAGCCCGGCGACATTCACGCCGTCCTGCGCGCTGCCGTCGCGGCGATGAAGCCAGTTCGCATAATCCGTTGGACCGAATCCATCAACGAATCGATCAGCCGGCGGGTACGAGGTGTATCTTGGACCGGGAACGTCAAACTTGCGCAGCAGTGCCGCGTCCGGCAGTGCAGATGCGCTCCGGCGCGCGGGTTGAAGTAGGGAGACTTCCATCACCGCATTATGCGAGCGTGAAGGAAGAACGCGTTGATCCGCGTCAAAAGGCCCTTCCCGGGCCCCACCCCGGGTGCGGTCCTCTCAAGGAAAGGAGCCGCCCTTACCCGACTCCCCCCGGTGCTTCATCCGAGCTGGAGGGCTTGAACTGGCAGGCCCGCTCGCTCAGCGGGACCGGACAGCGATTGACTTCCCAGGGAGATTGGCTCAAGAGCACCGTCATGGCCGATGAGAGCGCGCCGATCCCCCAGAACCCAAAAAATCCAGTCGTGTAGGCCCCCATACGGCTGAGCTGGAGCTGGTGGCCGAACAACACCAAATCGACCGGATCCACGATGGAGAAGAAGACTCCACAGGCCGCGCCGCTCACCACAAAGGCCGGCCAAAGGATCCAGATCAGGCGTGGGCCCATTTACGACTCCGCCGAAACGAGGGAGATGAGACGGGCCGGGGTCCCGGGATGGACTGCAGCATCGGTACCGATGCGCCAGAGACTGTTCTCCAAGCTCATCTGCCAGGCCACCTTCTCTGACGGGGACGGACTGGTCCCGGTCCAGGTGTTGTCCGCGGCGCTTTTTTGAAGAACGATAGTCAGGTCTGCCAGATCATCGGTCGGGTGCATGAGCTTGAGCACCGGTGCCCCGCCTGCGTCCAGCAGTTCCGGATGTCCGGTGAGTTCCACTTGCACTAGGCTTTTCGACCCCTCGGCCCTGAAAGTCACGTTAGCTGCGATATGGCCGCGGGCGGCGACTTCGTCGCGCTCGATGCGCTCATTTACCGTAAGCCCCTGCTTGTAGTAGTCGCCCGAAACCAGGGTGTCGCGATTGTGGACGGCCAGTCCCAACGAAATGAAGGAGGCGACCACCGCGATCGCTGGCAAGCTGAAGACGAAAATGGGCCACGACTGGCGATACCACGGCAAGACGTCCACACGTTCACTGGGCTTCATGGCGACTCCTCGGTGCGTCACAGGGGCAGCAGGAACGCTGCCTGTTCGATCCTTTGAATCCGGGGCGCATCCTCGGCCTCGATCTTCAGGAAAATATGGTGGGAACCGGGCTCGAGTTGTTCGGGCGGTATGCGCGCGTTGATCGCAAGGGTCCGGCTCTCGGTCGAGTCGATCAGGATCTCTGGACTGTCCTCCAGCGCAATGCCGGGAAGACCCGAAACGCTGATCCGATAGCGATGGGGCTCTTCGTCCATGTTCATGATCTGCAGGCGATAGGTATTCTCGATCCAGCCGGATTGTCCCTCTACGGTGATGGCCCGCGAAAGCGCCTTGCGATCGCGCATCACATCCATCTGCAAGGGCACCCGTGTGACCAGCGAGCCGATGGTGCCGCCGACCAAGGCGATGAGGATCGCCGCATAGGCGAGAACGCGCGGGCGCACCAGACGGCGCCACATGTACGCCTTGCTCCAATGTCCGTCCAGCGCGTTTTCCGTGGTATAGCGGATGAGGCCGGGCGGATAGCCCATTTTCCCCATGATCTGGTTGCACCCGTCGATGCACGCCGCGCAGCCGATGCATTCGTACTGCAGCCCCTCGCGGATGTCGATCCCGGTCGGACAGACCTCCACACATACTCCGCAATCGACGCAGGAGCCCAGTCCCAAGGTCGCAAGATCAGCGCTGCGGCTGCGCGATCCTCTCGGTTCGCCGCGCTGGACGTCGTAGGTGACGATGAGGGTATCGCGGTCGAACATGGCGCTTTGAAACCGCGCATAGGGACACATGTATTTGCACACCTGTTCGCGCATGAATCCCGCATTGCCGTAGGTCGCGAAGCCGTAGAAGAAGACCCAGAATGTCTCCCAGGGGCCGACGCCGAAGTTCCAGATCTCGGGAATCAAGGTCCGAATGGGCGTGAAGTAGCCGACAAAGGTCAGCCCGGTGTAGAGGGACAGCAGGATCCACAGGACGTGCTTGATGGTCTTTTTCGCGAGGCGCTCAAAGTCGCGCGGCCCGCGATCCAGCCGCAACTGCTCGTGGCGATTACCTTCGACTTTGCGCTCGATCAGAAGAAAGAGCTCGGTATAGACCGTCTGGGGGCAGGCGTATCCGCACCACAACCGACCGCCCAACGCGGTAAACAGAAACAGCGCGAGAGCCGAGGCAATCAGCAAGAGCGACAGGTAGATGAAATCCTGGGGCCAGAAGACGAAGCTGCCGATGAAGAACTTGCGCGCGGCCAAATCGAACAACATGAGGGGCCGCCCGTTCCAGCGCAGCCATGGGGTCAGATAGAAGACGGCTTGCGTTATCGCCACCAAAACCCAGCGCCAGGTCGCAAACCACCCTGACAAGGCCCGCGGGTAGATCTTCTTGCGGACCTCGTAGAGAGCTCCCGAATCGTCACCCGAAGACGGCGCGATCGGAATGACGCGCGAGCGTGGCCCAGAGGACTTCTGGGCCACGTCGATTTTTTCCGGGTGCTCCACTTCGCTCATTTTGCCCCGGGCGTGTTTGACAGGCTCCACACGTAGGCCGCCAGCAGGTGGACGCGATCGGGGCCGAGGATCTCCTCATGCGCGGGCATCACGCTTTCCCGGCCGTTGTTGACGGTCTGCATGATGGTTTCCACATCGCCGCCGAAAAGCCAGACCTGGTCGGAAAGGTCGGGCGCGCCCAGCGCCTGATTGCCCTTGCCGTCGGCACCGTGACAGGCCGCACAAACTTCGAACTTCGGCTTGCCGAGTGCGGCGCGCACGCCATCGTGCGGGGAGCCGGACAAGGAGCGCACGTAGTTGGCGACATTGCGAACGTCGTCGGGCGAGCCTACGGCCGCAGACATCGAGGGCATGAGGCCGTGGCGACCGTGCAAGATGGTCTGCTCGATGATCGCGGGCGAGCCACCATAGAGCCAGTCCTGGTCGGTCAGATTCGGAAAGCCTTTCGATCCACGTGCATCGGATCCATGGCATTGCGAGCAGTTGTTCATGAAGAGCCGCTCACCGATCAAGTGGGCCTGGGGATCGCCCGCCAGTGTCGGGATATCCAGCGCCCGATACTTGGCGTAGATGGGGGCGACCTGCGCTTCGGCTGCCGCGGTCTCCTTCGCCAGTGCCCCGTGCGAGGTCCAGCCCAAAAGGCCACCGTAGATGCTGGTCGCCGGATACAGAACCAGGTAGACGAGGCCAAAGACGATCGTGATATAGAAAAGCCACATCCACCAGCGCGGCAGGGGATTGTTCAGTTCGGCCAGATCGCCGTCCCAAACGTGCCCGGTCGACTCGACCGGTGTTGGGTCGTTGCTCTTCTTCGTCGGCACCCGGTTTTGCGAGAGCAAGAGTACGGCACAGCCGAGAATCGAGGCGACCGCGATGATCGCAACGTAGTAGTCCCAAAAGGGTGAGACGGCGTCGCTCATGACTGTTCCTCCGATTCGAGCCCGTCGTCTTCGAGCGGGACCAAGGAGGCGTCGTGAAATTTCTTGTCGTTCAGACTATCCCGGGCCCAATAGAGAATCCCCGCAAAAATGAGGAACGAAAGGACGGTGACCACTTCGCGAATAAGATTGATATCCATGGTGTCAGTTGGAGCTTTTCAGGAGAAGACCCAGGTTCTGGAGATAGGCGATGAGTGCATCCTGCTCGGTCTTGCCGCGCACGTCGTCGCCGGCATGGGCGATGTCTTCGTCGGTGTAGGGAACGCCGACCGTGCGCAGTGCACGCATCTTGGCCCCCGTGTCCTTCCCATCCAATACGGCCGTCGCAAGCCACGGGTAACTCGGCATGACGGATTCGGGGACGACGTCGCGGGGACTGTTCAGATGGATGCGATGCCATTCGTCTGAATAGCGTCCTCCCACGCGCGCCAGATCAGGGCCGGTGCGCTTGCTTCCCCACTGGAACGGATGGTCGTACACGGATTCGCCTGCCACGGAGTAGTGACCGTAGCGCAGCACTTCGGCTCTGAGCGGGCGAATCATCTGGGAATGGCAGTTGTAGCAGCCTTCCCTGAGATAAACGTCGCGTCCCTCGAGCTGGAGCGCGGGATAAGGTTTTAGGCCGGTCAGCGGTTCAGTCGTGCTCTTCTGAAACCACAACGGTACGATCTCGACCATCCCGCCCACGGCGACGACGAGCACGATGAGGATGATCATCAACCCGCTCTTGCGCTCAATTAGGTCATGAGTCAGTTTCATTTACTTCGCTCCCTGTTCTTTACGACGCTGCGACGAGCCCAGCGGGCACGACGGGCACGACGGCCACGACGGGAATCGCGACGGACTTTCCACTGACCATCGTCTTGTAGGTATTCCAAGCCATGATGAACATCCCCGACAGATACATCACGCCGCCCAAGAGCCGGACGAAATAGAACGGCTTCGTCGATTTCACGACCTCGGCGAACGTATAGATCAAAGTGCCTTCCTCACTGACTGCACGCCACATGAGTCCCTCCATGACGCCGGCCATCCACATTGCCGCGATATAGAGGACCACCCCAATGGTCGCAACCCAGAAGTGCAGATTGATGGCCGATTTGCTGTACATCGCGGTCTTGCCGACCATGCGCGGCACGAGGTAGTAGAGTGAGCCGATCGTGATCAACCCGACCCAGCCCAGAGCGCCCGAGTGCACGTGCGCGATGCCCCAATCGGTGTAGTGCGACAGGGCGTTGACGGTCTTAATCGACATCATCGGTCCCTCGAATGTCGACATGCCGTAGAACGAGAGTGACACGATGAGGAACTTCAGGATCGGATCCTCGCGCAGTTTGTACCAGGACCCCGAGAGCGTCATCATGCCGTTGATCATCCCGCCCCAGGAGGGCGCAAGCAGAATCAGGGAGAAGATCATTCCCAGCGATTGCGTCCAGTCCGGCAGCGCGGTGTACTGGAGGTGATGGGGGCCGGCCCACATGTAGGTGAAGATGAGGGCCCAGAAGTGAACCACCGACAGCCGGTACGAGTAGATGGGGCGGCCCGCCTCCTTGGGAATGAAGTAGTACATGATCCCCAGAAAGCCCGCGGTCAAAAAGAAGCCCACCGCGTTATGTCCATACCACCACTCGACCATCGCATCCTGCACGCCCGCATAGGCCGAGTAGGACTTCATGGGCCAGAAGGTCACCGGGACTTCAGCGTTGTTGACGACGTGAAGGAGCGCAATGACGATGATGAAGGCCCCGAAGAACCAGTTCGCCACATAAATATGTTGGACGCGGCGGCGCGCGATCGTGCCGAAAAAGACCACGGCGTAGGCGACCCAGACGACGGTGATGAGCAGATCGATCGGCCACTCGAGTTCGGCGTATTCCTTGCCGCTCGTAAAACCCAAAGGCAAGGTGATCGCGGCCAGGACAATGACGAGCTGCCAGCCCCAGAAGACAAAATCGGCGAGCCAGCCAAAGGCCAGGCGTACGTGGCAGGTGCGCTGGACGACATAGAGACTGGTGGCCATGAGGGCACAACCACCGAAGGCGAAAATCACCGCATTCGTGTGCAGGGGCCGAAGCCGCCCGTAGGAGAGCCAGGGAATACCGGCCAGCATGTCGGGCCACACCAGTTCGGAGGCGATGATGACGCCAACGAGCATGCCAACGATGCCCCACACGATAGTCATAACCGTGAAGTACTTCACAACGTCGTCCTTGTAGGTTTCGCCTACCGGGACGCTCGCCGATGGATTCAATGCAGTAGATGTCGCCATGCTTTTCCTCACTCGGATTCTTAAGGGCGCGCCGCACGGAGTTCCAGCGCACACCCGGAATCTTAGGAAGAACGGCGTTGCGACCTCTTGATCCCCGTCAAATGGAGGTTGAATCCGATGGCGCATCGTCCAAAATACGACGCCCTTCCGCTTCCAGATCCTGAAACTGGTCGTGATCGACCGACCACCACAAAACGGCACCGATGATGAGGGCCAGGCCCACAGACAGAGGGATCAAGAGATAGAGGATTTCCACGTCAGCTCACTTTGGAATGGGACCAATGAGGTAGTAGTCGCAAGGCGTTGGCTACGACGACCAGGGAACTTGCGGCCATCCCGACCCCCGCCCACAGGGGGGTTACAAATCCGGCGGCGGCCACCGGAATCGCGACGACGTTGTAGACCAGTGCCCATCCCAGGTTTTCGCGGATGATCCAGCGGGTTTTCGACGCAATGGCCATCGCGGCCTTCAAGTCGGCAAAGTGACTGCTTAAGACGACGAAGTCCGCACGCGTCTGGGCGAGCGTCGTGGCGGTTGCAAACGCGGCCGACACGTCCGCCTGGGCGATGACGGGAGCGTCATTCAGTCCGTCTCCGACCATGAGGACGGTATGGCCTGCGGACTGCATCCGACGTACCACCTCGAGCTTTTCCTGAGGCTTTAATTCCCCCCTGAAGTGATCGGCCCTCAGTGCCATTCCCGCGAGTTCAACCACGGCTTGGCGATCGCCCGAGAGGATGTCCACTTCCCGCCCGTGGGCCCGCAGTGCGTCGACGAACTCGTGGGCATCGGCGCGCAGCGGATCTTGCAGATGAAAGCAGGCCAGGGGGCCCGCCGTATCGGCGAGAAACGCGACGCTCGTGGCGGCATCGGCTTCGCAATGGACCGCTTCAAGGGCAAGGCCTTCCATCGCAAACGAAGCCGTGCCGATCCTAAGCCTTCGCCCCTCGAGTTCTCCCTGGGCTCCCGCACCCGCGATCGAGACCGCATTCTGCGGAACCGCAACCGGAGTTCGGCAGGACTCGCGAATAGCCCGTGCGATGGGGTGATTGCTGACTTGCTCGAGGGATGCTGCAAGACGCAGCGCCTCGTCTTCGGCCACGTCGTTTCGCAGAATCTGGATTTTCGAGAGCCGCATCTTTCCTTCCGTGAGCGTGCCTGTCTTGTCCAGGACGACGCGATCGCTGCGGGCTAGGGTCTCGATGGCCCCCACGCGCGCGACGAGGACGCCTCGCGCCGCCATCGCCGCCTGGCTTGCCGCGATGCTCACGGGCGCGGCCATCGACAAGGCACACGGACAAGTCACGATCAGCACCGCGATCATCACCTGCAGCGCCGCACTGCTATCGATCCTCCACCAGTAAAGACCCGCGCCGAGCGTGACGGCCAGAACGATCAGTAAAAACACCGGAACACAGCGCTCGGCCAGGCCGAGGCTTTGGGGACGCGAGCGGCTCGCAGCGCTCGCCAGCCGCTGGATTCCGGCTAAGGCGGTATCCGAACCCACGCGTTCGACGCGTAAGGTCATGACGGAGTCGACCGCCACGGAACCGGCCATGACCGCCTCGCCGATCCGTTTTTGTATCGGGTAGCTTTCGCCGGTCAGGAGGGATTCGGAGCACAGCCCTTCGCCGTTTTCAAGACGACCATCGGCCCCGACCATCTCGCCCGGACGCACCAGGATGCAGTCGCCGGCAACGAGGTCTTCTGTTCGCACCTCGGTCGCCGCCCCGCTTTCGGCAAGCTTCGTTGCACGCGGCAGGGAATGCTCGGTCAGATTGCGAAGATAGGCCCCTGCCCTGGCCAGTCCGCGCCGCTGCATCCAGCGCGACGTCGTCAAGAGGGCGATGAACATCGCAATCGAGTCGAAGTACACGGTCCCGTGGCCTTGAATGATCGCGCTTGTGCTGCCACCGAAGGCAACGCCAATGGCCAGCGTGACGGGCACATCCATGCCGATTTGCCAAAAGCGCAGATCACGTAGCGCTCCACGGTAGATCGGCCATGCGCAATAGGTCACGACCGGCAAGACCAGCAGAATCTGCGCGATCCGCAGGAGCTGGCCCACGTCGGGCGCAATTTCGCCGGGGTCGGCGTAATAGAAAGGCGCCGAGACCATCATCACTTGCATCATGAAGAGCCAGCCGAGCAGCATCCGTTTGAACGGGGCGCGCTGCCCGTCGGCACGCAGGCGCGCTGCATCGCGAATCAGTGCAGTAGGGTATCCGAGGCGCTCTATGACACCCTGAATGGTGCCAAGGCTGGCTTGGGTGTCGTCCCAGCTCACCTCGATCTGCTCGGAGACGGGATCGACCCTCGCCGCCGCCACCCCGATGGTCCTCTCCAGGGTGCTTTCAATGGCCTTCACACAATTGGCGCAGGAAATTCTGTCCACGGCCAGCCGCTCATGGCGGTTCGCAATCACCGCTTCCCTGGGGATTCGGGCCGACACCACCATCGCCAATGCGGCGCAGCCGTGGCAACACATGGGCTGGGAGACGCCCTTCAGTCGGACCGCGATTTCCCGCCCCACGGGGATCGGCTCGCCGCAGTAACTGCAGGACGCCGCATGCTCGGCATGGGCAGAAAGGGTGGCTGGCACTGCGCTACCTAGGAAGGCCTATGAAATGAGAAATCGGTGTGATCGGAACGGGCATAGCGGGGCACCCCGCTCGTCGGTCACGCATAGCGATTCCAGCTGCAGACCGAGCCGGTCTGACCCAAGCCTACAAAAGGACGGCCCAGAGCAGCTTGATCTCGATCAAGGATGCCCAGAACGCCACACGTTCCGAAGACCCACACCCACCCCTACCGCATGAGGTCGAGTTCGGTATTGATCGGGATCAATCCCGGGATTAGGTGGAAGGAGACACCGCTCCTTTGGAGGGAGGGCTGGGTGGGCTGCGTCCTCTTTGCGCAGGTGGCTGGCTGCAGGTGCGACCGCCGCGAGACCTAGCGGAAATGCTCCGGCAAGATCTCAAGGCGGCGCATCTTGTCGTAGAGCGTGTTTCGAGGCACGTTCAAGATCTCGCAGGCCGCACTGATGCGTCCGGCGCATTGCGCAAGCGTATCTTCGATGAGACGCCGCTCGAAAGTTGCAATCTGCTCGTCGAGGGAGCGGGGTGCATTGTGCGTCAAGGGGCTGTCGTCCGGGCCAAAATGCAGAAGGCCCAGCACGAACTGCTCGGCGACGTTGCGCAATTCCCTGACGTTGCCAGGCCAAGGACGGCGGACGAGTTGGCGCATCTGCGTCTCTGACAGATTGGGTACGTCGCGTCCGTAGCGCGACGCGGCTTCCGTCACAAAAGTGCTAAACAGAAGGGGGATGTCTTCCTGACGTTCCCGCAACGGCGGAATCTGCAAAAGAGCCACGCCCAGGCGATAGTAGAGGTCGGCGCGGAACTCGCCGCGTTCGGCGAGCGACAACAGGTCGCATTTGGTCGCAGCGATGATGCGGCAATTCATGGGGTGCATGTCGTTTGAACCCAGGCGCTCGAATTGGCGTTCCTGCAGGGCACGCAATAGCTTGGCCTGCAGCGCCAGAGGCATGCCCTCGATCTCGTCCAGAAAGAGGGTGCCGCGGCCAGCAAACTCGATTTTGCCCACGCGGCGTTTGGTCGCACCCGTGAACGAGCCGGGCTCATGTCCGAAGACCTCGCTCTCAAAAAGCGCCTCCGGAATGCCCGCGCAGTTGATGGCAGCGAAATTGTGTTCGCGCCGGCTGCTGCATTCGTGCAGACAGCGGGCGACGAGTTCCTTGCCGGTGCCGGTTTCGCCGATGAGGAGCGCATTGGCGTCGGTCTCGCCGACGTTTTCGATGGTATTGCGCAGATGCTGCATGCGTTGCGCACTTCCCAACAGTTTGGCCTCGAGGTTATCGCGTCCCGCAAGGCGACGGCGCAAGGCCTCGAGTTCGAAGGTAAGCTCCCTTTTCTCCAATGCACGCTGCGCGACATCGGTGATGTTGTCCGACGAGAAGGGCTTCTCGAGGAAGTCGTAGGCGCCGCTTCGCATGGCCTCGACCGCCATCGAGATATCGCCGTGGCCCGTGATGAGAACCACGGGCAAGGAGGCGTCGACCGCGATCGCCCGCCGCAGCAACTCCAGCCCATCGATTCCCGGAAGCCGCACGTCGGTCATGAGAATGCCGGCATATCCCGGACGCAGGGTCCTTAGCGCCTGCTCGGCCGACTCGCACTCCTCGACTTCGACTCCCGATAAGCGCAGGGCCTGGCTGATCCCGATCCGGACTGCGGCATCGTCCTCCACGAAGAGAATGCGTCGGCATTCACGCATCGGCGAACTCTTCGGTGGACGCGTCGACAAAGGCGCGCAATTCGATGGCGAATTCGGCGCCCCCCGCCACGTTGCGCGCTTTCAGGCTTCCTCCGAATTCACGCACAATGGCCGCCGAGATCGTAAGCCCCAGACCCAATCCGACGCCTTGCTGCTTGGTGGTGTTAAAGGGCTCGAAAAGGCGTCGCAGTACCTGCGCGGGAATGCCGCCACCGGTATCGCGCACCAGAATCTGGATCGTCTCGCCTTCCTTGCTGACCAGGGTCGAGAGGACGCGATCGGAACACGAGGCCATCGCGTCGCACGCATTGCTGTAGAGGTTCACAAACACCTGCTCGAGCCGGTTGGCATCACACCGGGCAATGGCCTCTAGATCGACTTGGGTGACGACCTTCACCCCTTCTGCGCGCAGGCGCGGCTCGAACAAAGACAGGGCGTCGGAGATCACGCACTCCACCTCGACCGGTCCCATCTCGGCCGGAGCCTTGCGCGCAAACTTCTTAAGCTGAGCCGTGATCTTTCCCATCCGGGTCACAAGCTGGGCAATCAGACGCAGGTTGCCTTGCACTTCGTCGACCTGTCCGCGCTCGAGAAACACGATCGCGTTATCGGACAAGGTGTGTAAGGCGACCAGCGGCTGGTTCAACTCGTGGGTGACTCCGGCCGACATCTGTCCAAGCGCAGCCATCTTTCCCGCCTGGACGAGTTCCTCCATGGTGCTCTTGAGCGCCTCTTCGGCGCGCCGGCGTTCCGCGATCTCGACCCTTAAGCGCTCGTTGGCGCTCGAAAGATCAAACGTGCGTACCTCGACTTTTCTTTCGAGCTCGTCGTTGGTCTTCACGAGCGCTTCTTGGGCGCTGCGCTGTTGGGCCGTGGCACGGCGCCACTGGTCGACATACTTGGCCAAGAGCGTAATAAAAATCACCATGAACACGAGGGCGAAGGCGGCCTCCTGGGCGACCGGCTCGATCGGGGACGTCGGCGAGAGCACGGTCAGACGCCACGTGGTACCCGGCACCGTGCGGCTTTGGGCGAGATAGGTTTCCAGACCGCCAGGTGCCGTGATGTCGAGGATATGGCGAGGCGCCGTCACAATCATCGTATCGGCGTCCAGGCGTTTCGTCGCAGAAAAGCCGATTGGCCGCAAAGCACCAATCGCATCGTACTGGCGCGTCGCTGCAAGCCGTTCGCGCGTTTCCTCGCTCAGGTCTTTTAGGATGTTAAACCGCCACTGCGGCACCGACGTCAAAAACGCGACGCCGTTGGCGTCGGAGACGAGCACGGCATCGCCTCCCTGGAGCCAGGATTCATCGATCTTGTCGAGGTTGATCTTGACGGCGGCCACGCCCAAAAGCTTTGCGCCATCGTAGATCCCGTAGGAGGCGTAGTAGCCGGGTTCGGCGTTGGCCGCACCGATGGCGTAGAAGCGCCCGTGCAGGCCTTTCAGACCGTCCTTGAAATAAGGCCGGTACGAGAAATTCATGCCCACGAAGGAATTGGACTGGTTCCAGTTCGATGACGAGATCGTCAGGCCCTGGGTATCCATGACATAGATCGCCGTGGCCCCCGCGTTCAAGCTGGCCTGCTGCAGGTAATTCTGTACGGTCTGAAGCTTCTGCGCCCGGTCGGGCTCCTTCATGAGATCGATCACATCCCGGTTGAGGCTGATGACCGAAGGCAGGTAGTCGTAGCGCAGAAGCACGTCGCGAAGCGCGTTGACGTAGACATCGAGTTTGTGGGACTGCACCTCGCGCAGACCCTTCAGGCCTGTGTCCCGGCCCCACGAATAGCCGATCACGGCCGCAAGACAGAGGGCACCTGAAAAAAGTCCGAAACGTCTGAAGTGCGCACGCGGTCCGCGCGCGGACCAAAGCTCAATCGGCCAGCAGAGGATTCGTTGCAAGCTCGCCCTCCAGTCGCGCCACTCGCAATGCACAGCGCATTCTTCCAGCGTGTCGCGCCTGGGGCAAGCGGATTTTTCGAATCACCGTCCCATCGACCTAAGTCGTAGTCGAGCCGACCCGCGGGCCCACGCCTTTTCTTGCATCGCACACAACCGGATTTTCGTGCAGTGCCTCGAATACCGTTCGAATTTCCGCACATTCAAGCGTGCCATGCAGTCGGTGGCGCATTCAAAACACGCGTGTTTTCCGCAGCTTAGGACTGCGTGGCAGTCGAGTCGCGATTGGCATGCTCTTTGCCATCGGGGTTGCTCGGCTTTGCATCGATCCCATCGTCGTCATCCCAATGGAGGGAAGGCTCATCCCAGAAAATAAATTACTTGCGCATCGCAATAAATGACTCGTCGGCGATTTATTTGCGCATTGCAATAAATTTTCAAGGAGGTTTTTTCGGCAGCGGAATCGATGGGATCACAAGGGGGCTTTGGCCACCGGATCTGACAGGGTCGCAATCAAACTATAGAGGAGACGAAGATGGGTATTTCCAAGTGGATGACTTGGCGCGCCGTCATGACGGTGGGCGCTGTCTATACGGCGTTTTTCTTGGCCGGATGCAGTGATGGAGGAGGCTCCGGTGGAAGCGCCTCGTCGACTGCTGCGTCCTCACAGGCCAAAAAGGCGAAACCCTTGACTTGCGCGCAACTCAACGGCCTGTCGATCCCCGCAGGTGAAATCGGCCTTCCAACCACGGGCGCGGTGGTGACCGCGACCCAGACGATCGCCGCCAGCGGAACCGGATTCTCCGCTCTGGGTGCCTATTGCCTGGTTTCGGGGAGCATCATGCCGGTCGATCCGACCGCTCCCAATATCGATTTCCAACTCGCTCTGCCGGCACAGTGGAACTCGAAGACGCTCATGATCGGCGGCGGCGGCTTTGACGGGACGATTCCCGCCGTCGCAGGCAACCTCCAACTGGGGCCAACCAATGCCCTCTTGCCGCTCGGACGAGGCTACGCTGTCTTTGGCAGCGATTCTGGCCATCAGGACCCGACAGGCGGTGGATCGTTCTCGGTCAACCAGGAGGCCTACAACAATTTCGCGGGCGATGCCTTAAAGAAAACCCGGGATACCTCGCTCTATCTGGTCCGGGCCTTCTACGCCCGCAATCCAGTACGCCAGTATTTTGCGGGCGGCTCGACGGGGGGTCGCGAATCACTGACCGTGATTCAGCGCTGGCCACAGGATTGGGATGGCGCCATCGCCTTGTATCCGGCCTGGAACTTCACCGAGCTCACACTGCAGCAGTTAAATGCCACCGAAGCGTTTGCAGCTCCTGGTGCCTATCTCGATACGGCCAAGCGCACCGTGCTCTTTAACGCGGCGTTGCAGGCCTGCGATGCCTTAGATGGCGCGAGCGACGGCATCATCAGTAACGTTTTGGGTTGCTATCAAACCTTCAACCCGGCCACTGCCACCTACAACGGAGTTGCCCTTCGCTGTCCGGGAGGCGTGGACACCGGCGACACCTGCCTCTCGGATGCACAGATTGCGGCACTGACCACCATGGACAGTCCGCTCATCTTCAACTATCCGTTGGCCAGCGGTCAGACATCCTATCCGGGCTACAACGTCTTCATCGCCGACACCGGGATCAACAACCCCAATCCGGCGGAGGCGATCGTCACGAGCCTGGCCTTAGGCAGCGTGCAACCCTCGTTTCCGCTTCCCGCGGGGACGATGTTCGACGGTGTCATCTCGGACCAGTTCATCCGTTACACGGTGGCCGACAATACGAGCCTGGATTCTTTGACCTTTAACGCGTCGAATCCGGGCGCATTCGCCTCGCGCTTGAGCGACCTCTCGTCGTTGGATGCGATCAACCCGGATCTGACACCGTTTGCAAGCAAGGGAGGCAAGCTCTTGATCGCGCACGGGACGGCGGACCTCACAGTGGCCACACGCGCAACCGAGTACTACTTCCAGCTGATGCAAGCGAACATGGGAGTCGACTCGGTGGACAACTTCGTACGCTTCTATGAGATCCCGGGCCTGCAGCACGCCTTTAGCACGGTCTTTAACGCGAGTTGGGATCAACTGACGGCATTGGAGAACTGGGTGGAACGCGGCATCGATCCGGCGACCAACCAGATCGTCACCGACACGATCGGTGTGCCGGGCCGCACGCGGCCGCTCTGCCGGTATCCCTCCTGGCCCAAGTACAACGGCTCAGGCGATATCAACGCTGCCGCGTCGTTCACCTGCGTCATGCAGTAGTTAAGGAGAGGGGCGGGTCCTGACGGGGACCGCCTCGGCCCGACCTCATCCCATCGGTGGAGATCGCCGCGGCGCCCAAAGGCTCGCGGCGATGCGCTTTCTAGGCGAGGGCGTCGTTGACCTGGTCGTGGAAGTCCGCGAGGCTCGAGGCCGTATTGACCTCGCGCGGCAGTGCATCACGCGCCGAGAACACGCCCAGGATCTTTCCTCCCGGGGCAATGATAGGCAAGTGCCTAAAGCCGCGCTCGATCATGATCAAGACCGCGTCGGGCACTTTCATGTCGGCCGGCACGCACTGTGGATTGCGGGTCATGACCTCGGATACCGTGGTTCTGGCGGGCTCGAGCGCCTTGGCCAAAACGCGCGTCATGAGGTCGCGCTCGGTCAAGATCCCGAGTAGTTTGCCGCTCCCATCGATGATAAGAACGCTTCCCCGATTGGCGCGCGTCATCACGCAAGCGGCCTCGTGGACGGTCGCCGTCGGCCCAAGACTCAAAACGTGGCGCTGCGCCACCGATTGAAAAACCGTGCGATCAGCCATGGGAAGACTCCTGGTAAAAAGGGGTCAGACTGCGGAGTTCGCGCCTAGCGTAGCGCGGCATTGATGCGGTTCAGCGCGTCGGCTCCCGGGCAGAGTTCTTTCTTGCCTAGCGAATTGAGCGGCGCGGTGGACGTGTTAAGCGCAGCATGCAGGTCTGTGACCATCGCGTCAAGATACAGGAGCCCTGTTACAACCTCTCCCCGAGCGGCATGCTTCTCGCTGTACTTGATCGCCTCATAGCGGTCGGTGGTGTCATAGTCGTCCCGAAGCTTGCGCAGATTCAGGACCGAGCCGTCGTGCTGTCTTACCGAGAGCACTTCGCCTGGTCCATAGTCGGCGGTGATCTCGCTGCCGGGACTGATGAAATCGATGCGGCTCACCGCCTCGTTGTGCTGGCGCACGTAGTCGTAACTCTTGGTGCTGCCGCCGTGATTGTTGAAGGTCACGCACGGACTGATGACATCGATGAACGCGGCCCCGCCGTGGGCCATCGCACCCTTGATGAGGGGGACCAGCTGGGCCTTGTCGCCTGAGAAGCTGCGGGCGACGTAGGTGGCACCGAGCTGGAGCGCAATGCCCACCAGATCGACGGGGCTGTCGTTGTTGACGACGCCCTTCTTGCTCTTTGAGCCCTGATCCGCCGTCGCCGAGAACTGGCCCTTGGTTAGACCATAGACGCCGTTATTCTCGACGATATAAACCATATTGACGCCGCGGCGCATGATGTGGGCGAATTGTCCAAGTCCGATCGAGGCCGAGTCGCCGTCACCGGAGACCCCGAGGTAGAGCAGATCGCGGTTGGCGAGATTGGCTCCGGTCAGGACCGAAGGCATGCGACCGTGCACGGAGTTAAAGCCGTGCGAGTCCCCGAGAAAGTAGTCAGGTGTCTTGGAGCTGCAGCCAATCCCTGAAAGTTTGGCGACGCGGTGCGGCTCGATATTCATCTGCCAGCACGCCTCGATGATCGCAGCCGAGATCGAATCGTGGCCGCAGCCGGCGCACAGCGTCGAGACCTTGCCCTCGTAGTCGCGCCGGGTGTAGCCCACGGCGTTCCGCGGCAGCGTCGGATGATGCAGTTGGGGTTTGCCGAGATAGGTCATACGCCCGCCTTGTTGCGTTTGATGGGAACGACATTCGCGCCGCCCAGGCGCTCGCCGATCTCCTCGGCGATGAAGCGCGCCGTAATGGGCGTGCCGTCGTAGTGGAGGACCGGAATGAGCTTGGCCGGATCCACCCCGAGTTCGGTCGTGAGCATCGTGCGCATCTGCGCATCGCGATTTTGCTCCACGACGAAGACATGATCGTGCTGGGTGATGAAGTCCGGCACCGACTGCGGGAAAGGAAAGGCTCTCAGGCGCAAGGCATCAATGTGGAGCCCCTGCTCCCTTAGCATGTCAAGCGCCTCGCGCATGGCCGAACCGGTCGAGCCGAAATAGATGACTCCCGAGCGGGTCGGCTGCAACGCCGTGCGGATCACCGGTTGGGGCACGAGCGCGGCTGCGGTCTTGAACTTTCGCAGCAGCCGTTCCATGTTGTAGATGTAGTCCGGACCGCGCTCGGAGTAGCGCGCGTAGGGATCGCGCGTGGTACCGCGCGTAAAGAAGCTGCCCTTGGTCGGATGCGTGCCCGGCAGTGTGCGCCACGGAATCCCGTCGCCATCGACATCCTTGTATCGCCCGAAATCCTTGCCTGCCTCGAGCTCTTCTGCGGTCATGACCTTGCCCCGGTCGTAGGCCCTGGCGTCGTCCCAGACGAAGGGTTTGCAAAGCCGCTGGTTCATGCCGATGTCGAGCTCGGTCATGAGAAAGATCGGCGTCTGGAGGCGATCGGCAAGGTCGAGCGCAAGCGCGGCCTGCTCAAAGCACTCGTGGGGGTCCTTCGGAAAAAGCAGCACATGCTTGGTGTCGCCGTGCGAAGCATAGGCGCACGACAGGAGGTCGGACTGCTGGGTGCGGGTGGGCATGCCCGTGGACGGGCCGCCGCGCTGCACATCGATGATCGTGACCGGGATTTCAGCGAAATAAGCCAGGCCGATGAACTCGGTCATGAGCGACACGCCCGGGCCGGATGTGGCTGTGAAGGCACGGGCTCCGTTCCATCCCGCACCCACGACGATTCCGATCGAGGCCAGTTCGTCTTCGGCCTGGATGATGGCGTAGCGGTGTTCTCCCGTGATCGGATCGACCCGGAACTTGTCGCAATACTTCTGGAACGCCTCGGGCACCGACGAGGAGGGCGTGATCGGATACCAGGCCGCGACCGTCGCTCCCCCATAAATACAGCCAAGCGCCGCAGCGCTATTGCCGTCGACGAAAATCTGGTCTCCCACGTTGTCGGCAGCTTGCACGCGCACGCCCAGTGGACAGGGGAGATTCTGCAGCGCGTAGTCACGTCCGAGGTGAAGCGCCCGCAC
>JBEKVI010000005.1:0-118453 GCA_049514215.1 Burkholderiaceae bacterium
ACCACGCGCAGAATCTTCGCAAACAGCCACTGGCCGGCGATGATGTAGAACAGCGCCGAGATCGAGAGCATGACCACGCAAAGCACGACCCCCCAGAAGTCGAGATAGGTCCCGCGAAAGAACACGACCGTCAACGAGAAGACGACCGAGACCAAAATCGTCAGAAAGAACACCGGAATCTGCAGCGCGAGGCTCGGACCTATGCGCAGCGCGATCTCGTGACCGATGTCGCGCCCGCTATCGGAGTAGCCGAACTGGAACGCGAATAAGCTCGCCGAGCGCTCCCAGAAGATGGTCCGAGTTAATTGCTCGACCCCGCTTTCGGAATCGTTCCAGATGAGGGGGATGTCATAACCATGCTGGACCTTCCATTCGGCGATCGCCTCTTGCGTGACTCTTTTGCCGCCGATGTTCAGCCGCGCGATGTCGTCGGGCGTATTGACCGCAAAAAACAGGACGAAAGTCAGGATGTTCACGCCGATGAGAATCAAAATCCCATAGAGCACACGTCTGATGATGTAGGCGGCCATGATCGAGCGCTAGCGCCCCGACGGGGCTGCGCCAACCCGAGGGGACGGGGCACTGCCCAGTCCGATCGCATCGTCGGTGCGGGAAGGCAGCGCACTGGCCCTCTCGTGCGCCCGAAATCCGCGCCAGGCAGGCCAGAGCGCTGCGACCAGCGCGAGCAGCACGAGCCACAAAGGCCACACCACCGGTTCGTTCCATCGGGCAAGCTCGCGCATGCGCCGCTTCGCATCGATGCGTCGATACTGGATCTTGTCGTTGATGATCTGCGTGGGCTTGGCATTGGTCATCCAGTCGTGGATAACGACGGCCGAATACGGGTTGTAGCCCCAAAGCCAGGGAGAGTCCTCCTGCGCGATGCGTACCATGCGGTCGATGACCGCCTGCTTTTCGGGGCCGTCATCGAGATACTTCACCTTCTCGTAGAGCCGATCGAACTCGTCGTTTTGATAGTTCGACGAGTTCTCGCCGTTACCGTGGGAGGCCGCCTTGGAGTTGGGACCATAGAGCAGAAACAGAAAGTTCTCGGCATCGGGATAGTCTGCAGCCCAGCCCCACCAGAAGATCTGCGCGGAGCCATTGTCCATCTTGTCCTGAAAGCGGTTGTAGTCCGTTGCGCGGACTTCGAGTTGAATCCCAAGCCGGGCGAACTGCTTGATCACCCATTCGATCTCGGCTTTCAGTTCCGGGGTCGGAACACGCTGATAGTCATAGTTGAGGATCAACGGCTGGCCGGTCTTCGCATCGCGCCCCCCCGGAAAGCCCGCCTCGGCCAGCAGCTTTTGCGCCTCGTCGAGGGAACGGCGCACGGCACGCCCGCCCTTCCACTCGTAGGCGATGGGGTTGATCCCGGCTTCTCCGGTGCGAAACCCGAACACGCCCCGCGGCACGGGCCCCATGGCGGGCGGACCGGCCTTCCCTTGCAACTCGAAGATATCGGAGAACTCTTCCCAGTTGACCGCGATCTGGAGCGCCTGGCGTAGCTTGCGATGCCGTACTTGCTCTTCAGGCGTTGCACCCTTGCCCACCACAGGGTCTAGCCAGTTAAAACCGATGTACCAGTTCTGGGGTTCGACTTCGCGCGAAAAAGTGATCCCCTTTTGTTGGTACTCCCGGGCCGTCTCGGGCGAGTCCCGGGCCTCCGCGCCAAACTGAATTCCCCACTCCGGATGGTACTCGTCGGGCTCGTCATAGAAGCCTTGAATGAATTTGTTCTGGATCGGGATATGCTCTTTTTCCAGCGTAAACACCACTTTGTCGATGAAGGGCATCATCTCGCCGCAGTCGGTCAAATATCCTGCCTTCACGTCTTCGGCTTCGCCATCGCACGGATAGGGCTCTCCTCGAAAATTGGGATTGCGCTCCATGACGTGACGCCGGTTCTCGTAATACTCGGTCATCATGTACGGACCCGTTCCAGCCGGCCAGTAATTGAGCGAGAAGTTGCGCTCGGCCATGCCAGGCTGGGCGTAGAACTCTTCGGCTTCCCAGGGGATTGGAGAGAAAAAGGTCGTCGCCAGCCAATACTTGAACTGAGGGTACTTGCCGCGAATCCGGATACGCAGAGTATGCGCATCAACGGCGGTTGCGCCCTCCAAGGGAAACTTGCGCAGATCCAGGAACGGCAAGTCGTGGTCGTCCGGACGCATCCCGGTGCGCAGTTTCTTGTCCGCCACGCGTAAGGCCGCGCCCAACTGATCCAAACCAATGATGTAGTGCTCGACCACCGAATACAGAGGCGATTTCACGCGCGGGGTGGCCAGACGCTTGATGGCATAGACGAAATCGTCCGCCGTCAATTCCCGTGTGCCGGTCTGCGGGAAGTCCGTGATCTGGTATTTGCCCTTGAGATCGTCGGGCTTCATGTTGCGGTAGAGGAACTGGCCGTCGGCGCGCCTGGCAAACGCCGGATGCGGAGCGAACAGGATCCCCTTTCTAATCTTGATGTCATAGACACTTTCGGCCACGAGCTGCCCGGGCACGTCGGCAGGCAGTTCGTGACCCGCGGCATCGAGATAGCGCGGACGTTCAACGGCTTCGGCGGCGCGTCCCTCGAGCGTGTAGGGACGCATCAGATAGTTGTAGCGATACAGCGTCTCGTAGACGGCGTAAGTGTAGGGCGGCTCGTTGGTCGCGTAGGAACTCGTAGGATCGAAAAACTTCGGGGAGGATTCGTCAAACGACGTAAAGAGCGTATTGGTTTCCTCGCTGCCGGGCGGATTCGGACTGTCTTGCAGCCCGCAGCCGTAAAGCGACAGGCCAGCCCAGAGGACGAAGCAGCGGCCCATGTGGCGTGCCGGGGTCCTTCGCCTTGGCGACGATCCTCGGCCCGACCCCATCTGATGCTCCATAACTGCCCTTCTCGGGAGTACGCCCGCCCTTGAGCCCCCTTCGAAATTCCGGTGACCCCGATTGCCCCCGTGATGGGAAAGTACGCCCGCGTGAGTCGCGCGCTGTAGCTCAAAAACGCTTTGCATTATGCTATGGATCGATTCACCCCTGCAAAGCGCAGGGGGCACCTGGGCATCGCCCGCGAGCCTGGGCGAATCTGATCATCGAGCACATCGCACGCACGTGGATGGTGCTCAGCGGGACCTATTCTAGGAGCAGTTCATGGCTTTTTTGTCGGGCAAGCGAATCCTCGTGACCGGGGTGCTCTCGAATCGTTCCATCGCCTATGGGATCGCGCGCGCCTGTCGGCGCGAGGGGGCGGAACTCGCCTTCACGTATCAGGGCGAGCGCTTTAAGGAGCGGATTACGGAGTTTGCGGCCGAATTCGACAGCCAGCTGGTATTCCCCTGCGATGTCGCAAGTGACGACGAGATTGACGCGGTGTTTCGAGAACTGGGTCGCACCTGGCCGCGCTTGGACGGGCTCGTGCATGCGATCGGTTTCGCCCCCCGCGAGGCCATCACTGGGGATTTTCTCGAGGGCATCTCGCGCGAAGCCTTCCGGATTGCCCACGACATTTCCTCGTATAGCTTTGCCGCGCTTGCCAAGGCCGCCCTGCCGCTCCTAGGCGAGGGCAGTTCCCTTCTGACTTTGACCTACCTCGGCTCTGAGCGTGTCCTGCCGAATTACAACACCATGGGTTTGGCGAAGGCATCGCTGGAATCCAGCGTGCGCTACCTGGCCGAGAGCCTCGGGCCGCGCGGAATTCGGGTCAATGGCTTATCCGCCGGCCCGATCCGCACCCTGGCGGCCTCGGGTATTAAGGACTTCGGCAAGGTTCTCGAATTCGTCGCCGCAAGTGCCCCATTGCGGCGCAACGTCAATATCGATGATGTCGGCAATGTGGCGGCTTTTCTGTTGTCGGACCTCGCAGCAGGCGTGACTGCGGAAATCACCTACGTCGATGCGGGCTTTAACGCTTTGGTTGGAGGCATGCGCATCGCGGCCGGCTCCGCGCCCCCGTCCTAGGAACGCCAAAAGAGCCGGGGTCAAGCTCGCGATCACATTTTCTTCTGACTAGATTCGTGCGGCGTGGAATCCGGCCGCGTTGATGCGCTCGATCACAAGCTCGATGTGTTCAGGACCCCGTGTTTGCAGGACAAAGTCCACCTCGACGCTTTGGACGGGAAGCGCCGTAAAAGCGCGTTGATGATGGACCTCCTCGATGTTGGCATTGACTTCGGCCAAGATCGCCGTGATCCGTGCCAAGGCACCGGGCAGGTCGCGCAGGTCCACCCGGATGCGGGCGAGGCGGCCGGCCCGGACCATGCCGCGCTCGATGATGTCCGCCAAGGTCAAGGGGTCGATGTTGCCGCCGGAGAGGATGAGTCCGATCTTCTTTCCGAGAAATCGGGTGTCGCCGTCCAGCCGGGCGCGCAGGAGCGCTGCCAGGCCCGCCGCCCCGGCCCCCTCGACCACCGTCTTTTCGATCTCGAGAAAGAGCACGATCGCATGCTCCAGATCACTCTCGTCGACGAGCATCATGTCATCAACCCGCTCCTGGATGACGGCGCTCGTGAGCGCGCCCGGACTTTGGACCGCGATGCCTTCGGCGATGGTGCTTGAAGCACTCGTCAGATTCAGGCCTTTAAAGCGCGCGAACATGGCCGGAAAGCGTTCGGTCTGGATCCCGATGATCTCGATCCAGGGGGCAAGGGCCTTGGCCACCGTCGCCACACCGGCGATCAGCCCGCCGCCGCCCACGGACACGACCAGCATATCGAGTGACGGCTGCGCAACCAGCATCTCAAGGCCAATCGTGCCTTGGCCTGCGATGACGGCTTCGTCGTCGTAGGGATGGATGAGCGTGAGGCCACGCGCTTCGGCCAGCTCGATGCCCCGCACGCGTGCTTGGTCGAAGGACTCGCCTTCGAGAATCACCTCCGCCCCAAAGCGGCGCGTGTTCTCGATCTTGATCGTGGGGGTGAAACGCGGCATGACGATCGTTGCGGGAATGTCCAGCCGCTGCGCATGGTAGGCCACGCCCTGGGCGTGATTGCCGGCCGAGACAGCGAGAACGCCGGCTTGCCGCTGCGCCGGGGTGAGCGTCTCCAAGCGATTGAGCGCGCCGCGCTCCTTAAACGACGAGGTAAATTGCAGATTCTCGAACTTCAGGTGGACCTCCGAGCCCACGATCGCAGACAGCGTGCGGGAATGCACGAACGGCGTGTCGAGAACGTGGCCTTTTATGCGCTGGTGCGCGGCGCGAATGGCATCCAGATCGACCACGACTTCTCCTTCATTGCGTGAGCGCACGAGTTTAAGCTTTATTGCCCCTGCCCAAGGCCAGAGGGGCCGTCCCGTTAGAATGGGGACATGCTTAAGCTCTCAGCACTGACCAAGTCGGTACCGGGCGGGCGAATCCTGTTTCAGAATCTGAATCTTGTCCTCGAAGAGGGTGAGTTCATCGCCATTACTGGCGAGTCGGGGGTGGGCAAATCCACGTTGCTCAATCTCGTGGCGGGACTGGATCGGCCCGACGAAGGGGACATCATCCTCGAGGACGTCGTTCTCAATCGTCTCGACGACAACGCGCTCACGCTTTTGCGGCGCGAGCGCCTCGGATTCGTTTTTCAGGCCTTTCACGTTCTGCCCCACCTGACGCTCGCACAAAACGTGGCGCTTCCTCTTATTTTGCAGCGCGTGGGCCAAACTGAGGCGCTCGCGAAGGCCGAGGGCGGGCTTCGGGCGGTCGGGTTGATCGACCGTGAGGGCGCGTATCCCCGCGAGCTCTCCGGCGGGGAGCTCCAGCGCGTGGCCATCGCTCGGGCGCTTATTCATGCACCCCGCCTGCTTCTGGCCGACGAGCCGACCGGCAACCTGGATCCAGAAACCGCCGCGAAGGTTCTCGAGGTCTTTTCGCTTTCTCTCAGAAGTTCTCGAGCCAGTGCCATCCTGGTGACGCACTCGGCGCTGGCCGCTGCCGTCGCGGATCGGACCTACCGCTTAACGCGAGAGGGACTCTTGCTCCAATGAACGCTCGGCTGTTCGGGTGGATCGCAGTCGGAGAATGGCGCACATACCCGGCGCGTTTTGCCTTCTCCATCTTCGCGATCGCCCTGGGTGTGGCGCTAGGCTTCGCGGTCCATTTGATCAATGGGGCGGCCTTGGACGAACTCGCTAGCGCCTTGCACTCGGTCTCGGGACGGGCCGACGTGCAGATTGTGGCCATTAGCCCCATGGGCTTTTCCGAGTCGCTCTTTCCCAAGATCGCGCGCCTGGCTCAGGTCCGCGTTGCAAGCGCCGTCATCGATCAGACCGTGGCCTTGGCCGACCATCCGGGAACTCTGGAGATCCTGGGAATCGATGCCCTGAAAGCGGGGGCCATCACCCCGGCGCTCGTTCCCAAACCGGGCGAGCACACGCCCTTGGAGGCGCTCTTCGATGCCGATAGTATTTTCCTTTCCGCCACGGCCTCTCAGGGCTTCGATGCGAAGGAGGGCGCAAACCTCGTCGTCCTCGTCCACGGAAAAAGGGTACCGCTCGTGGTCACCGGAACGCTCGCGGGAACACCCGCTGAGGCCCGTCTGGGCGTCATGGACATCGGGGCTGCGCAGTGGAGACTGTCCATGCTTGGCCGCCTGTCGCGCATCGACGTCAGGCTCGCGCCCGGGGTGACGGTGGCTGCATTTCGAGAGGGCATCCAATCGGTCGTGCCGGCCGATGCCCGGCTAGTAACCCCGAGCGACCAGGATGCGCGCACGGACAGCCTATCGCGAGCCTACCGCGTCAACCTCGACATGCTTGCGCTCGTGGCGCTCTTTACGGGCGCCTTCCTGGTGTACTCCACCCAGTCTTTGTCGGTGTCGCGGCGCTTATCGCAAGGTGCGCTCTTACGCGTTTTGGGATTAAGCAGACGCTCCCTTGTGCTTCAGGTCGTCAGCGAAGGAGCGGTTTTAGGCGCCGTGGGCAGCGGACTGGGGCTGCTTGGCGGACTCGGGCTCGCTAGCGCTGCTCTTTTCTGGCTTGGTGGGGATCTGGGCGGCGGCTACTTTCCGGGACTGCATCCGCGCCTGGAACTCAAGCCTGTGGCTGCGATCGCCTTTTTCCTCCTGGGCTTTTCTGCCGCGGTGGTCGGCAGTTTTCTGCCTGCCCGTAGCGCAGGCCAGGTCGTGCCGGCTGTGGCGCTTAAAACGCCGGGGGATCTGGGCGACCCGCGCCAGAAGCCGGCGGCCGGTTTGGCTCTGTCGCTGCTGGGACTGGCGATGCTGTTCTCGTTTCTGCCCGCGGTTGCGGGGATTTCGGTGTTTGGCTACCTGGCGATGGCGCTATTCCTGTTCGGCGGCATCTTGCTCATGCCCTGGCTCGCCCATATCACCCTGGCTCCTTTCGCGAAAGCAACCCACATCGCCTATCCCTTGCCGCTGTATCTCGCCCTAAAGCGCCTCTGGGGCGCGCCCACGCAGGGGGCGGTCGCGCTTTGCGGAATAGTCGCCGCCACCAGTCTCATGGTCGCCATGGGCATCATGGTGACGAGCTTTCGCGAATCGGTGGACGCCTGGGTGGTCCGGCTGCTGCCGGCCCAGCTCTATCTGCACGTCACAGGACCGATCGACAGCGTCGGTCTGGATCCCTCGGCCGAGAAAGCCCTAGCCTCGGTGCCCGGTGTCAGTTCGATCGATTTCCTGCGAGCGCTCCCGTTGCAACTCGCGGCAAACAGGCCGGCGGTGATGCTCATCGCGCGCCACATCGCGGAAAATGGGCCCGCGGATACCCTGGTTCTCGAGGCCGCCCGTCCGGTACCGAAGGGCGCGATACCGGTGTGGATTTCCGAGGCGGTGGTCGATTTGTATGGCGTAGGGGTTGGCCAAAACCTCGTACTGCCCTTACCCGAGCGCAACGGCAAGCTTCGGACGGTTTCAGTTTTTGTAGCCGGCGTGTGGCGCGACTACGCGCGCCAGGCCGGATCGATCGTTATGCGCGATGAGGATTACAGCGCCCTCACCGGCGACGATCTGCGCAGCGACGCCGGCATCCATACCGCACCGGGGACTGACTTAGGTGCGCTCGAGGATGCGATCGGCGCGGTGTTGCCCGAGGTGGTGCGCACCCACGTCACGTTTTCACGTCCTAGGGATATCCGCTCCCAGTCACTGAAAATCTTCGACCGCAGCTTCGCCGTCACTTATCTGCTCGAGGCGGTGGCGATTTTCATCGGACTTCTCGGCGTGGCCGCGACGTTTTCCGCGCAGACGCTCGCGCGGGCGCGCGAGTTTGGAATGTTGCGCCATGTGGGTGTGCTGCGCAGCCAGATCCTGCAAATGTTGAGCTGGGAAGGAGGCCTTCTCGGAACGGCCGGTGTCGCAGCCGGGGTGCTGCTTGGCATCGCTATGAGCCAGGTCTTAATCCATGTCGTCAATCCCCAGTCTTTTCACTGGACCATGGATACGCACTTTCCGTGGCGCGTGCTCCTTGGGGTGAGCAGCCTGTTGCTACTGGCTTCGGCCGGAACCGCGGTCGTTGCCGGCCGCGAAGCCTTAAGCGAGGAAGCCATTCTGGCGGTCCGGGAGGACTGGTGAGGCGCAGGCTACTTTTGCGCTTCATGGCTGCATCCGGTCTTGCCACTGTGGCCGGCGCGTCGAACGCACGCGCGCCCGGAGGGCACGTGGTCTATCCGAATGTCGTGCCCGGGACCGCCCTCGTGTTTCCGCGCGACCATGGAGCCCATCCGCAATTCCGTAGCGAGTGGTGGTACATCACGGGCTCGATGGAATCGGTTACCGCCCGGCGCGAGCGCATGGGATTTCAGGTGACGTTCTTTCGCTCGCGGCTCGATACCGAACCGGCCAATCCCAGTGCCTTTGCGGCCAAGCAGTTGCTTTTTGCCCACGTGGCCCTCTCCGATCCCAGGCAAGGCCACCTCCTGGCCGAGCAGCGCGCCGCGCGCTCCGGCTTCGATTTGGCCGAGGCCTCCACGACCGATCTCGACGTCCATATTGGAGACTGGTCGATCCAGCGCCTTGCGGCGCAAAACCGATTTGCCGTTCGCGTGGCGACCCAGGAATTTGCCTTTGAAGCCGAGCTTGTGCCAACGCAGCCGATCTTGGAAGAAGGCCAAGATGGCTTTAGCCGAAAGGGCCCAAGCCCGTCGCAGGCAAGCGAATACTATAGCCTGCCGCATCTTGCGTTAAGCGGAACGCTTGCTAGGAAAGGTCAAAAAGACCCGGTCGAAGGCGAGGCCTGGTTGGACCGGGAGTGGTCCAGCGACTATCTCGCTGCCGAGGCCTCGGGCTGGGACTGGTGCGGGCTCAACCTCGAAGGAGGCGCAGCCTTGATGGCGTTTCGAATCCGCCAGAAATCGGGCCCCCCGCTGTGGGCGGGCGCAACGTTGCGAAGAGCCGATGGCACGGTCCTGCGCTTTGGCCCGGAAGCGGTCTCCTATACGACCCAAGAGAGCTGGCGCTCGCCGCGCACCGGCGTGACCTATCCGGTCGGTCAACGCCTCGCGGTGGGCCCGTATCTTTTCGATCTCGCGCCGCTCCTGCGCGATTCCGAACTCGACAGCAGCCTGTCGACGGGGGCAATCTACTGGGAGGGTCTGGTGCGGGCCACTCCGCTGCCAGGCTTGCCCGAGCCCCTGGGCCCGGGGTACGGCTACCTTGAACTGACAGGGTATGATCAGCCCTTGAAGTTCTAGAAAGCGGATTTCCTCCGCACCGCCTTTTCCTCCCTCCTGTCGCATACTCATGGCCCGTTCCTCTTCCGACCCGTCTCCCTTTGCGATATTGCGTCGTCTGTGGCCCTTTCTCTTTCCCTATCGCTGGCGGCTTTTGACGGCTTTTCTTTTCTTGTGCGTGGCGGCCACTGCCACGCTCGTCGTACCAATCGCCTTCAAGCAACTCATCGACCATGGCTTTACCCAGGGGCCACGCGGCCAGGCCGGTGTAAATCGCTACTTTCTGGGTCTGTTTGGCGTCTCCTCGATCCTGGCCGTGGCCACGGCGGCGCGCTTTTACATGGTGAGCTGGCTCGGCGAGCGCATCGTCGCCGACATCCGGCGCGCGGTCTACGAACGCATGCTGCAGCAAAGCCCCGAATTCTTCGAGAGCACCCGTACGGGTGAAGTACTCTCCCGCCTAACGGTCGATACGACTCTCGTTCAGACCGTGGTCGGAACGAGCCTTTCCTTGGGCCTGCGCAATACTTTCTTGTTTGCAGGTGGCATGGTGATGCTGGCTGTCACCAGTGCCAAATTATTTCTCATCACGATTGGCCTTTTGGCCCTCGTCGTCGTTCCCATCGTGATTCTGGGCCGCCGTGTGCGCAAGCTTTCGCGTGCAAGCCAGGACCGGGTGGCCGATTCCTCGGCCATGGCAAGCGAGGTGCTCAATGCCATGAGCACGGTCCAGGCCTTCAATCAGGAAAATGAGGAGAGCAAGCGCTTTGGGGCGACCGTCGAAAACAGCTTTCAGACGGCGCTCAGACGCACGCGCACACGCGCCTGGCTGACAGTGATCGTCATCCTGCTCGTATTTGGCGCCATCGTCTTTGTGCTCTGGCTTGGCGCCAGCGCCGTCATCGACGGCACGATGTCACCGGGCGCATTGGCCGCATTTGTCCTTTATGCCGGCTTGGTCGCGGGCGCCGTTGGCGCTCTGACCGAGACCTGGGGCGACGTGCTGCGTGCCGCCGGTGCCACCGAACGCTTGACCGAGCTGTTGGACGCGCAAACCTTTGTGAGCTCCCCCGAGCATCCCAAGAGCGTTTCGGCGCACGCGGCCGATGGCACGATCCTGCGATTTGACCGTGTGGTCTTTCACTATCCCTCCCGTCCCGATCGCGCTGCGCTCGACGATTTCTCGTT
The DNA here is from genome assembly GCA_049514215.1 of Burkholderiaceae bacterium. Lineage (GTDB taxonomy): Bacteria > Pseudomonadota > Gammaproteobacteria > Burkholderiales > Burkholderiaceae_D > BOG-994. Next base: position 10,781 of record JBEKVI010000005.1, read on the forward strand.
GGAGATCAAAAGCGGCGAGACCGTCGCCCTGGTCGGTCCGTCCGGTGCGGGCAAGTCGACCGTATTTCAGCTCCTGTTGCGCTTCTACGATCCGCAACAGGGCCGCATCCTGCTCAACGGCACCGCCATCGACGAACTGCCCCTGGCTGCGCTGCGCGAGCAGCTCGGAATCGTACCCCAGGACACGGTGATCTTTTCGACCGATGCCCTAGAGAACATCCGCTACGGCCGGCCCGGGGCGAGCGATACCGAAGTCATGGCGGCCGCGCGGGCTGCGCAGGCGCACGAGTTCATCGAGCAGTTGCCCGCCGGGTATCGAACCTACCTGGGCGAGCGTGGCGTGCGCCTGTCGGGCGGCCAGCGGCAGCGCATCGCCATTGCGCGCGCGATTCTAAAGAACCCGCCGGTGCTGCTCCTGGACGAGGCCACGAGCGCCCTGGATGCCGAGAGTGAATTCCTGGTGCAACGGGCGCTCGAGGCGGCGATGCAGAATCGCACGACGTTAGTGATCGCCCACCGCCTTGCGACCGTGCAAAAGGCCAATCGCATCATCGTCATGGATTCGGGTAGCGTGGTCGAGATCGGCTCGCACCTGCAGCTTGTGGGAAAAGGCGGTCTGTATGCAAGGCTCGCGTCGCTGCAACTGGCGGCCTGAGTCTGTCGGGTCCCTGGGCCCCGCTCCGCTAGAATAGCGACCAAAGGAAGAGCTGGCATGCGTCAATACCTTGAATTCATGCGTTACGTCTACGAGAACGGTACGCCCAAGACCGATCGGACCGGTACCGGGACGCGCTCGGTGTTCGGATACCAGATGCGCTTTGACCTCGAGGAGGGATTTCCTCTGGTCACGACCAAGAAAATCCACACGCGCTCGGTCATCTACGAGCTTTTGTGGTTCCTGTCGGGGTCAACGAACGTGCGCTATTTGCAAGAGCATGGGGTCAGCATCTGGGACGAGTGGGCTGACGAAGAGGGCGAGCTGGGTCCGGTGTACGGTCACCAGTGGCGCTCCTGGCCCAGCCCCGATGGAGGACAGATCGATCAGATGACCCTCTTGCTGGAGCAAATCCGCGCCAACCCCGATTCGCGGCGGCTCATCGTGTCCGCCTGGAACGTGGGCGACATCCCGCGCATGGCACTGCCGCCCTGTCATGCCTTCTTCCAGTTTTATGTGGCCCAGGGTCGGCTGTCCTGTCAGCTCTACCAGCGCAGCGCCGACATCTTTCTCGGCGTGCCCTTTAACATCGCCTCCTACGCGCTGCTCGTCTACATGATCGCGCAACAGTGTGACCTTGCGCCGGGTGAATTCGTATGGACCGGCGGCGACTGCCACATCTATAGCAATCATTCCGAGCAGGTCGAAACGCAGCTGTCCCGATCCCCGCATCCCCTGCCCCGTCTGAAGCTGGTGCGCCGTCCCGAGTCGCTCTTTGACTATCGCTACGAAGATTTTGCCATCGAGAACTATCACCCTCATCCGTCCATCAAGGCCCCGGTGGCGATCTAGAAACGGTTGGCAACTCTGAAGCTCTTTTTGGCCCCTTGTTCGGATCGCGCATGTGCCGGCTCACCTTGATTGTGGCCATGGCGCGCAACCGCGTCATCGGTCGCGATAACGCGCTACCTTGGCGCCTGAAAGAGGACCTGGCGTACTTTCGGCGCGTGACGATGGGGCACGCCATCATCATGGGGCGCAGAACCTATGAATCGATCGGACGGCCGCTCCCGGGTCGACGCACCATCGTCGTTACGCGCCAGAAGACCTGGCAGGCCCCAGGAGTCGAGACCGCGGGCTCGCTTCGGGACGCTTGCGACCGGTGCGCAATAGACGAAGTGGCCTTTCTGACGGGCGGAGCAGAACTCTTCCGGGAAGGGCTATTGTCCGCCGAGCGACTCTTTGTGACCGAGATTGATCGGGACTACCCGGGGGACACCTACTTTCCTGCCATTCCCGAGGAATTTCGCGAGACCGAGCGCTCGCATCACCAAGACCAAGCCGATCCGACGCTACGCTATGATTTTGTGACGTACGAACGTTAAAACAATGTGCGGGCCAACCCGCGAGAGGGAGTCATGATGAGTGAGGAAGCCTTTGAAGTCCGTGGAGCCCACGAGGATCATCTGGAGCACGCCGCCGAGAGCGGGGGACACGACCCTTTCTCCGGTCGCATTGCGATGACCACGGCGTTGCTGGCCACGCTTGGCGCCATGTTCGGCTACATGGCCGGTCTCACCCAGGCCGATGCAAGCCTCTACAAGAGTACCGCCGCGATCCGCACGACGGAGGCCTCCGATCAGTGGAACTACTATCAGGCCAAGGGCAACAAGCAGAATCTCGCTGAGCTCGGTGTCGCGCTGGGAGCAGCCGATCAGAAGCCGAAATTCGCCTCCGATGTCGAACGCTATGGTCGGGAGAAGGACGAAATCAAGGCCGAGGCCCAGCGTTTGACCGAGGAGTCCCGAAAGATGGATCGCCTCTCGGAGGAGTCGATGCATGTGCATCATCGCTGGGCGCAGGCGACGACACTGTTGCAAATATCGATCGCCATGGCGGCGATAGCGCTTCTGACCCGCAAGACCTGGCTGCAATATCTGGTCTACGCATTTGCAGGATTGGGCGGGGTGCTTGGAGCACTCGCGGTGGCCAGCATCTAGGCAAAGCCTCATGCCGCTTTCCCTGCGCCCCGCAAACCCGGGAGAGGCCGCCAGCCAGATCGACACGCCCGCCTTGATCCTCGATCTCGACGCCTTCGAGCGCAATCTGGCGCGCCTCATGGCCGAGGTCAAGCACTCGGGGTTACGCGTGAGGCCCCATGCGAAAAGTCACAAATGCCCTGAGATCGCGCGCCGCCAGATGGCGCTCGGCGCCGTGGGCATCTGCTGCCAGAAGGTGAGCGAGGCCGAGATCTTCGCCCGCGCCGGCATCACCGATATCCTGGTGACCAACGAGGTCGTGGGCGCGAAAAAACTCGCGCGCCTGGTCTCGCTCGCGAGCCAGACCCATTTGGGCGTACTCGTCGATGCCGAGTCCGCCTTGCGCGAGCTGGGTGCGAGTGCGACTGCGAAGGCGGTGTCCATCGACGTCTACATCGAAGTCGACGTCGGTGCCGCTCGTTGCGGGGTCGCGCCGGGTCTGCCCGCCGTCGCGCTCGCAAAAGCGATGCAGGCCTATCCGGGTCTTCACTTCAAGGGCCTGCACTGCTATCACGGGCTCGCCCAGCACTTGCGTTCGCCCAAGGAACGCACCGAAGCGATCGCACAGGCCGCAAGGGCCGCCTCGAATACCCGGCAGGCTCTTTCGGATGCCGGATTTCCTGTGGAGACCATCACCGGAGCGGGCACCGGAAGCTTTCGCCTGGAGCGCGATTCAGGGGTGTTCACGGAACTGCAGCCGGGGTCCTATATCTTCATGGATCGCGACTATGCAATCAATCAGCTAGCGCCAGGCGAGGTCCCTTTCGAGCACGCTCTTTTTATCGAAACGGCGGTCATGAGCCTGGCCGGGGAACATCGGGCGGTCGTTGATGCAGGCCTGAAGGCCTCGAGCATCGACTCGGGCTTGCCGATGGTATGGCAACGCGACGGTCTTCAGTACCAAAAGGCCTCCGATGAGCATGGGGTCTTGGAGGTGCGCGAGGACATCGTCCTCGCTCTCGGAGAACATCTTCGGCTCGTGCCGGGTCATTGCGATCCGACCGTTAACCTCTACGATTGGCTGGTGTGCATGCGCCGGGACACCGTCGAGGCGCTCTGGCCGATCGAAGCACGCGGCGCGCTGCTCTAGGCAAGACCACGCACGTCGGCCGGCGCAGAGGCGCCCATGACCGGCACCTCCCGGGCGTCCTCTAGGCTCTTACGCAATCGACGAAATAATGGGTCGTGCCGTCGATCTCGCGTTCGACTAACCCGTGGATGTCGGTCTCGAATCCGGGAAAGCTCGCATTGAACATGCGTGCGAACTTCAGATAGTCGACGATGGTCCGGTTAAAACGCTCACCCGGAATGAGAAGAGGGATCCCCGGCGGATAGGGCGTCAAGAGCACCGTCGTGATGCGGCCTTCGAGTTCATCGATCTCGACGCGGTCCATCTCTCGGTGCGCCATCTTGGCGTAGGCCTCGGTCGGCCGCATCGCCGGCTCCATGTCGGACAAGTACATCTCGGTGGTCACACGCGCGACGTCGTGCGAGCGGTACATGTCGTGGATCTGCTGACAAAGCTCACGGAGTCCGACTTTCTCGTAGCGTGGATAGGCGGCACAGAACTCCGGAAGGATCCGCCAGATCGGCTGATTCTTGTCGTAGTCGTCCTTGAACTGCTGCAGCGCCGTCAACAACGTGTTCCAGCGTCCCTTGGTGATCCCGATGGTGAACATGATGAAAAACGAATACAGACCGGTCTTCTCGACGATCACGCCGTGCTCGGACAGGTACTTGGTCACGATCGCCGCCGGAATTCCCGATTTCGCAAATTTCCCCGAGACATCAAGACCGGGGGTGATGATCGTGGCCTTGATCGGGTCGAGCATGTTAAAGCCATTGGCGAGATTGCCGAATCCGTGCCACTTTTCGTTGGCTTTGAGCAACCAGTCCTCGCGCGAGCCGATGCCATCCTCGGCAAGCCGATCCGGGCCCCAGACCTTGAACCACCAGTCGCGGCCGAATTCGGCGTCGACCTTGCGCATCGCACGACGGAAATCGAGCGCCTCAAGGATGCTCTCCTCGACCAAGGCCGTGCCCCCGGGAGGCTCCATCATCGCGGCCGCCACGTCGCACGAGGCGATGATGGCGTACTGGGGACTGGTCGACGTGTGCATGAGGTAGGCCTCGTTGAACACGTTCACGTCCAGCTTATGGGCCTCGGACTCGCTCACGAGAATCTGCGAGGCCTGGGACAGCCCCGCAAGGAGCTTGTGGGTCGACTGCGTGGAAAAGATCATCGACTCCTTCGGTCGCGGTCGGTCCCGGCCGATGGCGTGCATGTCCTTGTAGAAATCGTGGAATGTGGCGTGAGGCAACCAGGCCTCGTCGAAATGCAAGGTGTCGATCTGACCGTCGAGGATGCGCTTGAGCGATTCGACGTTGTAGATCACACCGTCGTAGGTCGATTGCGTCAGGGTCAGGATGCGCGGCTTGGTCGATCCGCCGCGCTGCATGACCTCGCGCGCAAAGGGGTTTGCCTCGATCTTCCTGCGGATGCTGGCCGGCTCGAACTCTTCGATCGGAATGGGCCCGATGATGCCCAGATGATTGCGCTTGGGCATCAGAAACACCGGGATGGCTCCCGTCATGGTGATGGCGTGAAGGATCGATTTGTGGCAATTGCGATCGACCACGACGATGTCGTCCCGGGCGACATTGGCGTGCCAGACCATCTTGTTGGACGTCGATGTGCCGTTGGTGACAAAGTAGCAGTGGTCGGCGCTAAAGATGCGGGCGGCATTGCGTTCGGATGCCGCTACAGGTCCGGTATGGTCAAGCAGTTGCCCGAGTTCGTCGACCGCGTTGCACACATCCGCGCGCAGCATGTTCTCGCCAAAGAACTGGTGGAACATCTGGCCGACCGGGCTTTTGAGGAAAGCCACACCCCCCGAATGCCCGGGACAGTGCCAGGAATAGGATCCGTCCTGCGCATAATGCACAAGGGCCCGGAAAAAGGGGGGTGCCAAGCCGTCGAGATAGGAGCGCGCCTCGCGGATGATGTGTCGCGCCACGAACTCGGGCGTGTCCTCGAACATGTGGATGAAGCCATGCAACTCGCGCAGCACGTCATTGGGGATGTGGCGCGAGGTGCGGGTCTCGCCGTAGATGAAAATGGGAATATCGGCATTCTTGAAGCGAATTTCGCTGATGAACGCCCTCAATGATCGCAGCGCCACCTCCATCTCGACCTGGCTTCCCCCGCCAAATTCCTCGTCGTCGATGGACAAGATGAAAGCCGAGGCCCGCGACTGCTGCTGGGCGAACTGCGACAGATCCCCGTAGCTGGTCACGCCAAGGACCTCCATGCCCTCGGTTTCTATGGCGTCGGCGAGCGCGCGAATGCCTAATCCCGACGTGTTCTCGGAGCGGAAATCTTCGTCGATGATGACAATCGGGAAACGAAATTTCATGGCACTCTCACTTTGACAAACGGCTGGGATCAGCCCGAAAAAAAAACAGGCCACCCTCGTGAGTTCAGGGACACCCTAAGTTGAAGGCGCCCGGCACAAGCGGTAGCAGGAAGTATGACCGGTGAGCTTACAGCGCAAGCGCACCACCAAGGGGTGCAAGGGATCTCAAGTTACGTCTTGGGCAGTGTCACGCCGCGCTGCCCCTGATACTTGCCGCCACGGTCCTTGTAGGAGGTCTCGCAGACTTCATCGCTTTCAAAAAACAGAACTTGTGCGACGCCCTCGTTGGCGTAGATCTTGGCCGGCAAGGGCGTGGTGTTGGAGAACTCCAGCGTGACAAAGCCTTCCCACTCCGGTTCGAAGGGTGTCACGTTGACGATGATCCCGCAACGGGCGTAGGTGCTCTTGCCCAGACAGACGGTCAAGACCGAGCGCGGGATGCGGAAATACTCGACCGTGCGGGCCAGCGCAAACGAATTGGGCGGGATGATGCAAACCTCGCCCCGAAAGTCAACGAACGACTTCTCATCGAAGTTTTTGGGATCGACGATGGTGCTGTTGATGTTGGTGAAGATCTTGAATTCGTCCGCGCAGCGGATATCGTAGCCATAACTCGAGGTGCCGTAGCTGACGATCTTCTGATCGCCACTAAAGCGCACCTGGCCAGGCTCGAAGGGCTCGATCATGCCGTGATCTTGCGCCATCTGGCGGATCCATCTGTCGGATTTGATGCTCATCGGCCGCCGTCCAAGGGAAAAGTCTGGTGCCGGAATTGTCCAGAAGAAGGAGTCAAAAGACAAGCGCGCCGTGGGTCGGGTTTAGCGCGCTTGACCTTGCTGCTAATATGAAGATCTCGCCACTTTGACTTTACGCAACGCCTATGTCGCGCACGCTGTTTGTGACCACCGCCCTGCCCTATGCCAACGGTCCGTTTCACGTCGGCCATATGATGGAATACATCCAGGCTGATATCTGGGTGCGTTTCATGCGGATGCAAGGTCACGCCGTGCACTTCTTGGGTGCGGACGACGCGCATGGGGCCCCGATCATGCTGCGCGCCGAGAGCGAGGGCATCACCCCCCAGGAGCTGGTGGCGCGGGTCGCGGCGGACCGGCCGCGCTACCTTCAGGGATTTCATATCGAGTTCGATCATTGGAGTTCGACGGACTCGCCTGCCAACACGGTCTTGTGCGAGTCGATCTACCGGGCCTTGCGGGAGCAGGACCTGATCGTGGTCAAAGCGGTCGAGCAGTTCTTCGACCCGGTCAAGGCGATGTTTCTGCCGGATCGCTACATCAAAGGCGAGTGTCCGAATTGCCATTCGCGCGATCAGAACGGGGACAACTGCGAGGTCTGCGGGACGGTCTATGCGCCCACCGAACTCATCAACCCCTACTCAGCGCTCTCCGGTGCGGTGCCGGTTTTGCGCTCCTCCGAACATTTCTTCTTCAAGCTCTCGGATCCCCGCTGCGTCGATTTTCTGAAGGAATGGACGGAAGGAAGCGCCCCCCAGACGGGGCTGCCGCATCTGCAGCCCGAGGCCCGCAACAAGGCCAAGGAATGGCTGCACGGCACAGGTGATGGGGCCGCCAGCCTGGGCGACTGGGATATCTCCCGCGACGCGCCTTACGTCGGCATTCCAATTCCAGACGCGCCAGGTAAATATTTCTACGTCTGGCTCGATGCGCCGGTGGGCTATCTGGCGGCTTTAAAGAGCTATTTCGATTCCGGGATCGCACGCCAGCGCTACGGCGTGACCCAGAGCTTCGATGAGTTTCTGGCGGATCCGGCCACCGAGCAGATCCACTTCATCGGCAAGGATATCGTGTATTTTCACACGCTCTTTTGGCCCGCCATGCTCAAGTTCTCCGGGCGCAAGGTTCCCGACCAGATCAACGTCCATGGATTCATCACGGTCTCGGGCGATAAGATGAGCAAGTCCCGAGGCACAGGGATCTCGCCTTTGCGCTACCTGGAACTGGGCATGAATCCGGAGTGGTTTCGCTATTACATCGCAGCGAAACTGAATTCGCGCATCGAGGATCTGGACTTCAATCCGGACGATTTCGTGGCCCGCGTGAATAGCGACCTGATCGGCAAGTACGTCAATATCGCAAGCCGCGCGGCCAATTTCCTCACACGCCACTTCGACGGCATCGTGGCGCCCGTCGAGGCGAGCGCAGCCTGGAGAAAGCTTCAGGCCGAGGCCGTTGCAGTCGAAGTGCGCGCGGCCTTCGAGGCGCGCGATTTCGCGCGCGCGGTGCGGCTTTCGATGACTTTCGCTGACGCCACGAACCAGTATTTCGATGCCGAAAAACCCTGGGAACTCGCGCGTGAGCCAGGCCAGCGCGAGCGGCTGCACGAGGTGTGCTCGGTCTGTCTAAACGCGTTTGCGGTCCTGACACTGTGGCTAAAGCCCATTTTGCCCAAGCTCGCCACCCAGGCCGAGACCTTTCTCGGAATCGGCCCTTTACAGTGGACCGCGCCCATCCATCTGCACCAGATCCGGCCCTACAGGCATCTGCTCACCCGGGTCGAGCCCAAGCAGGTCGACGCGCTCCTCGAAGCCCCGAGCGAGCCCAAGGACTCAGAGGCCGCGAGCGCCGCTTCGGCCCCCCTGGCCCCAGAGATCACCATCGAGGACTTTTCCCGCATCGATCTGCGCGTGGCGCGTATCATCGCCGCAAGCACCGTGAAGGGTTCGGACAAACTGCTTGAGCTTAAGGTCGATCTTGGAGAAGGACGACACAGGACGATATTTTCCGGAATCCAGTCGGCCTATGCCCCCGAAACGCTGGTGGGGCGTCTGACCGTCGTGGTGGCCAATCTCGTCCCGCGGAAAATGAAATTCGGCGTGAGCGAGGGCATGGTCCTGGCGGCCTCGGGGGTGTCGGCCACGGGCATCTACCTGCTGGAAGCGGACTCGGGAGCGGAGCCGGGTATGCGCGTGACCTAAGGCCGGATCGGGCCGGAGCCACCGCGGTCGAAAAGGAAGCCCGATTCGCCCAAAAATATGATGCGACAGGCCGCGCGGCGCGCAGTATAATCCCTTCCGTACACTAGTGCGTGGAAGATGGCCCCCTTCATGAAACGCTGGCGCGCGGCCCAAAAACGAGGAGACCCCCAATGAGAGCGGTGCTGTGCAAGGCTTATGGTCCACCGGAAAGTCTCGTGATCGAAGACATTGCTTCGCTTGTCCCCGGTCCGACCCAGGTGGTCGTGAAGGTCGAGGCCGCCGGGGTCAATTTTCCCGACACCTTGATCATCCAGAACAAATATCAATTCAAGCCGCCACTGCCGTTTTCTCCAGGCGGAGAGGCCGCAGGAACCATCAAGTCCAAGGGCGACCAGGTCAAGGGCTTCGAAATCGGTCAAAAAGTCATCGCCTTTACGGGTCATGGCGCTTTTGCCGAGGAGGTTGTAGCCGACGCGGGGCGGCTTTTGCCCATTCCGCCGGGTATGCCTTTCGATGTCGCGGCCTCGTTCGTGATGACCTATGGCACCTCCTACCACGCGCTCAAGGACAGGGCACAGCTCAAGGCGGGTGAAACCCTCCTTGTGCTTGGCGCCGCGGGCGGTGTCGGCCTTGCCGCAGTGGAGATCGGAAAAGCCTTGGGCGCGCGCGTGATCGCAGCGGCATCGAGCGACTCCAAGCTCGCCGTGTGCAAGGAACACGGCGCCGATGCACTCATCAACTACAGCACAGAGGATTTGCGCGAGCGCATCAAAGCGCTCACCGAGGGTCGGGGCATCGATGTCATCTACGACCCGGTGGGGGGCGGCTTTAGCGAACCGGCCCTGCGCAGCATGGCCTGGCGCGGGCGCTTTCTCGTCGTGGGCTTTGCCAACGGCGAGATTCCGAGCATCCCATTGAACCTCACCCTCCTTAAGGGCTGCTCGATCGTGGGAGTGTTCTGGGGAGACTTCGTGCGGCGCGAGCCCAAGGCCAGCGCGAACGACCTCAAAGAACTCATGGAGTTGCTGCACGCAGGCAAGCTCAAGCCCCTCGTTTCTGCTCACTATCCGTTCGAGCACATCGCCGATGCCTTGAATTCCGTTCTTGAGCGCAAGGTCACCGGCAAGATCGTTGTCACGCCCTGATCCCCCACAAAGGAAGACGCTATGAATTTCGACTACACACCGAAGGTTCAGGAACTCAGAGCACGCCTGATTGCCTTCATGGATGAGCACGTCTATCCCAGCGAGCACCTGTTTCATGCCGAAATTGCGGCCAACCGCGCCAAGGGAAACCCCTGGATCCCGACGAAGATCGTCGAGGAATTAAAGCCCCTGGCACGCAAAGCGGGGCTCTGGAATCTCTTCTTGCCCTTTTCCAAGCGCGTCCCCGAAGGCTTGACCAATCTCGAATACGCCCCTTTGTGCGAGATCATGGGACGCGTGAGCTGGGCCCCGGAAATCTTCAATTGCTCGGCACCCGATACGGGCAACATGGAGACCTTGGAGCGCTATGGCTCCGAAGAGATCAAGCGCGCCTGGCTTGATCCGCTGCTCAAGGGCGAAATCCGCTCGGCCTTTCTTATGACTGAACCTGCGGTCGCGTCGTCAGATGCCACCAACATCCAGTGCCGTATCGAACGCCAAGGCGATCATTACGTCATCAACGGGCTCAAATGGTGGTCGTCGGGGGCGGGTGATCCGCGCTGTGCGGTCTACATCGTCATGGGCAAGACCAATCCAGACGCCGGACGGCACGAGCAGCAGTCCATGATTGTCGTCCCGGCCAATGCGGCAGGCGTGAAGGTTCTCAGGCCCTTGAGCGTGTTCGGATACGACGACGCTCCCCACGGCCACATGGAAGTCGATCTCAAGGAGGTCAAGGTCCCGGTGGGCAATATCCTCCTTGGCGAGGGACGCGGCTTCGAGATCGCCCAGGGACGACTGGGACCCGGACGCATCCACCACTGCATGCGTCTTATTGGCGTGGCCGAGCGTGCGCTGGAACTCATGTGCAAGCGCTCGATGGAGCGCGTCGCGTTTGGCAAGAAGATTGGAGAGCAGACGGTCACGCAGGAACGCATCGCCGAGGCGCGCTGCATGATCGACCAGGCACGCCTGCTCACGCTCAAGGCCGCCTATATGATGGACACGGTGGGAAACAAAGTGGCCCGCAGCGAGATCGCGATGATCAAGGTGATCGCGCCCAACATGGCCTGCCAGATCATCGATTGGGCCATCCAGGCCCATGGCGGTGGCGGCGTCTCGGACGACTTTCCCTTGGCGCATATGTATGCGAGTTCCCGCACGCTGCGGCTTGCCGACGGTCCCGACGAGGTCCACCGCAATGCGATTGCCAAGCTCGAACTGGCCAAGCACCTGAAGATTCCTGGCGCGGCCGACAAGGTCGAGATCCCCATCACCCGCGGCTGCTAAGCCAAAGGCCTGCCTCCCCTTCGCTCGTTCCGCGATTTTTCCCGCAGAGGCAGGCCTTCCTTGACCTTCATCGGCGCAAGGGGTCTTCGCGACGAGGGCGCGCCCGGTGCCTTCCGATAAACGCGCACGCTGCGGCGAGGAGGCAGGCGCATCCGGCTGGGGACGGCTTGGCTAAGGCAGCGTGCACGGCGCCTAGCAGCGCGTGAAACAAGAGGGTCACCCTGTGGTCGTCGGACCGACGACCGACCCAGGCCCCGATCACGATTCCGGACCCACAGAGGACAACCGCGTCATCCGTGGCCTGGTGCGCCATTTGCCCCAGGCCTGACCGGCGCTCGGTCCTCCCTCTTTCCTCTCGCGTCCGCGAAATGTCTATTCTTGTTGACTTCAGCCAAATTCATATTAAAGTGATATCACTACGATATTACCCAATCGGACTCGGCGCGCAATTTAAGGGAGTAAAACGACATGAAGCCACCGTCACGCGAACTCGACAAATCGACCTTCAACGGCTTTGCCATGCTGGCTTTGAGCGTGGTGCTCGCGGTCTTGGCCGCGTTCTTCTTGCTCGAGGCCCTAAACGCCCTCTGGTCGCTCTTCGCGGCTATCGTGTGCATCGTGCTCGCAGTCGTCAACCTCGCCGGTCTTTACATGCTGCAACCGAACACCGGCGCGATTCTCACGCTTTTTGGGAGCTATCGCGGTACCGACCGCAGTGATGGATTGCGCTGGTCGAATCCGTTCTATAAGAAAACCAAGGTGAGCCTGAGGGCACATAACTTCACCAGCGAGAAGATCAAGGTCAACGACCAACGCGGCAATCCAATCGAGATCGCTGCGGCCATCGTCTGGCGGGTGCGGGATTCGGCGCGCGCCGTGTTTGATGTTGAGGACTACGAATACTACGTGCGCATCCAGTCCGAGGCCGCGATCCGGCACCTGGCCTCGAGCTATCCCTACGACGAGGGGGAGACCGGCGGCAGCCCGGCCGTGCCCGCCATCCGGACCCTGCGCTCGAGCACCCAGCAGGTCACCGAGAGCCTCATGGAGGAGCTCAACGAGCGTCTCGATATCGCGGGCATCCATATCGAGGACGCCAAGCTCACCCACCTCGCCTATGCTCCAGAGATCGCGGGCGTGATGCTGCGCCGTCAGCAGGCCGAGGCGATTATCTCGGCTCGCTCGAAGATCGTGACAGGCGCAGTGAGCATGGTGGAAATGGCGCTCAAGGCGCTCTCGGAGCGCCGCATCATTGATCTCGACGACGAACGCAAAGCCGCCATGGTGGGTAACCTTCTCGTGGTGCTGTGCGCCGAATCCGAAGTCCAGCCCGTTGTGAACACAGGAACGCTCTACAACTGAGCCCGAGCGCATCGTGAACCGCGAACTTTACCGACACACGCAGTTCGGCTGGCTTCTCATTACGGTCGTCCTCGTTCCGGCCGTGATCCTGGCCCTGGTCCTGCCGCTCGCCCTGGGCCGCGCGGCGCATCCGCTACCAAGCCTGCTGCTGCCGGGCTTTATCGCCTTGGGTGTATTGGGCGCGCTCCTTTTCGGCGCGCTCGAGGTCCGCGTGACGACCGCTGCGCTTCACTGGCGATTTGGCATCGGCCTATTGCGCTTTGAGATTTCCCTGTCCGAGATTGAATCGATCAAGGCCGTGCGCACGTCGGTCGCTTCCGGTTGGGGGATCCATCGCACACGCCGCGGTTGGGTCTACAACGTGGCAGGCTTCGATGCCCTCGAGGTGCAACAGAAATCCGGCACGATTGTCTTGATCGGAACCGACGAGCCCGTTGTCTTGCGCCGAGTTCTCGAACGCGCTCTTTCGACTCACGGCGCCTAGAAATTGGCGCAGTCCTCCAAGAAATCGTTCCTGCTGCGAATCGACCCCGCGCTGTGGAGCGAACTCGAGAGGCTGGCTGCCGCGGAATTGCGAAGCGTCAACGCACAAATCGAGTTTCTTCTGCGCGACGCCATCGCCCGCCGCAAGGCCGCGCCCCGGCCCGCACCCCCGTCGGACGGCCCTTGAGCGCCACTCTGCGCACAAGTGTCCGTTGTGATTCGGTCTTTGCGGCGACAAGGCGCGACCCCGGAGGCAAACAACGGTAAAATGACGCGTCTACTGTCTTATGCGCGGCCCGCCATGTATGTTTCCGAAGTCACCCAATTTCTCACCGAATTCATCAAAGAGCATCCGGACGTCGAGGCCGACCAGAAGAAGGGCCGGGCCATCTGGTGGGACCAGGAACCCGCAAGCCTCGAGCGGCGCGCCCGGATCGAGGAATCGACCGTGCCCCAGCAAGGATACGTCTACCAGATCAAGGGCTAAGGGGTGAGTCTGCCCGCGGCGCAAAACGCGCCGGTCGAACTGCCGCCGACCTCGCACGACTCCACGCCCGACGTGATTGACGGCATGGCCTTTGCGCGTCTCTATGGCGAGCCGCTTTTTCAGCTTCCGCAGGATCTGTACATCCCGCCAGATGCGCTCGAGGTCTTCCTTGAGACCTTCGAGGGTCCGCTCGATCTGCTCTTGTACCTGATCCGCAAGCAAAATTTCAACGTGCTCGATATTCCGATGGCCGAGGTGACGCGCCAATATCTGGGATATATCGAGCAGATTCGAAAGAACAACCTCGAGCTCGCAGCCGAATACCTGCTCATGGCGGCATTGTTAATCGAGATCAAATCGCGCATGCTCTTGCCGGTCAAAAAGGGCGATACCGGACAGGACGCCGAGGATCCCCGCGCCGAACTCGTCAGGCGCCTTCTTGAGTACGAGCAGATGAAGCTGGCCGCGCAGCAAATCGACCAACTGCCCCTTCTGGGGCGCGATTTCCTCCGAGCGCAGGTGGTCATCGAACAAACCATCGCGGCGCGCCTGCCGCAGGTCGAGGCGCTCGACCTCAGAGCCGCCTGGGCCGAAGTCGTCAAGCGCGCAAGCCTTGGGGCCTCGCATCACATTGCGCGCGAACAGCTCTCGGTGCGCGAGCACATGACGGCGATCCTGCGCGTGTTGCAGAACGCACGCTTCGTGGAGTTTAGCGAACTGTTCGACCCTGCTCGCGGGATTCCGGTCGCAATCGTCCACTTTCTCGCGCTCTTGGAGCTCTCGCGCGAGGCGCTCGTGGAGATCACCCAGGCCGAGGCCTATGCCCCCATCTACGTGCGGCTGACCTACGTCCCCTCGTAGGTCAAGCCCGCGCGCCCGACTACTCGGCGAAGTATTCCTTGACCTTGTCGAACCAACTCTTGCTTTGCGGACTGTGCTTGGCGCCCCCATCGCGCGTCGAGTGATCGAATTCACGCAGGAGCTTTTTCTGCAGATCAGTCAGGCGCACCGGCGTCTCGAGCACCACGTGACAGTAGAGGTCGCCCGGATAGCCTGATCGCACGCCCTTGATCCCCTTGCCACGCAGCCGAAAGGTCTTGCCGCTTTGCGTGCCTTCCGGGATCGAAATCGTGGCTTTGCCCGCCAGTGTCGGAATATCGATGTCGCCGCCCAGCGCTGCAACCGCAAATGAAATCGGCATCTCGCAATGCAGATCATCGCCGTCGCGCTGGAACACGGCATGCGCCTTGATATGGATCTCGACGTAGAGATCGCCCGCGGGACCGCCATTGACGCCGGGCTCGCCATTGCCTGACGAGCGGATGCGCATGCCCTCGTCGATGCCGGCGGGAATTTTGACCTCGAGCGTCTTGTTGCGCTTGATCTTGCCTAGCCCCTCGCAACTCGCGCAGGGATCGGGCAGGAATTTACCAGTACCGTGGCACTTGGGACAGGTCTGCTGGATCGAGAAGAAGCCCTGTTGCATGCGCACCGTTCCCTGCCCTTGGCAGGTCGGGCAGGCCTGCGGCTTCGTGCCCACCTTGGCTCCGGAGCCGTGGCACGTATCGCATTCCTCCCAGCCGGGGATGCGAATCTGGGTCTCATAGCCATGCGCGGCCTGCTCGAGGGTGACCTCCATGGAATAACGCAGATCGGCCCCGCGATACACCTGCGGGCCGCCACCGCGTTGCCGGCCTCCGCCAAAGATGTCCCCGAAGATGTCGCCAAACGCATCCGCGAAGCCACCCATGCCCGCGCCGGCGAATCCGGCGCCACCGGCATTGGCATCGACCCCCGCATGGCCGTATCGATCGTAGGCTGCGCGCTTGTCGGAATCCGATAGCATCTCGTAGGCTTCCTTGGCCTCCTTGAAATGCTCTTCGGCGCCCTTGTTGTCCGGATTCCGATCCGGATGGTATTTCATGGCGAGCTTGCGATAAGCCTTCTTGATTTCATCGTCCGAGGCATTTTTCGCCAGGCCCAATACCTCGTAATAGTCCCTTTTTGCCATTGCCTTCCTGCATGCCTGATTAACGGAAACGCCGGGCCACGAGATCGATGATCCCGTGGCCCGGCGACGGACTTGCTCTTACCCGACTCGAAACCCTAGCCGCGCTTGACTTCCTTGAACTCGGCATCGACCACATTGTCATCGGCCGGCTCCTGAGAAGGATGCGCGCCACCCGCCTGGGCCGCTCCCGCAGCACCGGCAGCCTGCTGGGCCGCCTGCGCGTCAGCATACATCTTCTCTCCGAGTTTCTGAGACACCGCCATGAGCGCCTCGGTCTTTGCTTCGAGGTCCGCCTTGGTTGCCGAACCCGACTTCAGCACATCCTCGGCCGCCTTGATGGCCTCTTCGATCTTGGTCTTCTCGGCGGCATCGACCTTATCACCGTACTCCGAAAGGGACTTCTTGACGGAGTGCACGAGCGCGTCGGCATGATTGCGCGCCGTGACGAGTTCCAATTGCTTTTTGTCTTCCTCGGCATTGGCCTCGGCGTCCTTGACCATTTTTTCGATCTCGGCTTCGTTTAATCCGGAGTTGGCCTTGATGGTGACCTTGTTCTCCTTGCCGGTCGCCTTGTCCTTGGCGCCCACGTGCAAAATGCCGTTGGCATCGATATCGAAGCTCACCTCGATCTGCGGCAAGCCGCGCGGCGCCGGCGGGATGCCTTCGAGATTGAACTCGCCCAAAAGCTTGTTGCCCGCAGCCACATCGCGTT
Source organism: Burkholderiaceae bacterium (assembly GCA_049514215.1). Lineage (GTDB taxonomy): Bacteria > Pseudomonadota > Gammaproteobacteria > Burkholderiales > Burkholderiaceae_D > BOG-994. The sequence goes on from JBEKVI010000005.1 coordinate 27,337, forward strand.
CACCCTGATAGACCTTGATCGTCACAGCCGACTGATTGTCATCGGCGGTCGAGAAGGTCTGACTGAACTTGGTCGGGATGGTCGTGTTTTTCTGGATCATCTTGGTCATGACACCACCTAAGGTCTCGATGCCCAAAGACAGCGGCGTAACGTCGAGCAGCAACACATCCTTGACGTCACCCTTGAGCACGCCCCCTTGGATCGCTGCACCCACGGCCACGGCTTCGTCCGGATTCACGTCCTTGCGCGGTTCGCGGTTGAAGAACTCCTTGACCTTCTCCTGGACCTTCGGCATGCGGCTCATCCCGCCAACCAGAATTACGTCGTTGATGCGACTGACATCGACGCCGGCGTCCTTGATGGCCAGCCGGCAAGGCGCAATGGTGCGCTCAATGAGGTCCTCGACCAAAGACTCGAGCTTAGCGCGCGTGATCTTCAGGTTCAGATGCTTGGGCCCGACCTTGTCCATCGTGATGTAGGGCAGGTTGATTTCGCTTTGCGCGGTCGAGGACAATTCGATCTTGGCCTTCTCTGCGGCTTCCTTCAGTCGTTGCAGCGCGAGCACGTCCTGGCTCAGATCAACCCCTTGGTCCTTCTTGAACTCGGCGATGATGTAGTCGATGATGCGCTGGTCGAAGTCCTCGCCACCGAGGAAGGTGTCGCCATTGGTCGAGAGCACCTCGAACTGTTTCTCGCCGTCGACGTCGGCGATCTCGATAATCGAGATGTCGAACGTTCCGCCGCCCAAGTCATAGACCGCGATCTTGCGGTCACCGGTGCCTTGCTTGTCCAGTCCGAAGGCGAGCGCAGCCGCGGTGGGCTCATTGATGATGCGCTTGACTTCCAGGCCGGCAATCCGTCCTGCGTCCTTGGTCGCCTGGCGCTGACTATCGTTGAAGTAGGCCGGCACCGTGATCACGGCCTCGGTGACCTCTTCGCCCAGATAATCTTCGGCGGTCTTTTTCATCTTGCGCAAAACCTCGGCCGAGATCTGCGGCGGGGCCAGCTTTTTGCCGCGCACTTCCACCCACGCGTCGCCATTTTCCGCGCGCACGATCTTGTACGGCATGAGATCTAAGTCCTTCTGGACTTCTTTCTCTTCAAATTTGCGTCCGATCAGCCGCTTGACCGCATAGATGGTGTTCTGTGGATTGGTGACCGACTGGCGTTTTGCCGGAGCCCCAACCAAGATTTCGCCGTCTTCCATATAGGCGATGACCGACGGGGTCGTTCTCGCACCCTCGCTGTTCTCGATGACCTTGGGCTGTCCCGCTTCCATGATGGCGACGCAGGAATTGGTGGTTCCCAGGTCAATGCCGATGATTTTTCCCATTATTTTCTCCTAACTGGTGCCGTTTGCTGCGTAGGCAGCATCTCGTTATTTCATTCCTTTTGAATCTGGAGCATTCCCCTTCGATTTCAAGGGTCATTCCACAGGGATTTCCCGCTTTTTCCGGGTTTTTGCCGTTCTTCGGGCTTAATTCGGCTGGGATACCGTCACCAAGGCGGGACGCAGTACCCGATCGGCGATCACCCAGCCTTTTTGCAGGACGCTTACGACGTGATTGGGCGGAACGCCAGGCGCCGCCTGGGCCGAAATCGCCTGATGCAGGTGCGGATCGAATTTCTGGCCCACAGGGTCGATCGGTGCCAAGCGATTCTTCTCAAACGCGCTCACCAGTTGCTTTAGGGTCAACTCCACCCCCTCACGCAACTTTGCGACATCGGCAGTCGGGTCGGTCAGCGCGGCTTCCAGGCTGTCGTAGACGGGAACGAGCGCCTCAGCGAAGCTCTCGATGCCGAACTTGCGCGCCTTCGCCACGTCCTCCTGAGAGCGCCGCCGGATGTTCTCGAGCTCGGCTCTCGTCCTAAGGAAGGACTCGTAATGTTCCTCGGCTTTCGCCGTGGCGGCCTGCAGCTCGGCATTCAGATCGCGCACGGGGTCGCCCGCGCCCAGCGCAGACGGCTCCCCATCGGGCCCCACGCCGGGAATCTCGCTCGAGGGTGCGTTTGGACTCTGAGGCGCTCGGGCGCTCTCCTTTGCGTCCGGATTTTGTTCTGGTTCCTGCATCAAGTGCTCCGATAAAGGTGAGATCGAAAGCGCGAGGTCAATCCCCGCCAGAAAACTATGGGGCCGCAAGCCCAGGTTTCAAGCGCTGCCGGCGGCCTCGGCCGCATTTATGGGGGCGGGTGTATCGACTTCTCCCGCGGCAGGCCACATCCCTAGATTTGGTTACAACTCTTTCGGACACGAACTTGGTCGCGCCGGGTCACTGAATTATCTTAAAGACAGGCATTCCAACAGCGTAGAGGCGCGCCTCCCCCGCCCACCTCAACCGAGAACTTCGATGCATAGTCAATTCAATCTCTGGAAGGCGACCATCGCCGTGGTTATCTACGTCGCCCTTTGCATGCTCATCCTGTGCTTTTCGCCACCCGATGACGCACAGACGATGCGAGTGATCCCGTGCCGCTGGTCCACCGACCAGCCCTCGGACACCTCGGGCAGCTAGGTGCTCGCCCCTTTGGCCAAGGCGTGCTCGCGCCGGCGCTTGAGCTCTTCCTGCTCGCTCGGGCTTGGGACCGTCGTCGGCCATCCGGCCATATGCTCGAGCGCGATGCGCGCCAAGGCATCGATCCAACCTGGCCAGTCGTTCAGGCAGGGGATGTAGCGATATTCCGTCCCGCCTGCTCCGAGGAAGGCGGCCTTGCCTTCCATGGCAATTTCCTCGAGCGTCTCCAGGCAGTCGGCCGGAAAGCCCGGGCAGCAAATATCGACGTGTGCCACACCCGCTTCTGCCAGCGCCCTTAACGTCGGCTCAGTATAGGGCTTGAGCCACTCGGCCTTCCCAAAGCGCGACTGGAACGTGACTTGGGCAACCTCGGCAGACAACCCCAGCGACTCGCGCAAAAGGCGCCCGGTCGTCTGGCACTCGCAATAGTAGGGGTCGCCCAAGAGCAGGCTGCGCCTGGGAATCCCATGAAAGCTAAACAGCAGCCTGGGCTCGGATTGTGGGCCCTTGCCGGCCGTGCCGCTGGCCAGGGGACCATTCACCTCCCAGAAAGATTTGATGCGTTCGGCCAGGGCCCCGATGTAGGCGGGGTGGTCGTGATAGTGCTTTACGAATCGCAGCTCGGGGATGTTTCGGGTCCGTGCGCACCACGCGGCGATGGCGTCCATTCCCGAGGCCGTGGTCGTGGCGGAGTACTGGGGGTACAGGGGCAAGACCAGGATGCGCTCGGCGCCCGCCGCCTTCAGGGCGTCTAGCGCCTGGGCGATCGACGGCGTGCCGTAGCGCATCCCCCATTCGACGAGCACCGATCGACCCTGCGCCCCGAGCGTGCCCCGCAAGAGCTTGGCCTGGCGCTCGGTATAGACGCGCAGCGGCGAGCCCTCCTTCATCCAGACGCTCGCGTATTTGGCCGCCGAGCGCGGGGCGCGCCACGGGATGACGAGCAGATGAAGCAAGAGCCACGCGAGAAGCCTCGGAATCTCGATGACGCGCGGGTCGGATAGAAATTCACCGAGATAAGCACGCAACGCCTGGGGCTGGGGTGCGTCGGGGGTACCCAGGTTCACGAGCAGGACCGCGCTTTTTTGCGCGGTGCCATGGGTGTGGATCGGTTCGGGGGAAAAGGCCATGGGCGCCTATTGTGCCAAATAACCCAGCACGCCCTGGAACGGGCGCGGCACTAGTGTTGGCTTAAGGCGCTCGAGAGCATCTTCGCCGTGATGTCGACGATGGGAATGACCCGTTCGTAGGCCATGCGCGTGGGACCGATCACGCCCAGGGTCCCGACAACGCGTCCATCGACATGATAGGGTGCGGTCACGACCGTCATCTCATCCATCGGAACCAGTTGGGAATCGCCGCCGATGTAGATCTGAATGCCCTGGGCGCGAGTCGAAATATCCAAAAGCTGCATCAAGCCGGTCTTCTGCTCAAACAACGCGAAAAGGCGGCGCAACTGGACCATGTTGGCCGAGAGATCCGCATTCTCCAGGAGATTGCGCTCCCCCGAGATCACCATGCCCTCGTTGCTCTCGGAAATCACCTTGGAGCTGGCCTCCACAGCCGCGCTCATGAGGCGGGAGATATCATCGCGGATCTCGTGCAGTTCCAGGCGCAGGCGATCGCGAATCGCGTCGAATGAAAGTCCGGCGAAATTCTGGTTCAGGTAATTGGCCGCCTCGACGAGCTGGCTCGAAGTGTAATTGCGCTCCGTAAAGAGAATGTGGTTTTGAACATCGCCTTCGGGCGAGACAATGATGATGAGAATGCGCGCATCGGACAGACGCATGAACTCGATGTGCTTGAATGCGGAGGCGCGCCGCGGCGTCAGGACCACTCCTGCGAACTGCGACAGATTCGAGAGCACCTGCGCGGCCATGGAGATGACGCGCTGCGGCTGATCGGGCTTGATCAACTCCTCAACCTCGGAGGTCGCGGAGCGCTCGAGCGGTTTGACCGTCATGAGGGAGTCGACGAAGAACCGGTAGCCCCGCGGCGTGGGCACGCGCCCGGCCGAGGTATGCGGACTCGCGATAAATCCCATCTCCTCCAGATCGGACATGACGTTGCGAATCGTCGCAGGACTCAAATCGAGCTGGGAGAACTTCGAGAGCGCACGCGAGCCGACTGGTTGTCCGTCGGCGATATAGCGCTCAATGAGAGTCTTCAGGAGAGTTTGGGCGCGCTGGTCAAGCATGACCGTATTCTAATGCCACATGGATGGGCGTGCCGTCAATGCATTGCGTCTTGTGCGCGGCGCCAATTCGGCCTTTGATCAAGCCAATCCGGCATAATCGCTTCCATGCAAAAACTGACCATCGCGATCGTGGGCAAGTATCAGGCCGAAGGCATCGACCAGTCCCTTCACGAGATCGCGTCCTTTGCCTCGGCAGCGGGGCATCGCGTGATCTTCGAGCTGGAAACGGCGAGAGCCTTGCGCGAGAGCACCTATCCCAGTTGGCCAATACCCCAAATCGGTACCGACGCCGATTTTGCTGTCGTCGTCGGGGGCGATGGCACCATGCTGGGAATTGCCCGCCAGCTCGCCCCGTACAACGTCCCCCTGGTCGGCATCAATCAGGGTCGGTTGGGCTTCATGACGGATATCCTGCTCGAGGACAAGGAGAGGGTGCTCGGGGAGATCCTCGCCGGTCAATACGAAGTGGAGGAGCGCAGCCTGCTTGCTGCGACCGTCACGCGCGAGGGCAAAACCATCCTCGCGGCCTTGGCGCTCAACGACGTCGTCGTCGCGCGCGGCGCGGTCTCGGGAATGGTCGAGCTGACCGTCGACGTCGACGGCCGCTTCATGTACAGCCAGCGCTCGGACGGTCTGATCGTCTCCACCCCGACCGGTTCAACGGCCTATGCACTCTCGGCCGCCGGGCCGATCCTGCATCCCAAGCTCGCCGGAATCGTGCTGGTTCCGATCGCACCCCACGCGCTGTCGAACCGGCCCATTGCGCTACCGGACAGCTCGAAGATCGACATCACCGTCACCGGGGGACGCGAGGTCAGCGCCAATTTCGACATGCAGTCCTACACCACCTTACAGCGCGGTGACTGCGTCTCGGTCGAGCGCGCGCCCATGTCGATCCGGTTTTTGCATCCGATCGGCTACAGCTACTTCGTGACCTTGCGCCAGAAGCTCCACTGGAACCAGCATCCCTTGGGCGCCGACGGCAAACCGACCCTTCCTTACTAAGATGCTGCGGACCCTAAACATCCGCGATTTCGTCATCGTGGATGCCTTGGAAATCGATTTCAACGCCGGCTTTACGGTCTTCTCGGGAGAGACTGGCACGGGCAAATCGATCTTAATCGACGCCTTGGCACTGGTCCTAGGCGAGCGTGCCGACGCGAGTGTCGTTCGCGAGGGGGCAGTGCGCGCCGAGATTACGGCCGAGTTCATCCCGGGCCCGATCGCTTCTCGCTGGCTCGAAGACCAGGAACTGGCGGACGAGGCCAGCCTTCTATTGCGGCGCGTCATCGACGCGCAGGGCCGCTCGAAGAGCTGGATCAATGGCTCGGCGGCCACCCTCTCGCAGATGCGCGCCATCGGAGAACTGCTCGTGGACATCCACGGGCAACACGCCCACCAGCGTCTGCTCAAGGGCAGCGAACAGCGCAGGCTTCTCGATGAGCAGGGGGGACTCGTTGCCCAGGGTGAAGAGGTCAAAGACGCCTATACGTTCTGGCAGAAGCTGCGCGAGCAGCGCGAGCGCTTCGAGGTCGACGCACAACAGATCCAAACCGAGCGCGCCAATCTCGAGTGGCAGGCGGGCGAACTTGCGCAGCTGTCTGTCGAGCCTGGCGAGTGGGAAGAAATCCAGCAGGAACACCAAAGGCTCGCCCATGCCCAGGCCCTGATCGAGGGAGCCCGGTGGGCCGTGGATGGACTAAGCGAAGCCGACGGCGCCGTCCTCGAGCGAATCGATCTGATCGAGCATCGCTTGACCCAGCTTGCGGCGGTGGACAATCAGCTCAATGGGGCGCTCGAGACACTCGAGTCGGCCCGCATTCATGCCCAGGAGACGGCCCGCGGCCTGAGTGACTATCTCGAGCGCATCGAACTCGATCCGGAACGCCTGGCGAGCGTGGAAGCCCGGATCGAGGCGATCCATGCGGCCGCACGAAAGTTCCGGGTGCCCCCAGGCGAGCTTTCGCAACTGCTTGGTGGCATCACGCAGCGGCTCGCCGCGCTCGAGGGGGTGACCGACATAAACACGCTGCGCCTGCGCGAGCACACGGCACAGGAGACATTCGATAAATCGGCCAAGCGGTTAAGCTCACTACGCGCAAGCGCCGCCCGTGCGTTGGAGGCGGCAGTGACCGAGGGCATGCAGTCGCTGAGCATGGCCGGAGGCAAACTGGTTGTCGATCTGGCCCCGTGCGCCCCTTCGGCCCAAGGACTCGAGAGCGTGGAGTTTCAGGTTGCGACTCACCCTGGCATGACACCCCGACCCCTGAGCAAGGTGGCCTCGGGCGGCGAGCTCTCGCGCATCAGCCTTGCGCTGTCAGTCATCGCCAGCACCTCCAAGACGGTGCCCACTCTCATTTTCGACGAGGTCGACAGTGGCATCGGTGGCGCCGTGGCCGAGGTGGTCGGCAGGCTCCTGCGACAGCTCGGCCGTCAATGTCAGGTGCTGTGCGTGACGCACTTAGCCCAGGTCGCAGCGCAGGCCGAGCATCACTTCGCGGTCAATAAAGTGGAATTCGAGGGACGCACGCTGAGCCAGATTCAGTCTTTGGCTTCCAGTGCGCGCATCGATGAACTGGCCCGCATGTTGGGGGGAATCGACATCACCGCCACGACCCGCAAGCACGCACGCGAACTACTGGCCTCGGTCAACTAGGCGCGCTACGCCTAGTTGATCTCGCTGCTATTGCGACGTCGACCTTCACAGTTGGGCTTGGTACAGGTCCCGTAGAGACTTAACGCATGTTCGTTGAGCGTGAAGCCGCGTTCGGTGGCGATGTTTTGCTGACGCTTTTCGATTTCCGCGTCGTAGAATTCCTCGACCTTGCCGCACACGAGGCACACCAGGTGGTCGTGATGATGGCCTTCGTTCAGTTCGAAGACCGCCTTGCCGTTGTCGAAATGGTTGCGTGCGAGAAGTCCGGCCTGCTCGAACTGGGTCAAGACCCGGTAGACCGTGGCCAATCCCACGTCCATGTTATCGGCAAGCAGATGACGATACACATCCTCGGCGCTCATATGGCGCTGTTCTGACTTCTGGAAGATCTCGAGGACCTTCAGGCGCGGCAGCGTGGCCTTCAGGCCCATCGTCTTGAGCTCGCTTGGGCTCGACATGGAACGCCTTTTGGGGAGCATCGGGGCTAGAGGTATCATATAGCGTTTTGAATAAATAATCTCAGACCCGATGCCAAGTCCCCTGATCCAGTCCCTCGGCGCGAAGCGCCGTCTTGGCCCTGTCCTGCTCGTGCTCTTTGGCATTGCCACGAGCCTTATGGCTGGCTGCTCTTGGGTTCCCCCGTTCCTGAGTCCCAATTTCAGCTGGACCTACAAGATCGATATCCAGCAAGGCGTGGTGGTCACGCAAGAAATGGCTGCGCAACTGAAGCCCGGAATGACCCCGGATCAGGTCAAGTTCGTCATGGGTTCACCCCCCTTGATCGACCCCTTCCACGCCGAGCGCTGGGACTATCCTTATGTCTTCATTCCCGGGCGCGGCCCGCGCGAGGAGCGCCGCTTCACGGTGTACTTTCAAAACGGGCACATGACGCGTGCCGAGGGCGACCCGCTGCCCACCGAGAAGGAATTCGTCGCCAGCCGGATTCGCATCAATGCAACCGAGGCCAAGCCGCTCCCGGAGGGCGACGACAAGAAATATGCGCCCAAGCCGGGGACCGGCGAAGACTCCGGCGCGGCCCCCGCAGAGCCGGCCTCCACGGGGGCGGGAACCTCTCCTGGCAACGGTGGAACCTCGGGCAGCTCGAGCAATTCGGATAGTTCGCCGTCGCTTTGGCAGCGGCTCACGGGTTGGTTTAGCGGATCGTCCGGAAAGTCCACGGCGGCCCCGGACAGCTCGCCGCCTCCGGCGCCCCCCGCCCCGGCCAGTTCCTCAGGCAGTGGCGACTCGCACTAGTCGTCCCGTGATCCCGGTCGCAATCGCCGGCGCGAACGGCCGGGTGGGGCGCATGCTCATCGCGGCGATGCAAAGCGATCCCGCGCTGCGCCTTTGCGGCGCGCTCGGTCGGACCGGCTCAGCCGCCTTGGGATCGGACGCGTCCGCGTTCCTCGGCCAAGCCAGCGGAATCACGATCACCGACGACCTCGAAGATGTTCTGGGGGGGGCCCAGGTTCTGATCGATTTCACCCGACCCGAGGCCACGCGGCTGCATCTTGCCGCCTGCGAAGCCCGTGGGATTGCCATGGTGATCGGTACGACCGGACTCACCCCAGCCGACCATGAGCAAATCGCAAAGGCCTCGCAGAAGATCGCGATCGTCTTCTCTCCCAACATGAGCGTGGGTGTGAATGTCGTCTTCAGGCTCCTCGAGGTCGCGGCCCGGGCTCTCGATGGCGAATTCGACGTCGAGATCACGGAAGCCCATCACCGTCACAAGGTTGATGCACCCTCGGGTACCGCTCTTCGGATGGGCGAAGTCGTGGCCGCGGCACGCGGGACGTCTCTGAAAGAAGTGGCTGTCTTCTCAAGGCACGATCTCGATGCGCCCAGGCAGAAGGGGTCGATCGGATTTGCCAGCGTGCGCGCCGGGGACATCGTGGGGGATCACACGGTACTCTTCGCGGCCGAAGGCGAGCGCGTCGAGATCACGCACCGCTCGTCTTCGCGCGCAACCTACGCGGCAGGCAGCCTGCGCGCCGTTCATTTCCTTGCGGAACATCCGCTCGGCCTCTACGACATGCAAGATGTCCTTGGGATACGCTCGTAGCGTCAATACTCGCGCTTGGTCTTGTCGATGCGGATGGGGATGACCGGATAGAGGCTCGAGGAGAGTGCCTGCTCCGGGCTTTCTTCAAGCGCGCTGCCCTGGCCCGGGTCGGTCGCACAGGCATTACATTCATTGCAGCTGCCGCACGCTCCGGCGGTCGTAAGCTTGCTCTCGAGGCGCCTTGCGTTCTCGGACGAGACGCCCAGCCGCTCCAGATGTCGGGCAAGGCCGGGTGCGAGCCGGCTACGCAACGCCAAAGGCGTGAACTTCCAGCCGGCATAGGCGATCGCGATGGCGACGATCAGATAGACGATGAGGTCGGACAGCATCTTAGGCCGCTCCGAGGAGCCAGTTGGTGACGTGGTAGGTCACAAACGAGGCGAGGTAGGCGAGCCCAAGGAGATAGCCCGCCATGAGCAAGGGATAGCGCCAGGAATTGGTCTCGCGCCGTACCGCAGCCAAGGTGGACAGGCACTGAGGCGCAAAGACATACCAGGCCAGAAGCGAGAAGGCGGTCGCAAGCGACCATTGGGTGGCGAGCATCGGCGCAAGTTCCTTGGCCACATCTTCACTTTGGCCGGACAGGGCGTAGACGGTGCCCAGCGCACCGACAGCCACTTCGCGCGCCGCCATACCGGGGATGAGGGCAATCGAGATCTGCCAGTTAAAGCCGATCGGCGCAAAGACATATTCGAGCCAGTGACCGATGATCCCGGCCAGGCTGTACTGGATCGCGGGCCCGGTGGCGCCCGCGGGCGGGGCGGGAAAGCTCGAGATGAACCAGAGAACGATCATCAAAGAAAGGATGACGCTTCCGACCCGTCCCACGAAGATGCGCGCGCGCTCGACGAGCCCGATGACGAGATTGCGCGGATTGGGCCAGCGATACGAGGGTAGCTCGAGCAGCAGGGGATGATGCAAATTTTTGCCACGCAGGCGCTTCAGGGCAAAGGCCACCCCCATGGCCGCGACGATCCCAGCGACATAGAGCGCAAAGAGCACGACGCCTTGCAGGTTGAACAGCCCGGCAATCGAGCGACGCGGAACGAAAGCGCCAATGATGAGCGCATACACAGGCAGACGCGCCGAACAGGTCATCAGCGGCGCGATCATGATGGTCACGAGACGGTCGCGCCAGTTGGTGATGGTGCGCGTGGCCATGATTCCCGGGATGGCACAGGCGAAACTTGATAGCAGCGGAATGAAGGACCGGCCTGAAAGACCGACGGTACCCATGAGTCGGTCGAGCAGGAACGCCGCCCGCGGAAGATAGCCCGAGTCCTCGAGCGCCAGGATGAAAAAGAAAAGGATCAGGATCTGCGGCAGGAACACCAAGACGCTGCCTGCCCCGGCGATGACACCGTCAACGAGGAGGCTGCGCAGCAGTCCCGCCGGCATGACGTCTGCCAGCCCGGCTCCCAGCGCCTGCATCCCGGCCTTGATGGCATCCATGGGCATCTGGGCCCAGCTAAAGACGGCCTGGAACATGAGAAACAGAGCCACTGCCAGGATCGCCATGCCCCAGACCGGATGCAACACGATGCGATCGATCGCTTCGTCTTGAGAGACGGGGATCTTCGGTTCGGTCACGGCGGCCGCCAAAACACGCCGCACTTCCTGCTGCGCCGAGAGCGCGTCGTCGATCGACGCGGCATGCCAGCGCACGGGCCCCAGCGCCGAAGGCTCGTGCTTTTCGAGCCATTCGACAAGTTCCCGCGCGCCGTCGCGTTGCACGGCGATCGTCTCCACCACGGGAACACCCAGTTCGCGTTCGAGAGCGGTGCGATCGATCCGAATGCCACGGCGTAAGGCGACATCGCTCATATTCAGTGCGAGCACCATCGGCACGCCCAGCCGCTTGGCCTCGATGACGAGTCTTAAGTTCAGCCTCAGATTGGTGGCATCGGTCACGCACACAATGAGGTCAGGGCGTTGCTCGCCCGAAAGCGATCCGATAACCACGTCTCGAGTGATCACCTCGTCACTACTCATGGGATTCAAACTGTAGGCACCAGGAAGGTCGAGCACCTTGACGAGACGATTCGACGCCGTCGTGAACGAGCCCTCCTTGCGCTCGACGGTCACGCCGGCGTAATTGGCCACCTTCTGGCGGCCCCCGGTCAAAAGATTGAACAGCGCCGTCTTGCCGCAATTGGGGTTGCCAAGCAACGCAATATGGAGAGAGGCGGCCTGCATCATCGAAGGGACTGCACCCGGTCAGCGCGCTGTTGCGGGACTGGTCTTGGCATCGAGACTCACCCTCACATAGGAGGCTTCAAAACGCCTGAGCGCAAAAACCGTGTTTCCCAAGCGCACCGCCAAAGGTTCCCTTCCCGGAAATCCCTGGGCAAGAATTCGCACGCGCTCGCCAGGCACAAAGCCGATCTCGATGAGCCGCAAGACCAGTTCGCGATCCTCCGCGAGCGTCGGCGTCAAGATTTCGGCGACCACGCCATCGACTCCACAGGGCAGCTCGGTAAGACTGAGCGTGCGCGCCGGGGTGAGCGCGGCCATGGCGCAAGCGACGCCCGCCATACCGCTCGCCGCCATGGCGGGAGCAGCATATGAAACGTCCTTGGGGACGGCGCCTTCACAGATCATCGCGACCTTTTCCGAATTCACGCCCAGGACCGCTATTCTCCGGATGCGAGCGGCGAAACCTAAACGCGAATAATTTTCATTCATTCTAGCGCATATCGACCCCGACCGATAGCCCGTCGCCATCGCAAGTCAGGCCGCCCACCGGCATTGATGCCGGCCTGTCACGCTTCTCGTTGGGGCCGCCAAGCCCGCGCCGAGAGTGCGCCGGACTTCGTCATCACCCCTCCTTTGCGCGCACCATGTGGATGAGCCGATGAGGGGGTGGATATACTCTGGCCTGACCTCGTAGGAACATTGGCACGCCATTCGTCCGCTTTGAATCCACCCGCAGAGCTCATTTCTCGAGCGGCGATCCCCTGGGCTCGCGTGTTCCATCGATTGCATCGGCAAGGAGCGCTTTTTCTCCTTCTGGGGTGCTTCGTTTTCCCCGCCGTGGCACAGCGAGCGTCGATCTTGGTGGAGGATGATACCGGTCGCAGGATCGAACTCGCGCAGCCGGCCGCCCGCGTCATCAGCCTCGCCCCCCACGCGACCGAATTGCTCTACGCCGTGGGCGCAGGCGGCGCGCTCGTGGCCACGAGCGACTTTAGCGACTATCCCGCCGAGGCTCGAAACCTGCCCCGCATTGGCGGAGCACAAGGGCTCGATCTGGAACGCATCGCCCAATACCACCCGGACCTCGTCGTCGCCTGGACCAGCGGCAACAATGGGCGCGAGATCGAAGCGATCGAACGCATGGGCGTTCCCGTTTTTCGCAGCGATCCTCACAGTTTTGAAGGGATCGCCCAGAGCCTTGAGAAGTTCGGGCTGCTCACAGGACATGTCCTGCTGGCGCACAACGCGGCCTTAGGCTTTCGCGAGCGTATCGAAGCGCTCAGGACGCGCTACGCTCACCGCTCTAGCGTGCGCGTGTTCTACCAGGTCTGGAACCGGCCTCTCATGACCGTAGGCGCCCCACACCTGATCTCGCACGTCATCGCGCTGTGTGGGGGCCACAACATTTTCGAAGACCTCGACGCGCTCGCCCCGCGCGTTGACCCCGAAGCGGTGGTTGCGCGAGACCCGATGGTCATCGCGGTCGCCTCCGATCTGGGGCGCGGCCGCGAGGAGCTCGCTGCATGGAACGCTTGGCCATCCCTTTCGGCTGTGCGGGACCAGCATCTGCTGATCCTCGATCCCGCATTGATCACGCGCGCAACACCGCGCATTGTCGAAGGCGCGACACAACTGTGCGCGGGGATCGATGCGGCGCGCACGCACTAGCCGCGCGATGCAATGAGCGCTCGGCCTTGGCGCTAACGCTGGCCCAACCACTCCAGCAAGGGCTGCCATTGGACGATGTCCTTTTCGACGCGCGAAGGCGCGACATCCCAGACCGTTAAGCCGTGCGCTGCCAGTTGGACGTAGTTCTGCGTATCGCGCAGGTATCCAAGGACGGGCAGTCCCAGGCCTTGGACGAATCGTTGCAGCTGGTCTGCTGCGCGCGTGCGCGCGTCGACCCGCATTCCAACAATGCCCACGCTCGCCTGACCTGCACGCACGGGTTTACGCTCGGCCAGGATGTCGAGAAATTCACGCGTGGCCAGAATATCGAAAATCGACGGCTGCAACGGCACGATGACCTTGTCGGCCACCTTTAAGAGATCTTTGAGTCGCTCTCCGCCCAGCCCGGCGGGCGTATCGAGCACCACGTGCGAGACGCCTTTGGGTGTGCGAACGGTGGTTCCGCTCTCGATATCCCAACTCTGAATCGTCGGCAGATCCGCCGGACGCAGCCCCAGCCAAGCACGGGCCGACTGCTGTTTGTCGGTATCGCCTAGCATCACGGGAAAACCCTGCCTCGCGAAGTAGCCCGCGAGGTTGGTTGCAAGCGTGCTCTTCCCAACGCCGCCTTTCGGGTTGGCGATCAAGATCACCGGCATGATTCCTCCAGGTGCTCGCACGACCCCGGCGCTTATTCTTGGGTTCGCCGGATCGCAACTCTGAGCTGCGAGGAGTCTATCCTACGTTGAGGAAATTGCCCAGTAATGGGACCGCTGGTGCCGGGGGAAGGAGCGCAACAGGATTGCGCTCAAGCGCCAAGAAAAGAAGCTTCGCCGAATGCAGCAACGCGGCACGTCAAAGCCCGATTCGATTCATTGAAAGCATAAAAAAAAAGCGCAACCCGAAGGCGCGCCTTTTCGAAGCGGGCGCCCCAAAGAGCGCTCGCAATCCTGCATGCCGCTTAAAGCGGCTTGATATTGGACGCTTGCAGCCCCTTGGGACCCTTGGTCACGTCGAACGAGACCTTCTGGTTTTCCTGGAGCGATTTGAAGCCGTGTCCTTGAATCGCCGAGAAGTGAGCGAACAGATCGTCACCACCTTCATCGGGAGAAATAAAGCCAAAGCCTTTTGCGTCGTTGAACCACTTGACGGTACCGGTTGCCATACTGATTTCCTTTAGAGAATTAATAAATGGGAGCTGCGACAAGCAGATCCGATTTGCAGGAAGATCAAGGGAAAGATGGCGAACGAAGTACCGACAGCAAAATCGAGGACCAACGACCAACACATTCTCTGCTTGAAAATCTGCCCCGCCTTTATACGTCAATCCGGGTAAGACTTCAAGCTGAAAGTTGCCGCAACGCCTTCGACGCCTAGTTCGGGACAAACCAGCGCCGGGGGCCGTCGGGAATTTCCATCACCCGATGGTGGTAGGCGCGCGAAAGATTTTCGGCGGTCAGGATCTCGTCCACAGGGCCTGATAACACGGCTGCGTCGTCCGAAAACAACACGATATGGGTCGCAAAACGCGCAGCGAGGTTGATATCGTGAACGCTCATGAAGGCGGCACAAGGCCGCTTGGGCCGAGCCAGGCGTCGGGAGAGCACGTTCATCACCAGAAATTGCTTGTCGACATCCAGATGCGAAGTCGGTTCATCCAAGAGGAGGATCGGCGCGTCTTGCAGGAGCATGGCCGCCAGGGCGACGCGCTGACGCTCACCACCGGATAACGAGAGAACGTCCCGGTGCTGCATGCTTTCTAGCCCGAGCTCGCGAAGGATGGCCAGAGCCGGGTCGCGCTCGTGGCGATCGGCAAAGCGCCAGTGCGCCGCAAGCGTCGTCCGATGGGGAAAACCACCGGTCAACACGGTCTCTAAGACCGTAGACGAGAACGCATCACGCTGGGCCTGCGGTAGATAGGCGCGTGCGCGCGCAAGAGCGGTGCGATCCCAGTCGGCGAGCTTGCGACCTTCCAGAATGATGCTGCCCTCTTCGGGCTTGCGCAGACCGGCCAAGGCGCGCAGGAGCGTTGTCTTTCCAGCGCCATTGCGTCCCAGAACGCACCAGAACTCGCCCAGTTCGATCGAAAAGCGCACGCCCTGGCAGAGCACCCGATCCGGTACTGCAAGCGCTAGGGCGTCCACGGAGAGCGTCATCGGCGTTCTCGCCACAGGAGGTAAAGAAACAGCGGCGCGCCGAGCGCTGCGGTCACGGCCCCCACGGGGAGCTGTTGCGGCGCAACGATGGTACGGGCCACGGTGTCGGCCAAGATCACGGCCGTTCCTCCCAACAGGGCACTGGCGGGCAAGAGCATGCGTTGATCGTTGCCCCAAAGCACGCGCACGAGGTGGGGCGCAACCAGGCCGACGAAACCGACGGTGCCGGCAATGGCAACGGCGCAGCCGGCTGCAAGAGCGGACAGAATGACGACCCGGCGCTTTAGGGCGCCCACGTGGATACCGAGCGCTGCGGCGACGTCGTCGCCCCTGAGCAGGATGTTCAAACGTGGCGCATCCCAGGCGGCGGCGAGCAAAATGAAGACCAGAGCAAGCCAGGCACCTACCCCGCCTTGCGCACCGGAAAGTTCCCCCATGAGCCAAAAGATCAGCGCCTGCATTCGACCGACTTCAGAGATGCTAAGCAAGAGCGTGATGAGCGCCCCCCAGAGTGCGGCGAGCATCACTCCGCTCAAAAGGAGGCGTTCCCCGGCCCCCTGGTAGTCGACCACACGAAATTCCCGTGCGGCCACGAGCAGCAGTACACCCAAGGAGACGAGCGCGCCGAGCGCGGCGGCCACGCCGACCCACGCACTCGATGCCGCAAGAGTCAAAGCGGCCAATGCGCCGAGCGCCGCACCACCGGATAAGCCCAGGACATAGGGTTCGGCCAAGGGATTGCGCAGCAGCAACTGCAACAGCGCACCTGCTGTGGATAAAAGAGCGCCCACGACGAACCCGCTCGAGATGCGCGGCAGCCGCAGACGCACGATGAGATCGTGCGCCGGATGATTGAAGACAAACAGCGCCTTCCATGCCGTCGCAGCGTCGAATCCGGCCGACCCGACCGACAACGCGATGAAACCGACGACCCCGGCTGCGAGTGCGAGCAAGAGCCAGATCCCCGCGACGCGACGCATGGCGTTGGGCCTCAGATGCGACAGGATACGCCAAGGAGGAACACGCGACCCGGCGTGTTGTAGCCGTCCACAAGGCTGTAGTGCCGGTCAAACGCATTCAAGAGACTCGCGCTAAGCGTCCATTCCGAATTGACCCGGTAACGGGCCACCAGGTCGGTCACGCTGTAGCCGGGCAGCTGGATGCGCGCGAAGGTATTGATGTCGGAATCGATTCGCGCCCCGGCGGCGCGCACATCCACCGAGAACCTCCACGCCCCCAGAACGCGGGCAACGCCGAGATTGGCGTTGTGTGTGGCGCGCCGCAACAGCAGCTGGTCGGTCGCAACGTCGATCGGTCGCTGGAACGTGACGTTCCCGTAGAGCTGCCAATCCAGCCAGCGGGCGTGCGCCGAAACCTCCACGCCCTCCAAACGGGCTTCGTCGATGTTCTCGGGAATCTCGGTGGCGGAGTTAAAGGCGATCAGATCGTGGACCTGGCTGCGATAAAGCGAGATCCGCGCGCCTTCTGTTGCTTGTTCGTAGGCCAGTCCCAGTTCGGCGCTACGCGACTTCTCGGGCTTGAGATCCGGATTGCTCGCGCCGGGGAAGTAGAGATCATCGAAAGTCGGCGCATCGAATGCGGTGGAGACCTGGGCGATCGCCTTTAAGACGTCGGTCAGACGATAACCGTATCCAAGCAAGCCGCTCGTGGCCGATCCGAAGTCGGAGTAATGGTCGCCGCGCACGTTTGCCTGCAGCTGGTTTGCGCCGAACTCTCCCAGGTAGCCCGCAAAAACGCTATCCACATGTCTTGTGAACTCCTGCGTGTAGGACGTCGAATTGCCTTGCTCGTCGAGATGTTCGACACCGGCCGTGACTTTGTTCTGTGGATCCAGCGCCACGACATTGTTCCAGCTGAAGTCACCGGTGCGGCTTACGGTCGTGCCGATGTCGAACGACTCGGGAAACGAAGACGTGTTTGCGCTGCGATCCAGGGACGAGCCGAACTGAAGCGTCGTCGTCCAGGCTTGGCTCACGTGCAAACGGGCATAGAGCGTGGCGGCCTCGAGATCCGAGTGCTCCTCGTTCGTTTGGATTCTCCCGTTGTATGTCGGGTCGATGAACGTATAGTCCGTGGGATCGTCAAACGAGAGCCTGCCCCGGGTTCCGTAGTAGCGCAGACCCACTTCGGATTGACCGAACTGCTGCGAAAGGTGTGCGGCCACTGAGGTACTCTGGTAGGGATTGTCGTTGGGATTGGCAAACGGGGCGATCCCGGCGTTGATCGCGGAAAAACCATTCATGCCGTTGGTCGAGACGGCAATTCCCGCACGCGTTTGTGTGCCGGTGTCGCCCCAGGCTCCGTTGGCCGAGATCGCGAGGTTTCGGACCCGGTCGTTGCCGGCTTGCGCGTCGATCTGAACCCCTGTGGGTCCCGAGCCCCCGCGCGTGAAGATCTGGATCACGCCACCCACGGCCTGAGAGCCGTAGAGCGCAGAGACATTGCCGCGCACGATCTCGATGTGATCCACCTCATCGAGCATCATGTGCTGAAGCGAAGCACCACCGTCTTCAACCTGGTTCACGGGAATTCCGTCAATGAGAACCAGGGTCTGGTTGGAATTAAAGCCCCGCATGAAAATCGAGGACTGCGCGCCTAGGCCCCCGTTCTGGGCAACTTCGATTCCCGCCTGGCGCTCGAGCAGTGTCAACACATCGGTGGCCTGGCTGTTCTCGATGTCCTCGCGGGTGATAACGCTCGCGCTCGGTAGCGTATCGCCTACGACCTGCTCGATGCGTGAAGCGCTGACCACGACCGGCTCAAGCGTGCTTGCCGAAGGGTCAGCCTGTGCCATAGCGCGCGGCCCATACAACATGAATGCCAGTACCGCGACCTGACCGAGGCGCGTGCACAACGGGGTGCGGTTCTCCCACCTTGCGCCAAGCAGTACCCCCGGCTGGATTTTGTTTGGATCGTGCATGCAGCGTTCTCCCAGTTCTCCGCAGCCCCGCGGAGCAATCGTTTCGGAAGAGAGAACACCGGTAGATGACGCATGCCACGGCCTGAAGCCCGCCTTCGAGCTCGTGCACGCCCCAAAAGGCGGTCGATTTCGCAGCAACGCTAGAAAGCCGGAGCACCACACACCCGTGGTGTCCCTCACGTCGCTTGGCCGGTATCCGGGCTGACAGGATGATCGCGCCGCCTTCCCATGCCGAAGGCACAGTGGCGTTGGCGCGACAGCATCGCCTTGAGCGATGCGCCTGCTTACCGTTGCGGGGGCAGCACAGGTTAGGTAGTCCGCAAACTCGCGCCCTACCCCCCTGTTTCCCGTTGAACTGCGCGTGCGGAACGCACGCGCGAGCACCAAACGGCCAGAGTCTACGGGTTTGGACCAAATACCGTCAAACCCCGGCAGTCAGCGGCACAGCAAGGGCTCGATCGCGAGTAATTTCTCATTAATCGACGCCAAACGATTGTTTCTTATCGAGAAGTATGCTTGACGCCAGTTTCGAGCGCCCCTACCATTGGCCCATGCTTGCCGATCTTGAACAACTCGCCGAACGCATCGCCCAGTTGGCCGCGGTCACGCAACAACTACGCGGAGAAAATCAAGTTCTTCGGCAACAGCTAATCGATACGCAAGTCGAGGTGCGTTCCTTACGTTCAAGGCTCGATGCGGCGCGCCTGCGCATCGAGGCCTTGATCGAGCGCCTGCCCGCCACGGAATAGCCGCACGAGCGATCACCAGATGACCCAACGCCCCACGCAAATGTTGACCGTCAAGATTCTCGGACGCGAATACCGGCTCTCGTGCGCGGCCGAGGAGAAGGATGCACTGCTTGCCGCGGTCGCCTACGTCGATGAGAAAATGGTCGCCATTCGCGATCTCGGCAAGATTACCGGCAACGACCGCATCGCCGTATTCGCGGCACTGAACATTGCAAACGAGTTATTGGCCGCGCGTGCGCCAGGCGGTGAACTATCCGACCTTGCCTTCGGGGAATTTAAGCGTAGAATTCAATCCATGAATGCGGCGCTTGACGCCGTGCTCACTCCCCAAGAGAAGCTGTTCTAGCTTGGGGCCGGCCCAAGAGCCATCGGATTCCCCCAGTGCGGATTCGAAGCCTGTTGAGCTTACCCTGCCGTGTTTGCTTTAGGTCAGATATTCCTTGAACCAATATGCGTTATCCGGTTGTGGAATGATTCCGTGACTGTTGAGATCGTCCCTCGTTGGATGAACCTGATGTCACGGTGACTGCGACCCCCTGGACCAACCGGTTCAGGATAATGACCTGGCGGCATCGGCGGGGCCCTTCTTCCAGCGACCGGCGACATCATTGTGCCGGTCGTTGTTTTTTATCTCAGTCCAGCGCGTCGGCCGCGCCGTTTACGCGACCCGCGCGGCGTTCCTCGCCGCAGGCTCTAGCGCTTTTTCGCGATGATCGCGCTGATGGCTTTCCACTCGGACGGGGTCACGGGTGTGACCGAAAGACGGTTTCCCTTGCGCAACGTGATCATGTCCTTTAACGGCGCATGGGTTCGCAGTTCGCTTGGGGTGAGCGTTTCAAATTTGGATACGAAGCGAACGTCAACGCTGATCCAGCGCGGTGCTTCGGGCGTGGCACTGGCATCGAAGTATCCACTCGCCTTTTCGAATTGTGTGGGATCAGGATAGGCGGCCCGCGTGACCTCCGCAGTGCCGACGATGCCGGGCACGGCGCAGCTGGAATGATAGAAAAAGACCAGATCACCGAGCTGGACCTGGTCTCGAAGAAAATTGCGCGCCTGGTAATTGCGCACACCGGTCCAGGGAAACGAGCGTCGCGGCTCACGCTCCAACTCGTCGATGGCGAGCTCTTCGGGCTCTGACTTCATTAACCAGTAGCGGCGCGCAGCGGGCATGGCCGGTCTCCTTGAATGGAAGTCCTGCCATTATGTACCGAGGACGGGCGCGTTTAGATGCCCGGGGCATTGCACTACAATACGGGGATGGTTGGAGTAGACGAGGGCTTTGTCTCGATGCCCTTGCTGATGCGTTGCGATGGGCCGCTTCACGCGGCCGTTGCCACCTCGGCAGCGTTGGGTTTTCCCAGCATACTCTTGGCACGCTCGCCCATGTTGACTCGGGTTACCCTTCTCCCGTCGGCCAGCTGACTCGCTTTGCGACGTCGATCGTCCCGCTCGGCGGGCCGCGGTCTTAGCGAGCACGGTTGTGGCGTTCGCCGGGCCTCGTCTTGCTCACCGTCTTGCCGCGGCGTTTCGGAATCGTTTTTCCTTCGCAGTGTTGTTGATTCTTCTAGCCTCGTACATGACATGGAAAGTCGTTCACAGTTGGGCGTTACTCCGATTGATATCACGGCCTGGGACGACAAAGGGACGGTGAGCCCGCAGTGGCAGCAGGCATTGGAGACCGGCCAAGTCCTCTTCTGTCCTTCACTGCCTTTCGCGTTCAACGAGCAGGAAAAGCGCTTTTTGGACTCGAGCTATTCGGATGCGCGCCGCAAGAGCATCTACATCCGCACCGACCGGCCGGGTTTGTTCGGCACGGAAGTCACGGGAAGCGAGCGCGACGCGTTGTATGGTCTGCTCAAGCGCTTCCAGGACCAGAGCATGGGCTTGCTCACGCATCTGTTTCCAGGATATGCGGGAAAAATGCAGGCCACCGGCACGAGCTTTCGTCCACGTCCGACCGGCGAAGGCGCCGAGGCGCTTTCCTGGCGCAAGGACGATACGCGGCTGCATATCGACGCCTTTCCTTCCAATCCCACGCGCGGACTACGTATCCTGCGAGTCTTCTCCAATGTCGGGCATGCAGCGCGCGTCTGGCGTGTGGGTGAGCCCTTCGAGGCGATGGCGCGCCATTTTCTGCCTCAAATTCCGCGGCCCCGGCCAAGGCTCGCCCACCTCTCGCACGCGCTTGGAATCACCAAGCGGGTCCGCTCGGCTTACGACCACTACATGCTCTACCTGCACGACCTGGCCAAGGCCGACTTGGATTATCAGAGCCATTGCAGCCAGGTCACTGTGCCTTTCCCGCCGGGTTCGGCCTGGATCTGCTTTTCCGACCAGGTGATGCACGCTGCGATGTCTGGTCAATTCATGATGGAACAGACCGTCCAGGTCTCCCTCGAGGCCCTAGGCTACCCCGAGCAGTCTCCGGTGGCCGTGCTTGAACGACTCACCGGACGGGTGCTTCTTTAGGCCGCAGAGAACGACCCTATGCCCGAGCGCTAGCTTTTGGCGCCAAATCGTTCGCGCAGCACGTTCTTTTGGACCTTGCCCATGGTATTGCGCGGAAGTTCGTCGACAAAATAGATGCGTTTGGGAACCTTGAAGTTCGCAATGGCGGCCTTCAGAGCCGCAATGAGGGCCGCCTCGTCACGCGGTGCGCGCTCGGCGGGCACGACGACGGCCGTCACGGCCTCGCCGAAATCGGGATGGGCCACACCGATCACGGCCGATTCGAGAACCCCAGGCAGCGCGTCCAGATAGGATTCGACCTCCTTGGGATAGACGTTGTAGCCTCCCGTAATGATGAGGTCCTTCGAGCGCCCGACGATGCTCAGATAGCCTTCCTTCTCGGTGCCTGGCTTTCCCCAGCAGCCCATGTCTCCGGTCTTAAAGTACCCGTCAGCGGTGAACTCCTCGAGCGTTTTTTCGGGCATACGCCAGTAGCCCGAGAACACATTGGGCCCCTTGACCTGAATGTTGCCCACCTCTTCGGGTTCGCACGGACGGTCTTGATCATCGACGACGCGAACGCTAACCCCATCCAAGGGTTGGCCCACCGTGCCAGCCAATCTCGGGCCGGCATAGGGATTCGACAGAAGCATGACCGTCTCGGACATGCCGTAACGTTCGAGAATGGTATGACCGGTGCGCTCTCGAAAGGCCGCGAACGTCTCCTCCAGTAAGGGCGCCGAGCCGGACACAAACAGTCGGACGTTGCGGCATACTTCGCCATCGAATCCGGGTTCGGCGAGCAGTCGGACGTAGAAGGTCGGCACACCCATGAAGACCGTGGTGCGGGGGAGCTCGTGCATGACGCGTCGCGGATCGAACCGATTGAGCAATATCATCTTGCTGCCGTTCAGCAGCGCCCCGTGGGCGGCGACAAAAAGGCCGTGAACATGAAACAAGGGAAGCGCATGCAAAAGGACGTCACCCGGCTGCCAGGCCCACGCATGTTTCAGGACCGCCGCGTTGGAGTACAGGTTGCCATGCGACAGCATGGCCCCCTTGCTCTTGCCGGTGGTCCCCGACGTGTACAGGATGGCCGCCAGATCGTCGGTCTGGCTCAAAACGGTGTCAAAGGTCCGACTCTCGAATTGAGCCCGTTCGAGCAAGCTGCCGTTGCGCTGATCTCCAAGCGTAAACACCTGTTTGGCTCCGGCCTTAAAGGCGATTCGCGACAGCCACGAGAAATCCTTGGGGCTGCACACGACACTGCGCGGCTGCGCATTGCCGAGAAAGTGGGCCAGTTCGGATTCGCGATAGGCGGGATTTAGCGGCAGATAGACCAGGCCTGCGCGAAGGCAGGCGAGATAGAGCAAGAGGGCTTCAGCGGACTTCTCCACCTGCACCGCGACACGATCGCCGGACACAAGACCGGAGCGGACAAACAGGTTGGCGATCATTGCGCTGGCGTGCTCGACGTCGGCGAAGCTGTAGTACAGCCCATCCTCGGTCTCGATCGCGCAGGCGCTCAGATCGGTGGGAAAGTGAGCGGACAGATGGCTATACAGATTGGCGTTCATGGGCAGGTCAGACGCGTTTTAATGACCCCGGAAGGAAGGCGTGCGGCCCTCGAGAAAGGCGGACACCCCTTCTTGATGATCGCGCGTGTCGGCGTACGAGAAGGCGGCGGCGCGCTCATCAGCGCTTAAGGGATCGGGGTTGTTGCACAGACGCGCGATCAAGGCCTTGTTCATTCGCGCCGCGATCGGTGCGGCCTCGGCGATCCTTTTTGCGGTAGACCCGGTTTCGGTTTCGATCGCGCCGTCTTCGACCACGCGCGTGACCAAGCCGCGTGCCAGGGACTCGGCGGCCGAGAGAATCCTGCCTTCGAGGAGCAACTCCAGCGTCACGGCTCGGCCAACGAGGCTCAAAAGCCCGGCTAGTTCATCGGGAGCCATCGGAAAACCCAGGCGGTTGATAGGGACACCGAGCCTCGCCGAAGTCGCGCAGATCCTTAAATCGCATCGGCCCGCGATCTCGAGACCGCCCCCAATACAGACCCCCTCGATCTTCGCAAGCGTCGGATGGGGACACGCACTGATGGCGTTTAGGGCTGGCGCGATGATCTGTTCATGGTAGGCCCGCAGGCGTTCCCGGTCACCGCGGACCTGGGGAAACTCGGCAATATCGGCGCCGCCGGCAAAGTGTCCTGCTGCACCTTGCACCACGACACAACGCAACGACAGGTCTCCCGAGAGCTCATCGAAGGCCGACTTAAGCGCCTGCCACATGGCGGCCGTGATCGCGTTGCGCCGCTCGGGATGCGACAAGGTAATCGTCGCGATGGTGTCGCGACGTTCTTTGAGTATCGCGTCCATGTCTCTACAGGTACCGCCCGACTGCGCGCCCCACACGAGGCTCGCCAGACTGCAGGTGAATCAGGTTCTCGTCAAGGTCGGCCACGACATAACGGTAGTTCACCATCATCCCGAACGACTCGCGCATGCCCTTCTCCGAACGGTCGGCGCGCCAATTGATCCGTTCGATGCGGGCGCCATTGCCCAGGTGAAAACGCGCGACCGAATCGAAGGGTTGCCGATTTTGAAAACTACGTGCGAGATAGTGGGCGGCCAGGCGCTCTCCGAGTTCGCGGCGCGCGGCCAGGGTCTCGCTGCGTTCACCGTCAAAGCCCAGCCATGCGGCAACGTCGCCGCCGGCCAAGGAAAGCGGTCCTCCTGGGAGCTCGGAAAGTTGCCGCACCAGGCGCATGCCGATGATGCCTGCGATCTCCTCGGCCACGCGCTGCTTGACCCAGTCAGCGAATCCCGGCATGGGCGAGAGCGTCGCAAAACGTTCCAGCTTGGGGAAACGTTCACGGACCGCCTCAATGACGCGTTTCAGGAGGAAATTGCCGAAGCTGACGCCACGCAATCCTGGTTGCGTATTGGAGATCGAGTAGAACACCGCCCAGCGGACTTTCTCCAGGTTTTCCAGCGGCGCATGTTCGTCCAGAAGTTCGCCCACGTCGCCGGCCAGATGCTCCAGCAGCGCAATCTCGACAAAAATGAGCGGCTCGTTGGGCAACTGCGGATGGAAGAAGGCGTAGCACTGACGATCCGAATCCAGACGGTTGCGAAGATCGTTCCACGAAGCGATTTCATGGACGGCCTCGTAGCGCATGAGCTTTTCAAGCAGGGATGCTGGGGAATCCCATGTGATGGGTCTTAGCTCAAGAAAACCGACGTCGAACCAGGCAGTGAACAGACTTCCCAGGTCGGCTGCGAGCGGCTCTAAGGCCTCGATGGCCTTTCTGTGACGCAGCATGTCCGATCGCAGCTGTACGAGAAAGCCCAGGCCGTCCGGCAGGGCATTGAAACGTTTGAAAAAGCGAATGCGCGCGCCCTCCATCAACTCGGACAAATCTGCGCCTGACGCATCGAAGCGCGCCGCCTCCAGGGCAATGACGCGTAGGAGGACGAGTCTTTCTTCATCGCTTGCCTCCTGGTAGCGCCGGATGAGCTCCAGCGCGTGTCTGCCGGCTTCGAGATCAGTCGGGCGGGCCTCGAAGCAGTGACGGATCTCGCGGTGTAGTCGTCGAAGCGCCAGGGCGGACAAGGGAGGGTTGCTCGAGGACGAAGGGACCCCGGCCCCGCCCAGCCAGCGCGTCAAGCGTTGACCCCAGGAGCGGCGCTCGGCGTCAACGGGGATGGATTGCTCTTGCAATTCAATAGGTTCGGACATGGACCAAGTCTCACTGGATAGCATTATCGGCAGATGATCTGCCTACTTTCCGAATAACAGTATACTAACCGAACCAAGTTGCATACAATTATGCGTGATTTGTGTGCAAGCAAAGCATGCACGAGGACTTCGTGAAAAAAAAACGCTCGGACGAACTGCGCGAGGCCATCGAAGAACGCATCGTGATTGGTGAATTTGGCCCAGGGATGCGCTTAGACGAGGCTCAGTTGGCACAGCGCTTTGGCGCCTCGCGCACCCCCCTTCGTGAGGCGCTCATCCAATTGTCCGCCTCGGGGCTCATCGAGCTACGTGCCCATCGGGGCGCCATCGTCACCGAGCCCAGCGCCCAACAGCTCGTCGAGATGTTCGAGGTCATGGCCGAGCTGGAGGCCATGTGCGGGCGACTGGCCGCGCGCCGTATCAGCGCGGACGAATTGCAAGATTTAAGGCGCGCCCATGAGGAGTGCGCCCTGTATAGCGACGGCTCGGATCTGGATGCCTATTACTATGCCAACGAGCGCTTTCACCAGGCCATCTATGCTGCAAGCCACAACGGCTATCTAAGCGAGGAAGCCCAGCGCCTGCACCGTAGGCTCAGAGCCTACCGGCGCCTTCAACTGCGCGTGCGCGACCGTTTGTCCAGTTCGTTTCGCGAGCACGACGAAGTCATCGCCGCCATTGCCTCAGGTGACGGAGAGCTGGCCGCGCAGCGGCTGCGCGAGCACATCCTCGTTCAGGGCGAGCGCTTCACCGATCTTTTGGCCTCGGTTGCGATCTTGCGCGCGGCCTAAGGCCTTCGCGTGCTAGGCGGGCTGGCCGAGGGCGCGGCACGATAGGCGCGCACCATGATCACGATCCCGGCTGCAATCATCGGCAAGGAAAGCCATTGCCCCATCGACAGACCCAGGGCGAGCAGCCCGAGGAAGCTGTCGGGCTCGCGGGTGAACTCGACCAGAAAACGCGCACACCCATAACCGATCAAGAACAGTCCCGAGATGGCTCCTAAGGGACGCCTTTTGCCCGAGAACCACCAAAGGATGGCAAACAGGACAAGCCCCTCGAGCGTGAGCTCATAGAGTTGCGAGGGGTGCCGTGGGGCATCGCTTCCCGATTCCGGAAAGACCATGCCCCACGGTACGGACGTCGGTCGGCCCCACAATTCGCCATTGATGAAATTGCCAAAGCGACCCGCGGCCAGCCCGAGTGGAACCAGCGGGGCCACCAAATCGGAGACCTGCCAGAAGGAATAGCGGCGCGAGCGCGCAAACCACACCATCGCGACGATCACACCGATTAATCCGCCGTGGAAGGACATGCCTCCCTGCCACACCTTCAATGCGTCTAGGGGCGCGTGCCAATAGTGATCGAACTGGTAGAAGAAAACGTAGCCGAGCCGACCTCCGAGAATCGTGCCCAACATGCCGAAGAAGAGCAGGTCGTCCAGATCGCGTGTCGAAAGATCCGACAGCTGCTGACGGATGCGCACCCGTCCTAGCACCAGGACCAGCACGAAGGCCAGCAGGTACATGAGACCGTACCAACGGATCGCAAGCGGCCCAATCTGCAGGGCGACCGGATCGAAATGCGGGTGGACGAACATGATAAGAACGGAGTGTGGATCCAAGGGTCCGAGGCGCGCGGCTGGATGCTAGCACAATCGCATCGCGTCCCCGCTAGCCCTTGGCACGACTTAAGGGGCCAAGCGAAGACAACCATGCCGCAAGCACGGCCGAATCGTTGTCGCGCCGCCAGGCCAGTCCGACTTCGACCTCGATGTGTTGTGCTTTTAGCGCACGGTACACAACCCCCGGTCGTTTGAGGTAGCGCATGGAGTGAGGCACGAGTGCGACCCCCAAGCCGCCAGCGACCAGACCGATGATCGTCTGCATCTGGACCGCCTCCTGCGCGATGAGGGGGCTTTGACCGCGTGCCGCGAAGGCCCCCAGTATGACGTCGTAGAACGCGGGCGCAAGTCGGCGTGGGAAGATCACCAAAGGCACACCTGCGAGCCGGGCGAGATCGAGCGCTCCGTGGGGCATCTTGCGCGCCAGCGCGCTAGGAAGGGCCGCGATAATCGAATCGCTGAGGATAGGCCGATAGCAAAGGCTCGAACTGAGGTGGGCCGGAACCGGTGGGATCACCAGTCCCGCGTCGATTCGGCCATGGGCGAGATCCTCAAATTGCAGATCGCTTGTCGCCTCGCGCAAGGTCAGGCTCACCTCGGGAAAACGCCTCGAGAATTCGCGCAGAAGTTCGGGCAGCGCTGCATAGTCCGCGATCGAAACGAAAGCCAGCGTCATGAAACCCGCCGCGCCGCGGGCGGCTTTGCGCACGCCCTCCTCCAAGGCGGATGCTTCTTCGAGCAGGTGCCTGGCGCGCGGCAAGAGCCACGCTCCGGCGCTGGTGAGCCGCACACTACGCTGGGTCCGGTGAAACAGTTCTACGCCCAAACCGGATTCAATCTGCTTGATCTGTTGCGACAAAGGCGGCTGGGTCATGCCCAGACGCTCGGCCGCATGGCCAAAATGCATCTCCTCGGCAAGGGCCACAAAATAGCGCAGTTGGCGCAAATCCATTGATATGTGAAACGAATCAAAAGTGCGGTTCCGATATATTGGACAGTGAGACGGTCTTTGTCCATCATGGCATCCTGAAACGCCGCCTGGCGGTCTGGACAGCCACGATCAGAGGGGACAGAGGTCATGCCACATAACGAACGTTCCAAGCACATCACCCAAGGGGTCGCACGATCCCCCAACCGTTCGATGTACTACGCCATGGGCTACGCGAAGGAGGACTTCGACAAGCCCATGGTCGGGATTGCCAACGGCCACTCGACCATCACGCCTTGCAACTCCGGATTGCAGAAGCTCGCCGACGCTGCCATCGCCGCGGTGACCGACAGCGGAGCCAACGCGCAGGTGTTTGGCACGCCCACGGTCTCCGATGGCATGTCAATGGGTACGGAGGGCATGAAATATTCCTTGATCTCTCGCGAGGTCATTGCCGACTGCATCGAGACGGCTGTCATGGGTCAGTGGATGGACGGCTGTGTGGTTATCGGCGGCTGCGACAAGAACATGCCAGGCGGCATGATGGCGCTGGCTCGCACCAATGTCCCCGGAATTTATGTCTACGGAGGAACCATCCTTCCGGGCCACTACAAGGGCCAGGATCTGACGATCGTCTCGGCCTTTGAAGCCGTTGGCGAATTCAGCGCAGGCCGCATGAGCCAGCTCGATTTCGAGGAGATCGAAAAGCGCGCCTGTCCCTCCTCTGGATCCTGCGGAGGCATGTACACGGCCAACACCATGAGCTCCTCGTTCGAGGCATTGGGGATGAGTCTTCTGTACTCCTCGACGATGGCTAACCCCGCTGAGGAGAAGACGGTTTCGGCGGCGCTTTCGGCGCGTACGCTGGTTCAAGCCATCCAGCGCAATATCAAGCCGCGCGACATCATCACCCGTGCCTCGATTGAGAACGCGGTCTCCGTGATCATGGCCATCGGGGGCTCGACCAATGCCGTCCTTCACTACCTTGCGATCGCCAATGCGGCCGAGGTCCCGTGGACCATCGACGATTTCGAAAGGATTCGTCGTCGAGTTCCCGTGCTGTGCGATCTCAAACCTTCGGGACGCTACGTCGCCACGGATTTGCACCAGGCAGGAGGAATTCCGGCGGTCATGCGGATACTCCTGTCGGCCGGACTCTTGCATGGTGACTGCCTCACGGTCACCGGCAGGACGCTCGCAGAAGAGCTCGACCAGAGCGCACGCGCTCCAAGCGAGCACCAAGAGGTGATACGACCGATCGAGACACCCCTTTATCCGCACGGGCATCTCGCAATCCTCAAGGGCAATCTCGCCCCGGAAGGCTGCGTGGCAAAAATCACCGGCTTGAAGAATCCCGCGATCACGGGACCCGCGCGCGTGTTTGACTCAGAATACACGGCGATGGACGCGATCCTCGCGCGCCAGATCAAAGCCGGCGACGTCGTCGTGATTCGCTATGTGGGGCCTAGGGGTGGACCGGGGATGCCCGAGATGCTTGCCCCGACTTCGGCACTGACCGGCCAAGGCCTCGGAGAATCGGTGGGACTCATCACCGACGGGCGCTTTTCTGGAGGAACCTGGGGCATGGTCGTAGGCCACGTGTCCCCCGAGGCCTTTGTGGGCGGAAACATCGCCTTGATCGAAGAGGGCGATTCGATCACGATCGATGCACACCAGCTCTTGCTCGAATTGAACGTGCCAGCGGGGGAACTCGAAGTGCGACGGGCGCGCTGGACCGCCCCTAAGCCCCGTTATCAGTCGGGCGTGCTTGCGAAATACGCGGCTCTCGCCTCCACCGCAAGCCTCGGTGCCGTGACGGATCCGTCCCTCAAGCGCGTGTAGAAGGCCGAACGCCTATCTGCGGGGGGGCTGGACGCGCTCGAGCGACTTCTTGATGCGATCCTGCTTGACCTTTTCGAGGTCCGAATGCGCTTTCTTCTTGTCCAAACCGAGCATCGGCTCGACGATTTCAAACCAGATCAAGCCCCCGGCGAAGGGCAATAGGACGATCCACCACGACCAGTGGGCAACCGGACCAAATTCAAACCACTTCATGAGCAGGAGCACTGTCCCTAGCACGATGAAGACCATATGCGTCCTCCCAATGCGAACCTACGCCAATATACATCCTAATGCCCGCACTCCCTAGGGGCGTTGTGGTTTCCGTTGCACTCAGGCTGCAGCCGGCGTCCGGGCCGAAACGCCCCCGTGCAGTGCAAAAGCCCGTTGGCCTGCACGCAAACGGGCTCTTGCCTGAGCTACCCGCCAAACAACAAGAGCCGCTTGAAGCGGCTCTTGTCGGCTTGCATCGGAAACCGGGCGCTACTTCACCACGGCCAGACGATCGCGATTGCCACCCTTGTAGGTGTAAAGCGTCAAGGAGCCATCCTTGATGTCGCCGAACTCATCGAACGTGATGTGTCCGGTTACGCCGTTGTAGTCTTCCTTGGCCAGGAATGGCAGGTATTTGGCGGGATCAGCAGACCCTGCCTTTTTCATGGCATCGGCCATGACCATTACGGCGTCATACGTGTACGGGGCATAGATTTCGACCTCGGTGCCAAACTTGGCCTTAAAGCGGGCCTTGAAGTCGTCCATCCCCTTTTCCTTATCGGGGCCAACACCACCGGCTTCGGCGCAGTACACCTGATCATCGCCCATGCCGTCACCGGCGAGCTTGGCGAGTTCAGGCGTGCAGATACCGTCTCCGCCAGCGACCTTGGCGCTGATTCCAAGCTGCTTCATCTGCCGGATGAGCGGTCCAGCCTGGGCATCCATACCGCCGTAGAAAATCAGATCCGGCTTCTTGCCTTTGATGGTGGTCAGAATCGCCTGGAAGTCGGTCGCGCTGTTGGTCGTGTATTCGGTATCGACGATCGTCGCTCCCGCCTTCTCGGCCGACTTCTTGAATTCGTTGGCTACGCCGTCACCGTAGGCTGTCTTGTCTGACACGACCGCGATGGTCTTGGCATGCAGCGTATTGACTGCATAGCGCCCGAGCGTACCCCCCAGTTGCCCGTCATTGGCCACGACGCGAAACGCGGTCTTGAAACCTTGCTGGGTGTACTTCGGATTGGTGGCCGAAGGGGAAATTTGAGGAATGCCGGCGTCAAAGTAGATTTTCGAGGCGGGAATCGTGGTCCCGGAGTTCAGATGCCCAACAACGCCGTTGACCTTTTCGTCAACGAGCTTCTGGGCCGCTGCGGTGCCTTGCTTCGGATCGGCCGCGTCGTCCTCGGGTACAAGTTCGAATTTGACCTTCTTGCCGCCAATCGTGAACCCCTTGGAATTGAGGTCGTCGATCGCCAGCCGCGCGCCATTTTCGTTATCCTTGCCCAGATGGGCGATGTTCCCGGTAATCGGGGCAACATGGCCAATCTTGACGACTTCGTCGTCAGCTTGTGCTGGCGCCATGGCCGCAAAGCCGGCAGCCAGCGCCATACACATTAGTGTGGTTTGAAATTTCATCGCAATCTTCTCCGCTTCGAATGTATTAAGAGGTTTGACCGATCGCCCTAGGTCCAGAAGACACTCTGCGCTGCGCCGACATTCTCGGCGCACCGCTCTACTCCCCGGCGAACCGGCATAACTTACACGAAACGGGTCGCTCTGACTAGCGGGCGAGTCTGGCGCTTTGTGATAGAGACCCTGCGCCGAATCGATGTCCGAGGCGCTACCATTGCGAAGTTTCGATGTCCCCGCACCTTTTTGGGCCGCCCCATGCTTTTTGATCTCGCGCTTGCGTCGCAAACACCCTTGCGTGCGGTACTAGACACGTACTATCGGGCACCGGAGCCCGAGTGTGTGACTCGCATGGCCGATTTGGCCACAGAAGACGAGAGCTTTCGCCTCAGGGTTCGCACCGAGGCCGCAAGATTGGTGGTGGCCGTGCGCGACAAGCGCGCCCGCTCGGGCGGCGTGGACGCACTCATGCGCGAATTCTCCCTTTCGAGTGAAGAAGGCGTCGCGCTCATGTGCCTGGCCGAGGCGTTATTGCGCATTCCGGATCCGGAAACGCGCGACGCCCTCATTCGCGACAAGATCGGTGGTGGCGACTGGCATTCACATCTGGGGCGCAGCCCGTCTTTATTCGTCAACGCCGCCTCCTGGGGCTTGCTCATCACCGGGAAATTGATCGCGACCCACAGCGCGCGCGGATTGTCCAGCGCCCTTGCACGACTCATCGGGCGAGGCGGCGAGCCCCTCATTCGCAGAGGAGTCGATCTCGCCATGCGCATGCTCGGGCGCCAGTTCGTCACGGGCGAGACCATCGAAGAAGCCATCGCCAACGGTTCGGCGTGTCGCGCCCGCGGCTATCGCTATTCCTACGACATGCTGGGCGAGGCGGCGCTTACGGCGCACGATGCACAAAAGTACTTTGACGCCTACGAGAACGCCATCCACGCGATTGGAGGACATGCCGGTCTTTTGGGCTTTGCGGCGCAAGACCAGGTCCGACTCGGTCCTGGGATCTCGGTCAAGCTCTCCGCGCTTCATCCGCGCTACAGCCGGGCGCAACGCAAGCGCGTCATCGATGAACTGCTCCCCAGACTAAAGACGCTCGCCCGTCTTGCCCGCGACTACAACATCGGGCTGAACATCGATGCAGAGGAATCCGAGCGACTCGATCTTTCGCTCGATCTTCTCGAAATTCTGGCGCTCGATTCGGAACTCGCGCACTGGAACGGCCTGGGCTTCGTCGTGCAGGCCTACCAAAAGCGCGCGCCCTATGTGATCGACTGGCTCATTGACCTCGCCCGTCGCTCCCAAGGCCCGAGCGAGCGCAAACTCATGATCCGTCTCGTCAAGGGCGCCTACTGGGATTCGGAGATCAAGCGTGCGCAAATCGACGGTCAGACCGACTATCCCGTCTATACGCGCAAGGTACACACCGACGTCGCCTACCAGGCCTGCGCCAAGAAGCTTCTTGGGGCGGCCGATGTCCTCTATCCCCAATTCGCCACGCACAACGCCTACACCCTCGCCTGGGTTCGCGAGTCGGCGAAGCTGGCTCGCGTTCGCGACGATGCGTTCGAGTTCCAGTGTCTGCACGGGATGGGCGAGACTCTTTATGATCAGGTTCTAGGACAGCCCGATAGTCCTGATCTCGCGTGTCGCATCTATGCCCCCGTGGGCACGCATGAGACGCTTCTGGCCTACCTGGTCCGACGACTGCTTGAAAATGGGGCCAACAGTTCCTTCGTCAATCGCATCGTCGATGAATCGGTCAGCATCGATACGCTCGTCTCCGATCCGGTCGAAACCGTTCGGGCGACGTGCGGCAGACCGCATCTCGCCATCCCCACGCCCCCCAACCTCTATCCTGACGGACGGAAGAATTCGCTCGGCTTTGACTGGTCCTCGGAGTCCGCTCTCAGGGAGCTGGACCGAGCGCTGTCGACTTTCGCCAGCCAGGAGTGGCAGGCTCATCCCACTACACGGGTCGGCGAAGAAAACGCGCCGAACCAGGGGCTCTCGAACATCTGTAACCCCGCGGATCATCGCGATGTCGTGGGCAAAATGCGCAGCGCGTCCATGGCCGACGTCGAGGCCGCGCTCGCGAGATCAGCTCAAGGGGCGCCCGGCTGGATGAAGCGGACCGGGGCTGCGCGCGCGCAGCGGCTCCTGGCCTGCAGCGACGCGCTGGAAGAGCACCGACTCGAACTGGCCGCGCTTGCGGTCCGGGAGGCGGGCAAATCATTGGGCAATGCCCTAGGTGAGGTCCGCGAGGCAGTCGATTTCTGTCGCTACTACGCAAGCCAAGTCGCCGGCCTCGAGGAAGGCACGAGCGCAGATCTCCGTCCCATCGTGTGCATTTCACCGTGGAATTTCCCTCTGGCGATTTTTACTGGCCAGGTGGTCGCAGCGCTCGCGGCAGGACGCTGTGTGCTCGCCAAACCCGCCGAGCAGACTCCCCTCATCGCGGCCCGGGCAGTTGAGCTCTTTCACGGCGCCGGCATTCCCGAAGACGTCCTGCAGATCGTCCCCGGTGATGGCACCGTGGGGGCAGCGTTGGTGGCGGCGCCGGGCATCGGGGGGGTGCTCTTTACCGGTTCCACTGAAGTCGCCCGCGGCATCGCGGCTACGTTGACCAAAGCACCGGGCGAACGCGTCCTCGTCGCTGAAACAGGCGGACAAAACGCCCTGATCGTCGATTCCAGCGCATTGGCCGAGCAAGTGGTCCAGGATATTGTGACCTCGGCTTTCGACAGCGCAGGCCAAAGATGTTCGGCGCTCCGCCTGCTTTGCGTCCAGGAGGACGTGGCCGAATCGATCGTCTCGATGCTCAAGGGCGCGATGGCGGAACTCTCGCTGGGCAATCCCGCAGTGCTCGCCTGCGATATCGGCCCCGTGATCGACGGTGAGGCCAAAAAGCGCCTCCTCGACTACATCGCGCGCATGAAATCACGGGGTCACCGCGTCACGCAGCTTGACGCCTCTCCGAAGACCGATTGGGGGACTTTTGTCGCGCCCACACTCATTGAAATCGAGGCCGTCAGCGATCTCGAAGGCGAAGTCTTCGGACCGGTGTTACATGTGCTGCGCTACCGATTTGGCGAAATCGAGTCGGTGGTTGATGCCGTCAATCGGACGGGGTATGGCCTGACCATGGGAGTGCACAGCCGCGTTGACGAACACATCCACGCAGTCGCTGCGCGAGCGAAGGTCGGCAATCTCTATGTCAACCGCAACATGGTCGGTGCGGTCGTGGGCGTACAACCGTTTGGTGGCGAGGGCCTCTCGGGCACCGGGCCCAAAGCAGGCGGACCACTGTATCTGGCGAGGCTGGGTGGTCCATTGGGCCAAGAGCTCCTAAAGTCGGTAACGCACTCTGAGGTAGACGACGCGCAACCTCACGTGATGGCAGTAGCGCAACGCCTTAACGCGTGGAACACGGCCCTCGAGCAGACGAACACCCTTGCCTCTGGGGAACGCCAAGCCGCGGCCTTGGCAGCCGAGCGCGGCGCAAAGAGAAATCTCATCGGACGTACTTGCCTTCTGCCGGGCCCGACCGGGGAAAACAATATTCTGTGGTTTAGCCCGCGCGAGAAAGTCGCCTGCGACGCTCAGGACCGATCCGAGCTTCTTTCGCAGATCGCGGCCGTTCTCGCCTGCGGGGGGCGACCGTTCGCCAGCCGTGTGCTCCTACCCGAATCGTTAAGAGAGTTCGTTGGCGAAATCGCCGATGAAACCGGATTTGATGCCGTGCTCGTCTCCGGCGCGGCACCTGAGCGCAATAGCCGATGGAGTGTCGGTACGGCCGCAAAAGATGAACCGATCTTACCCGTGATCATCTGGCCCAACGCCGAGAATGAAACGGTCGGGCTCTATCGGCTCTTTCATGAACGCACCGTCAGCACCAATACCGCCGCAGCGGGTGGCAATGCCTCGCTCATGACGCTGGAAGACTAGTGCATCTGAGCCGGTCGCCTTGGCCCAGGCCAGAAAAACGACTCGTGTATTCCCCAGTTGGTAGGAGTCCATTTCGTGGTTAGAATCGGCAACCCGCGTCAACGTGCTGGACCCCGACCCGAGCTGGCCTCTTGAGGGTGATCAAGAGCAACTGGCTCAAAAATTGCAAGGGCCTGCGCACGCTCTATGAACTCGCGGTTTTTAAGGAAGTCGAGCCATGACCGGCCAAAGAGCCGGGCAAGGGTCAACTCGATGAGCGGGTGTCTGTGCACGGGATTGGCGACTTAACGATACAGGAGAGGCATGGACATCTTCTTTCAGCAGATCATCAACGGGTTGGTCTTGGGTGCCATCTATGCGCTCGTCGCGCTGGGCTACACCATGGTCTATGGGATCCTGAGCCTGATCAACTTCGCGCACGGGGACGTGTTGATGGTTGGTGCATTGACCGCCTACGCCACGGTCGTGGGCGTACAGAGCATCGCGCCCAATCTCCCCGGGCCGGTCGTCCTGTTCATCGGGCTCATCGTGGCCATTCCGGTGTGCGTGATCGTGAACGTCTTGATCGAGCGCCTTGCCTATCGACCGCTACGCAACGCGCCCCGTCTGGCGCCGCTCATCACGGCCATCGGGGTCTCGCTGCTCTTGCAGACCGGCGCCATGATCATCTTCGGGCGGAACTACAAGGTGTTTCCCGCGCTCATGCCTCAGTCGCCGGTCAACTTCATCGGCGCATCGATCACCCCCACACAGATCCTGATCCTGGCGCTTGCAGCGATCATGATGGTGGGACTCGTGCTGTTGGTGGAACGCACCAAGCTCGGTCGGGCGATGCGCGCCACGGCAGAGAATCCGCGCATCGCAAGCCTGATGGGCGTCGACGCCAATTCCGTCATCGTCGCCACCTTTGCGATCGGCGCTGCCCTGGCTGCGGTCGCAGGAGTGCTCGTGGCCGCCAACTATTCGATCGCCCACTTCTATATGGGCTTCATTCCGGGTCTGAAGGCATTCACGGCCGCCGTGCTCGGGGGGATCGGCAATCTCTACGGTGCGATGGTGGGCGGTCTGCTCCTGGGAATCATCGAAAGTCTGGGAGCGGGGTACATCGGTCAGCTCACGGGCGGTTTTTTCGGCAGCAACTATCAGGACATCTTCGCCTTCGTGGTCCTCATCGTGGTCCTCACACTCAGGCCTTCGGGGATCATGGGAGAACGTGTGGCGGATCGGGCGTAGGTTTTTGTCCGAGACGAGAAGACTTAGGGATCTGGCCAGCGAGCTGGACGACAACATCTGGGGAACCCACCAATGACCGACACCGCCGTCACGTCACTTACCGGTCCGAGTTCACGCAACAAGGCCTACATAGGCATGATCGCCGTTGCCGTCGCCTTGTTTTTTCTGCCTTTCGTCGCCGGCCTGGCAGGCAATTCCTGGATTCGCATCCTCGACTTCGCCCTGTTGTACGCGATGCTGGCCCTGGGCCTGAACATCGTGGTGGGGTTTGCCGGTCTCTTGGATCTGGGCTATATCGCCTTCTATGCCGTGGGCGCCTATATGGCGGGAACGTTGGCATCACCCCAGTTTGCCACCGTGCTCGAATCGTTCGTCGATACCTATCCGAGCATCGGCAACTTTCTCACGAACCTGTTTGGACCGGAGATCGCAAAGCACGGCATCCACCTGTCGGTGTGGCTCATCGTCCCCATGGGCGCCGCCCTTGCGGCGGCCTTTGGCGTGGTTCTCGGGGCGCCCACTCTGAAGCTTCGCGGCGACTACCTGGCCATCGTGACCCTGGGCTTCGGTGAAATGATCCGCATCCTGATGAATAACCTCAACGCGCCGGTGAATCTCACCAACGGCCCGCAGGGTATCAACCTGATCGATCCGGTCAGCATCGGATCCCTGCATTTCAACAAGACGTATTCGCTCTTCGGGCTATCCGTACCTCCCGTGCAGCTCTACTACTACTTGTTCCTGGTTCTTGTCCTCATCATCGTCTTCGTCACCATCCGGTTGCAGGATTCACGCATCGGACGTGCGTGGGTTGCCATCCGCGAAGACGAAATCGCGGCCAAGGCGATGGGCATCAACACGCGCAACATCAAATTGCTGGCCTTTGCCATGGGCGCAAGCTTTGGCGGAGTCTCGGGGACCATGTTCGCCGCTTTTCAGGGGTTCGTCAGTCCCGAATCGTTCGTTCTCCCCGAGTCGATCCTGATCCTCTCGATGGTCGTGCTGGGAGGGATGGGTCACATCCCGGGAGTCATTCTCGGCGCCGTCTTGCTTTCGGCGCTGCCTGAGGTCCTGCGTCATGCGGTGCCCGCCATACGCCTGCCAGCCTTGGATGTCATCAACAAAGCCTCCTCGCTCTTGCCCAACCTCGGTCACGATCTCGTCATGAACTTCGCCGGCAACCTACTCGAACCCGAGGTCTTGCGACAACTGATCTTCGGGCTTGCAATGGTGCTCGTGATGCTGCGAAGACCTTCGGGCCTATGGCCCGCGCCCGAACACGGCAAGGGCTTGCACGGCATCAAGGCCCGGCGCTCGGCTGCGGAGGGTGCGTAATGGCCGCGACGACGGAAGTTCTGCTTTCGGTCAAGGGCGTAAGCAAGCGTTTTGGTGGCTTGCAGGCGCTCTCCGACGTGGGTATCACCATCCGCCGCGGACAAATCTACGGCTTGATCGGACCCAACGGCGCGGGCAAGACGACCTTCTTTAACGTCATCACCGGCCTGTATCAGCCCGACACGGGGACGTTTGAATTGAGTGGGAAGCCCTACTCGCCTTCGGCTCCGCACGAGGTCGCCAAAGCCGGGATTGCACGCACCTTCCAGAACATCCGCCTTTTTGGAGAGATGACTGCACTGGAGAACGTGATGGTCGGTCGACACGTGCGGACCCACGCCGGAGTCATCGGTGCGGTCTTGCGAACGCCCGGTGCCCGCCGAGAGGAAGCCGGGATTCGCCAGCGCGCCATGGAATTGCTGGAATACGTCGGCGTTGCGAAGTACGCGGACTTCCGCTCGCGTACCCTCTCCTACGGCGACCAGCGCCGCCTGGAAATCGCGCGGGCGCTCGCAACCGATCCCCACCTTTTGGCCCTGGACGAACCGGCCGCCGGTATGAATGCCACCGAGAAGCAGTCGCTGCGTGGTCTGCTCGAGAGCATCTCGCGCGACGGGCGCACCATTTTGCTCATCGAACACGATGTGAAACTCGTCATGGGCCTTTGCAACAGGGTCACGGTGCTCGACTACGGCAAGCCCATTGCAGAGGGGGAACCTGCCGACGTGCAGAAGAATCCCGCCGTCATCGAAGCCTATCTAGGCGGAGGCCATTGATGTCCGCGACACCACCGGAAGTCCTGCTCAAGATCAGCGGCTTGATGGTTTCCTACGGGGGGATCGAAGCCGTCAAAGGCATCGATTTCGAAATCCGCCAGGGAGAACTCGTGACTCTCATCGGCGCGAACGGGGCCGGTAAGACAACCACCCTTAAGGCCATCACCGGACTGCTTTCCTGGGCCGGGGGCGACATCACCTACATGGGCGCCAGCATCAAGGGTCGGCCCCCGTTCAAGCTCCTGCACGAGGGACTGGCGATGGTGCCGGAAGGGCGCGGAGTGTTCTCGCGGATGACCATCGTCGAGAATCTCCAGATGGGCGCATACGTTCGCAGCGACGAGGAGGGCATCGCCAGTGACATTGAAAAGATGTTTGGGATTTTTCCACGACTGAAGGAACGGGCTAATCAGTTGGCCGGCACGATGTCCGGTGGAGAGCAGCAGATGCTCGCCATGGCGCGTGCCCTGATGGGCAAACCCAAACTATTGCTTCTCGATGAGCCTTCGATGGGTCTGTCGCCGATCATGGTCGACAAGATCTTCGAGGTCGTGCGCGATATCTCGGCGCAGGGAGTGACCATTCTCCTCGTCGAACAGAATGCCAGACTTGCCCTGCAGGCCGCCGATCGTGGCTACGTCATGGAGTCGGGTCTGGTGACCATGTCGGGCGTGGCGAACGACATGCTCGACGACCCCAAGGTGCGTGCCGCCTATCTTGGCGAGTAGGGGTTTACACGCGCGACGGTGCAACGCTAGGACGGCACCTTCCAGTAACCTAGCCTTTGCATCCACTTTGCGAGTTCGCGGTGATTCTCATCACCTTGCGCGAATTCCTCTGGAAGTTCGGCGCGGTCATCGGCCAGACGGTGCTGGTTCAGCTTAAATTTACCTTCGAGGGTCTCGACCTGAATTTCTAGACCCACGATGGCCCCCAGGAGGCTGTCGCGAAGCTGGGGCTCGAAACTCGCGAAGTGGGGCGCAAAGGTCGGCTCCTGCACACCGATCAGACGGCCCAGGATGGCTTCCTTCTCGCTTGCCGACTCCAATATGCGTACGCGTCCGCGTGCGTGGACGGCGACATAATTCCACGTGGGTACGCGCCGATTGGAACGAAAGTTCGTCGGCGAAATGTAGGCATGCGGCCCCTGAAAAATGACAAGGGCGCGCGGGTCGGAGGCCAATGCGCGCCATTGGGGATTTGCGTGCGCGACATGAGCGTCGATGACGAAACTGCCGTCGTCTTGGCGCCGCGGAAGAACCGGCAGGTGGGTTGCGAACGGATACCCGTCGATCTGGTTGACGAGCGTGGCGAAATCGTAGGTTCGCATCACCTCCAAAAGGAGTTCGGGATCGGTCGATTCAAAATGCTTGGGCAGATACACGTCCCCTCCTTCCGCTAGCCGGCGACGGTCGGCTGTCGTGCCAGATCCGCCTCGGTGGTGAACGCGTCGGCGAAGAACTCC
Source organism: Burkholderiaceae bacterium (assembly GCA_049514215.1). Classification (GTDB taxonomy): domain Bacteria; phylum Pseudomonadota; class Gammaproteobacteria; order Burkholderiales; family Burkholderiaceae_D; genus BOG-994. The sequence continues at coordinate 67,441 of JBEKVI010000005.1, forward strand.
TCCAACGGCAATCCTCTGAGTCCCACGAAATCACGGCGCGCGGATTCGACGACGATGGGCGCGCCGCAGGCATAAACCTGATGCCCGGAGAGATCCGGATAGTCCTCCAGCACCGCGTGATGCACAAAGCCCGTGCGCCCCACCCAGGCGTCGCCTTGGACGGCGTCCGAGACTACGGGAATGAAGTGAAAGCCGGGCCAAATCGTCTCCCAGCTCTGGGCCAGTTCATGCAGGTACAAGTCGCCCGGGCGCCGTCCTCCCCAGTAGAGGACGGCGGGCCGATCGACCGACTTCGCGATGCAGGCTTCGATCATCGACTTGATCGGTGCAAATCCGGTTCCACTGGCCAGAAACACGATGGGCTTGGCGCTGTCTTCGCGCAGCGTGAAGGTCCCAAACGGACCTTCGAAGCGAAGGATATCGCGCACCTTCATGGCAGTCGTTCCGGCCGCGAACACATGGTCGGTGAAAAGACCTCCGGGCGTATGACGCACATGCAATTCGATCTGGTCGGCAAGATGCGGTGCACCCGCCATCGAATAACTGCGTCTTTTTCCGTCTTTGAGGATGAACTCGACATACTGGCCGGCAAGATACTGGAAGCGTTCGGTAGCCGGCAGTTGCAGACGCAGGACCACGACATCCGACGCGAGGCGCTCCATGGCGGCCACGCGGCAGGGCAGCTTCTTGATGGGAATGTCGCCCACCCCCTGTACTTCGCGCACCTCGATTTCGAGATTGCTGCTCGGATGGGCGGAACAAAACAAGGCAAACCCGCGCGCCGCTTCCTCCGCGGAGAGCGCCTGGACCTGGTGGGCGTCATGGACGACGGTTCCCGACAGAACCTTGCCCTTGCAACTGCCACAGGCTCCGTTCCTGCAACCGTAGGGCAGGCCGATACCCAAGCGCAGCGCGGCCGCAAGCACCGTCTCGTGCGGTTCGACTTCAAAGACGCGTCCACTTGGAAGGATGGTGACTGAAAATGTCATACTCAAAGCATGCTCGAAAAGTCGAAAACAAACGGGGGGCAAAACGCAGCCAAGCCCGACCGACCCCGCATTCTAATCGTTGGCTGTGGAGACGTGGGTCTTAGGGTCGCAGGCTTGCTCAATGAACGCTACACCGTGTTCGGAATGGTACGGCGACCGGAACACGGGGAGGCCTTGCGCGCTTTCGGTGTCACCCCGATCGTGGCCGACCTCGACGTCCCCGAGAGCCTCTGGCGCATTGGACGGCTTGCGCGCGATATCCTCCATTTGGCGCCGCCCCCGGCTCAAGGACAGGAAGATACTCGCACACGCCATCTGGTCGCGGCTTTGGGCCGAGCGCGCTCTCTCGTGTACGTCAGCACGAGCGGCGTCTATGGCGACTGCCAAGGAGCGATCATCGACGAGACTCGCCCGCCGAACCCCCAAAGCGAGCGCGCTCATCGTCGCCTCGACGCGGAGCGTACGTTGCGCGCCTGGGGGCTTCGAACCCGCACGCGCGTCGCGATTCTTCGCGTGCCGGGCATCTACGCGAGCGACCGTCTGCCCCGCGTGCGGCTTGCAGCTCGGGATCCCGCGCTGCGCCGCGAAGAGGATGTCTACACCAACCACATTCATGCCGACGATCTCGCGCTGATTGTGCGCGCCGCCCTGTGGCGCGCGGCACCGCAGCGGATCTACCATGCCTGCGACGACAGCTCGCTCCTCATGGCCGACTATCTCGATCTCGTGGCTGAGCGACTGGGTTACGCGAGGCCACCGCGTATCGAGCGCAGCGCCTTGGAGGCGGGCTTGTCCGCACTCCAGTATTCCTTTTTGCGCGAGTCGCGCCGTCTCCACAATGGGCGCCTTAAGGCCGAGCTTTCCGTTGTTTTGCGCTATCCGAGAGTCGAAGATGGCCTGGCTGCCGTCCGGGACGGCGCGGTAATGGCCAGCGAGCCCTTGCCCAGGCAGGCCTAGCGGATCGCCACGGAAGCAAAGGCGAATCCCGTCCCAAGACGATCGACTCCGGTGGACATTGCCTGTCTTGCTCGCCTGGCATCCTGGGCCAGGAGCCAGAGCGCGCCCAGTTGACCCGGATGCCGCAGCAGTTCTCCCAGCAATGGCAGCAGCGCCACACCACCGTCCTCCTGCATGGCCGCAACCGCACTACTAGGAAGGCTGCGCAGGGCCGGATCGATCACGACGCGGCAAGCGATAAAAGGAACTCCATGGAGCCGTGCCCAGCGCGCCGCGCGGTGCGATTCCATGTCGACGGCCACGGCGCCGGTTTGCGAACGCAGCTGGGCTTTCTCTGAGCGCGTGCACAGCGGGGCGTCGACCCCGGCGAGAATGCCGCGCACCGCATGACCGAGCCCCGTGGCGACGCGCTCGGACCAGACCGGGTCGCATTCGTAGTTGGCCGTGGTCGTGACGATCTGCTGTGCGACGACCCAGGTTCCAGGCAGCAGCGCAGGATCCAGACCGCCCGCCGTCCCGAAGCTTACGAGCCCGCGGCAGCCACGCGTCAAAAGCCCGTCCAGGCGCGCCTCGAAGGCTTGGCCGTTGAGTCCCGTAACGGGGTGGATCCCGATGCGCTCCAACTGTCTCGCCTCGAAGGCCATGCCGCAGATGGCCGCGATGGGCGCGAGATCAGGTGCCCCGTGTGATGGGGGCACGCCGGCGGCCTGAATCACATTCCAAAGCCCACCACGCGCTGCCCGCTGCGCCGCAGATTGCGAAAGCGCGCTAAGGCCCACAGCGGAAAGTACTTCGAGTACCCGTGGTAGCGCAAATAGAAGACTCCCGGGAAACCGGTCGCCGTGAAATAGGGCTCGTTCCAGAGGCCGTCGGCCCCCTGACGCTCGAGAAGATAGGCCACGCCCTTGGCGACCGAGGGATGATCCACGAGGCCCGCGGCCATGAGGCCCAAGAGCGCCCATGATGTCTGGGAGGCGGTGCTGGGGGCAGGCTCGTAGCCTTGGTAGTCGAGCCGATAGCTGCGGCCATCCTCGCCCCATCCTCCATCGGGGTTTTGGATACTGATGAGCCACAGCGCCGCCGACTCCACCTCAGGAGCCTGGTGCCCGACCTCGGCCGCATTGAGCGCGCACAGCGCAGTCCAGGTCCCGTAGATGTAATTCATGCCCCAGCGACCGTACCAACTGCCGTCTTCTTCCTGTTCGCGCAGCAAAAACGCCAACGCCCGCGCGGCCGATCCGCTGCTTTGCGGTGTGCCCCCAAGCTGCGAGAGCATCGACAGGCATCGGGCCGAGGCGTCGGCCGTTGGGGGATCCAGCAGGGCGCCATGATCGGCGAAAGGAATATTGTTCAGCGAGGCATGCGTGTTCTCGGGCTCGAACGCCCCCCAGCCGCCATCGCTGCTTTGCATTCCAATCACCCACTCGATGGCCCTTTGCAGGCCCTCGTGGTAGCGATCTTCGCCCAAAAGGCGTGCGGCGCGATCCATGGCCATCGAAACCACCGCCGTGTCGTCCACATCGGGGTAGTGCGGATTGGCGTACTGGAAGGCCCACCCTCCCGGTCGCAGCTTGCGGCGTCGGACCGCCCAATCCCCACGGACATCGAGAATTTGCAGCGGCTGCAGCCATTCCAGGCCGCGAAGAGCCGCATCGAACGCCTCGGGATCGCCCGTCTCCATCAAGGCATGCGCCATGAGCGAAGTGTCCCAGACCGGTGAGAGGCATGGCTGACAATAGGCTTCGTCATCGCGGATCAGAAGGAGCTGGTCGATGGCCGCGCGCGCCCGAGCGACATCCGGCCGGCCACGCGGCACGCCCAAGGCATCGAACATTTCCACTGCGTTGACCATGGCCGGAAAGATTGCCCCAAGACCGTCTTCGCCGTTTAAGCGTTCGGTCACGAAGGTCACCGCCCGCTGGATGGCGATGCGCCGAATGAGGCGTGGAATGAGCGGCTCGCACACGCGCAGCACCGAATCGGCCGAGCGGAAAAAGATGAACCAGAGCCAGCTTTGATGCGGCGCCTTGGCCAGGAGCCCGCTTTCTTCCTTGGGTGAGACGAACAGTTCATCGATCCCCACGCCCTTGGGATTGCGGGCCCGCGGCCTTAGGGCGCTTAGAACGAGCAAAGGCACCACAACGGTGCGCGCCCAGTAGGATACTTTGGACAAATGAAAGGGAAACCAGACCGGCAAAAGCATGATCTCAACCGGCATGACCGGGACTGCTCTCCACGGCAAAACGCCATAGAGCGCAAGCAGGATGCGCGTGAACACGTTAACGCGAACCGCTCCCCCCTGCCCCAAAATGGCGCTCCGAGCGCGCTGCATATGTTCCGATTCTGGTGCGTCGCCAATCATCTTCAAGGCGAAGTAGGCTTTGACGCTAGCGCTCACATTCATCGTGCCCCCGGTATACAGGGGCCAGCCGCCCTCGGCGGTTTGGATGCGACGCAGATAGCGCCCTATCTTGGCCTCGAGTGCGCGGTTGGGCGTCTCCCCGAGATAGTGCGTCATGAGCACGTATTCGGAGGGGATGGTCGCGTCAGCCTCGAGCTCGAAAACCCAGTGCCCGTCGGCGTGTTGCTTGGCCAACAGGGCAGCTAAGGCTCGATCGATACTGCGCTCTACCGGCTCAAGTTTCCGATCGGGGCGCGCGTGCAGGGCTGCCAGCGCCCTTTCTAGGAGCAGATTCGTCGGTGCTATGTCGTTCATCAGATCTTTTTTTCCTACCCTACTGTTCTGCTGCGGGGCGATCCAGGATTCCTGACGTCCTAGGGTGCCATTGTGCCATCAGAGCCTGGAGCGCGGACCCGGCCATCGGATCGGCTCAAGCCCATCGTCAACCCGGTCTGACCACGACGCTGCAGGATTCGGTCCACCTTCGAGCCTCCGTTCCTGCCGGGGACGGCGCGGCGCCAGCGCTCCTTTAGTGCAAGAACCGTCGCACCCAGCGCGCCATGCGCGGCACAAGGGTCGGGCGCAGCAATCTTGGGTCGTAACCGGCCATGCGTCGATCATTCTCGGTCAAGCACAAATCAATCATCTGGGCAGGCGAGAGTTCCACTCCCACGGCCGCCGATCCGGTCACCGTGAAGTTCGCGTCGTTGGCCGATCCCTCGGCGTCGATGCCCCTGGCGATCCCCACGCGCTCCCAGATCAAAAATGCCCAGACCGCGATCTCCTTGACCAGGAGAATCGCCCGGCGCCACCAGGGCAGCGTGCGGCGATACCAAGCCGCCCAGTTCACAAAAAAGAGGATGTGGCGCGCCTCCTCCTGGATCACGGGCTCGAATGTCTCGATCAGCTCCTCGGGGAAGTATCCCGAGCGGCGCGCCACTTCAAACAGGCCGAACGCAAAAAAGCTGTCGATGCATTCGCTATATCCTGTCACCAGCCAGCCCCATTCCGGGTCGCGCGGGGCCGCGTAGCGCGGCTCGGGCGCCAGGCGGATCCCATAGGCTTCAACCAGTTTGGAGAGCACGGTCTTGTGGCGCGCTTCCTCGGCCCCGTCCAAGTCCAATGCCGAGCGCAGCAGCGGGTCTTCGACGGTCCGGGCAAAGCTCTCCACGCGGATGGAAGCCCGGCCTTCGGTCTGCACTGCGATATCCCAGATGGGAAGCGAAGTGACGCGATGCAAGGCGTCGGGCGCAAGATTAGGCCACTGGAGCACCGCGGGCCGGTAGGGATTATGCGTCTCAAGCAGCATCTTGCAGAACATCCGACAGTGCTGCGGGGAGCCGATGCGCAGCGGACCCGGCTGGGGATCCCGCCAGTTGCGCATCGCGTAATCTGCATTGGTGACTGCTGCCGCCTCGGTCATCCTCAATGATTTCCAGATTGTGAACTGTCTGGTGACAATTCTAACTTAGTTGGACAAATCGCATCTTTCCACGGGCCAAAACGCCTTGGCGGATAATCGCGCCTTGTCTTTGACGAGCATGCGTAGGGACCATGGATTTGATGTTCGGGTTGGGAGTGCTGTCTTTGGTCATCTGGATCGTGCTCATCTTTGCGCACGGAGACTTCTGGCGCGTCCGGCTTCCAGCAGCGTCTCCCCTGCCCGCCCACTGGCCCTCCGTGGTGGCGGTCATTCCCGCACGCAATGAGGCCGATGTTCTCGAGGAGGCTTTGGGTTCGGTCCTCGGTCAGAACTATCCCGGCGAATTGGTCGCGTTCTTGGTCGACGATCACAGTACCGACGAAACGGCCCAGATCGCGCAAGCGATGGCGAAGCGTTCCGGCAAAGGCGGCTTGCACGTGATTGCGGCGCGGGATCTTCCTTCGGGTTGGACCGGCAAGGTATGGGCACAGGCCGAAGGCGTTGCGGCTGCGGCGACACAAGCCCCGGGCGCTGCTTACATCTGGTTTACCGATGCCGACATCCGTCACGGTCCGGATGCGCTAGAGGCCCTGGTTGCGCGCGCCATCGATCAAGACTACGTGCTGACTTCGCTCATGGTGCGCTTGAATTGCGCATCCTTCGCCGAGAAGGCTCTGATTCCTGCCTTCGTGCTCTTTTTTGCCATGCTCTATCCCTTTGCCTGGGTCAACAAACCCAGGGCGCGTACGGCCGCGGCCGCCGGCGGCTGCATGCTCGTATCGCGCAACGCGCTCGCCCGAGTCGGCGGCATGGCCGCCATAGCCGACGCGGTTATCGACGACTGTGCGCTGGCCCGCGTCTTAAAGCGCGTGGGCACGATCCGTCTGGATCTGGCGGACTCGAGCGTCTCGTTGCGCCAGTATCCGCGCTGGCAAAGCATCGGAAACATGATCTCGCGCAGTGCCTACACGCAACTGCACTACTCTTTCTGGCTTCTTCTTGCGACCTGTCTGGGCCTGGGTGTGACGTTTGGCGTGCCGCCGCTTCTGTCCCTGACGGGCGCCTCGGGCGCCGGGCCTGCCCTCGCGGCTTGGGGCCTCATGTGCCTGAGCTATGTTCCCCTATTGCGCTACTACGACCGCAGCATCGCGTGGGCTCCGCTCTTGCCGCTGGTGGCGTTGTTCTACGTTCTTGCCACGCTCGAGTCGGCGCGTCGCTACTGGCTTGGACAGGGTGCACAGTGGAAAGGACGCAGTCAGGCCCCGCTGCGCGACTAGGGGATGCGGGCGCACGGTGGCACCTCCGGGGTCGGTCAGGCCGCTTTCAGATAGCCGGCTTGCGCGAACCAGTCGAGCGCTTCGCGCAAGGCGATGCGATGATCGCGCGAGCGATATCCGAGCTCCTGCTTGGCCTTATCGGATGTGAAATACATCCGATTGCGCGACATCTTCAGTCCGTCGAACGTGACGAAGGGCTCCTTTTGGGTCAGCCGCGCCACACCCTCGGCGCACAGCGCCAGAGGATAGAGGGGCCAGCGTGGAATCTGAAGCAAAGGAGGACGTCGGTGAGTCATCTCGGCGATCTCGGTCAAAAGGCTTCTTAGGGACAGGTTGTCGCCGCCCAGCACGTAACGCTCTCCCACACGCCCCTTGGTGAGCGCCAGAAGGTGACCCTCTGCGACGTCGTCGACGGCCACGATGTTTAATCCCGTGTCGACATAGGCGGGCATCGCCCCGTTGGCCGCTTGCACGATAATCCGCCCTGTTGGCGTGGGGCGCACATCTCGTGCGCCAATCGGGGTGGAAGGATTCACGATCACGGCCGGCAGGCCCTCCTCGGCCACCATGCGCTCGACCTGTCTTTCCGCGACGACCTTACTGCGCTTGTAGTCGCCAATCGCCTCAGCCTCGGTCATGCTGTCGGTTTCCGAGGCCGCTTCGGTAAGAGGCGAAACCCTAAGGGTGGCCACGCTGCTGGTGTGTACGATGCGCTCCACGCGCGCATGCAGTGCCGCGCGCATCACGTTTAGGCTGCCGTCCACGTTGCTGGCATAAAGCGCTGCCGGATCGGGAACCCAAAGGCGATAGTCGGCGGCGACGTGGAACACATAGCGCACTCCCCAGACCGCCTTGGCCACGGCCGGCGCATCGCGCAGGTCCCCCCGGACCAGTTCGACCCCCGACAATCCGTCTAGGTTGGTGAGGTCGCTCGTGGGGCGAACCAGGGCGCGCACGGCGAAACCCGCCGCAAGGAGGGCTCGAGCGACCGCCGAGCCCACAAAACCCGAAGCCCCCGTCACAAGGACAGTGTCTTTCCCCCCCTTGGTCATTGCCGATTCCCGCGTGCGCAAAGAGCAGAAGAATACCCGAGCGCTCGTCGTCCGAGGCGCACAGTTGAGCCCCTTCTGGGCGCGGAGTTTGCTTGAATTGGGGTTACAAAGCGCGGTTGGGGCGGGAACGGTAGAATAGAGGGTCCAGAAGGTCTCAATCCCACATGGGGTCGTTGGTGGCTCTCGCGCGTTGTGGTGCAGTCGCGCTTCGAGCGCGCTCTACGCTGATGGGACCCCACGTTCAGATCAATTCCGCACCATGCCCGATGATATGGGCCGCTCTATAGGGAGCTTGCATTGGCTATTCCGTTTCTGCAGAAAGCGTTGGTCGGCGCGTACGTCGTTCGCAAGCAGTTGCTCGGTCAGAAACGCTATCCGCTGGCCCTGATGCTCGAACCCCTGTTCCGCTGCAACCTGGCCTGCTCGGGCTGCGGCAAGATCGACTATCCCGACCCCATCCTCGACCAACGCCTGACGGTCGAGGAATGTCTGGGAGCGGTGGACGAGTGTGGCGCACCGGTCGTCTCGATCGCCGGGGGCGAGCCTTTGCTCCACAAGGACATGCCAACCATCGTGCGGGGCATCATCGCCCGGCGCAAGTTCGTGTACCTGTGCACGAACGCGCTCTTGATGGAGAAAAAGCTCGACCAATACGCGCCGAGCCCGTTTTTTGTGTGGTCGGTCCACCTCGACGGCGACCAGGAGATGCACGACCGGTCGGTCTGCCAGCCGGGTGTGTACGATCGGGCCGTTGCGGCCATTGCCGCAGCTAAGGCGCGCGGCTTTCGTGTGAACATCAATTGCACCCTGTTTAACGACGCCGAGCCCGAGCGCGTCGCCGCATTTTTCGACAAGACCAAGTCGCTCGGGATCGATGGCATCACCGTCTCGCCTGGCTACGCCTACGAACGGGCTCCCGACCAGCAACACTTTCTGAACCGGGAGAAGACCAAACAGCTGTTTCGCGACATTCTGCGGCGCGGCAAGGGCAAGCAATGGGCCTTTAGCCAGTCGAGCCTTTTCATGGATTTCCTCGCAGGCAATCAAAGCTATCACTGCACACCCTGGGGCAATCCCGCGCGCACCGTCTTCGGCTGGCAACGTCCCTGCTATCTCTTGGGCGAAGGCTATGTGAAGACCTTCAAGGAACTCATGGAAGACACCGATTGGGATGCATATGGAACCGGGAACTACGAAAAGTGCGCGGACTGCATGGTTCATAGCGGCTATGAAGCGAGCGCCGTGACCGACACCATTGTCCATCCCCTGAAAGCGTTCAAGGTCAGTCGCCGCGACTTCCGCACGGACGGGCCCATGGCACCCGAGGTTGACCTGTCTAAGCAGCGTAAGGCCGAGTACGTCTTCTCGCAGCACGTCGAGATCAAACTGTCCGATATTGGGCGCAGCAAATCCAGGCGGCTGGCCGACGCGGCCGTCGAAGGCACGCAAAGCTGACCCATGAATTTCCCTTCCCCAGGCACCCGAGTCATGCGCGGATCTCGCGCCCATGGTCGAGTCGAGCGAGGAACGCGTCCGCCATGCCCCTGCTTCTAACCCTGCTCGGCGGTGCCTTCGTTGTTGCGGCGTGCGGGTATGCCGTCCTCGCACTTCTTTCACCCCGCCCGCGCATGCGCGCGACGGCGGGCGATCTTTTGCCCGTGACGGTGTTAAAGCCCTTGTGCGGCGTCGATGAAAGACTCGAAGAGAATCTGGAGGCGCTGTGCGTCCAGACCCATCCCGCCTACCAGGTGGTGTGCGGGGTCCGGGATCCGAGCGACGCCGCCATCGGCGTGGTCATGCGCCTCAAGAGCCGCTATCCGGATCGCGTGATCGACCTGGTGGTCCATCCCGGAGTGCACGGAAGCAATCTGAAGGTCAGCAATCTGATCAATATGTGGCCCCACGCACGCCACGACGCGATCGTCATCGCAGACAGCGACATCCATGTCGCTCCGGACTATCTGGAGCGGGTGGTGAGGCCCTTGTCCGATCCGACCGTCGGGCTCGTCACCTGCCTGTATCGGGGCCGGCCCGCTGGCTCGATGTGGGCCCGCGTAGGGGCCCTTTTCATCGACACCTGGTTCTTGCCATCGGTGCGTGTGGCCCATGGCTTTGGCGTGCGCACTTTCGGTTTCGGTGCGACCATGGCGCTGCGCCGAAACACCCTAGAAGAGCTGGGCGGGCTCGAGGTCTTGCGCAACCGCCTTGCCGACGACTATTGGCTGGGGCATTTTGTGCGCGGGCTCGGCCAGGCGACGCTGCTGTCGGACGTCTGTGTGACCACCGATGTGAGCGAGACACGTCTGGGCGAGCTCTGGACCCGCGAACTGCGCTGGCTGCGCACCATCCGCTCGCTCAACCCCGTCGGCTTTTTCTTTACCTTCATTACGTACACCTTCCCGATCATGGCGATTGGGCTCGCGCTTTCGCCGAGCGCTCTGAATGCGTCGCTCGCCGTCGTGGCCGTCATGGCGCGCCTGGGGCTGCACTGGCGACGGCCTGCGCCCGGATTGCCGCGGGCGGGAATGATGCGCTACGCAGCCTTGCGTGACTGCCTGCTTTTGGCAGGCTGGGCGTACGCGCTTTTAGGCACCCATGTGCAGTGGCGCCGACAGATCCTGCCGTTGCGCGACCGCTCCGCCGACCCTTATCCTTAGTCTACTGAGTGACTGACTCGAGAGCTCTCATGAAAACTCTATTCCTTCAGGCTCCTTCGTTCGATGGTTTCGATGGCGGCGCGGGTTCACGCTACCAGGCCAAGCGCGAAATCAAGTCCTTCTGGTACCCGACGTGGCTTGCCCAGCCGGCCGCGCTCGTTCCCGACAGCCGCGTGCTCGACGCACCGGCCGACGGCATTTCGGTCGAAAAGACGCTCGAGATCGCACAAGAATTCGACCTCGTCATCCTCCATACCAGCACTCCCTCGTTTCCGACGGATGCCCGCTTTGCGCAGCTCCTCAAACAGAAGAAACCGGCGATCCTGGTTGGCATGGTTGGCGCCAAGGTCGCTGTCGATCCACGCGGCTCGCTCGAAGCCAGCCGCGCCATCGATTTCGTCGCCCGGGAGGAATTCGACTACACCTGCAAGGAAGTCGCAGAGGGCCGGCCTTTCGATTCGATCACCGGCATCACCTATCGCGCAGAAGATGGCTCGATCCAGCACAATGCCGACCGCGAGATGATCGAGGACATGGATGCGCTGCCGTTTGTATCCCCGGTGTACAGGAGGGATCTGACCATCGAGAACTACTTTATCGGCTATCTCAAACACCCCTACGTTTCCATCTATACGGGCCGGGGTTGCCGTTCGCGCTGCACATTTTGCCTGTGGCCGCAGACCGTCGGGGGCCATCGCTATCGCGTCCGCAGCCCCGAAAGCGTGATCCAGGAAGTCCGCTGGATCCAGGAGAACATGCCCGAGGTCAAGGAGATCATGTTCGACGACGACACGTTCACCGATTTTCGGCCGCGCGTGGAAGAAATCGCGCGTGGCCTGGGAAAGCTCGGCGTGACCTGGTCATGCAACGCCAAGGCGAACGTGCCGTACAGCACACTGAAGATCATGAAAGACAATGGTCTGCGGCTATTGCTGGTCGGCTACGAATCCGGGGATGATCAGATTCTTTTGAACATCAAAAAAGGGCTGCGCACGGACATCGCGCGCCGCTTCTCGGACGACTGCCGCAAGCTCGGTATCGTCATTCATGGCACCTTCATTCTGGGTCTGCCAGGAGAGACGCAAGAGACGATCGAGAAGACGATTCGGTTCGCCAAGGAAATCAATCCTCATACCATCCAGGTCAGCCTCGCTGCCCCCTATCCCGGCACGACCCTCTATAAACAGGCGATCGAAAATGGCTGGCTTGAAGCGTCCCGGACGATCAATCTGGTCAATGACAAGGGCGTGCAGTTGGCTGCGATCAGCTATCCACATTTGTCGAAAGAAGAGATCTACCACGGCGTCGAGGTGTTCTATAAGCGCTTCTACTTCCGGCCGACCAAGATCTGGGAGATCGTGCGCGAAATGCTCGCTAGCCGTGAAATGATGGTGCGGCGGCTGCGCGAAGGAGTGGAATTCTTCCGCTTTCTTCGGGCGCACGAGGCTTAGCATTGGATCTTCGATGTCTGTGATGCCGTTCGCATGGTGATCATTACGGCCGATGATTTCGGACTCCACGAAAGCGTCAATGAGGCGGTCGAGAGGGCCTATCGCGAAGGGGTGCTCTCCACCACGAGCCTGATGGTGGGAGCTCCTGCGTGTGCCGACGCGATCGAGCGCGCCAAGCGTCTGAGCGGCCTGCGTGTGGGATTGCACCTCGTCATGGCCGACGGAGTTTCGGTGCTGCCCCGAAGTGCCATCCCCGATCTCGTCGATGCCAATGGGCGCTTTAGCCGCTCGATGTTTCTCGATGGACTGCGATTTTTTTTCCTGCCTTGGGTCCGTCGCCAACTGTGGGCCGAGATTCGCGCCCAATTCGAGCGCTTTCGGGCCACGGGGCTCGTGCTCGACCATGTCAACACCCACAAGCATTTCCATCTTCATCCGACGGTGCTTGCGATGATTCTGAAGATCGGACCGGAATTCGGACTCAAGGCCATGCGGCTTCCCCACGTGTCCCGGGCTCCGTTCTGGCTCAAGCCCTGGATGGCCTATGTGCGCTCGCGCCTGGACGCGTGCGGCATCGTCCACAACGACTACGTGGTGGGTCTTTTTGAATCCGGGCATCTCGACGAGGAGACGCTCTTGCGCGCCCTCGAGAATCTGCCCGATGGCGTCGGTGAGATCTACCTTCATCCAGCCGTGGTTTCAGGGGGCTCGATCGCCCCTTCGATGCTGACCTATCGCCATGCCGAGGAACTAGCCGCGCTGCTTTCTCCACGCGTGAAAGCCTTGATCCAAAGCCGGACAATTCGCGTTGGCAGCTTCTCCGATCTGTCGGAGGCCGTATGAAACGGACGGCCTGGCTCGCTGCGCTTTTTGGCCTCGCCTTGCTCGTTGGCCTCATCCTCTATCAAGGCGTCAACGAGGTCACAGCGACCTTAAGCCGCGCAAGCTGGGTGCTCCTGTGGCTTGCGCCCTTGCACCTCGTCCCTCTTGCGCTCGACGCGCAGGCATGGACGGTCCTTCTGGCGCCGCGGTTTCCCGACAAGCGAGGCATCTTCCCGTTCCTCCTTTGGATCGCCACGATCCGCGAGGCCGTCAATCGCCTCATTCCGACAGTGAGCATCGGCGGTGAACTCGTGGGCATCCGACTGTCGCGACTGCGCTTCGAAGACTCCGTGAGCGTGACTGCGACTATCGTGATCGAGGTGATGCTCACGACCGCCGCGCAATATGTTTTTGCAGCCGCGGGCGTGGTCCTCATTCTCGCCAACGACCCCGATCTCGATCAGACCTGGAGCATTGTCACGGCCCTGGTCTTATCGCTGCCCATCCCGATCGCCTTTGCTTGGGTCTTAAAGTATGGCCGCGTCTTCGAGAGGCTGCATCAGTTCGCGATCCGGCTCGTGGGCGAGGCAAGCCGGTTCGTCGTACGCATGGAGGGTGCACGTTTGGATCACGAGATCGCCCTCCTTCTTGCGCAGCATCGACGCCTGTTCGTCGCTTTCCTCTGGCAACTGGCCGGATTCGTCGCGGGGTCGCTGGAAACCTGGTTCGCCTTACGAGTGCTGGGGCATCCGGTCAGCCCCGCAGCGGCGATCGCGGTCGAGTCGCTCTCCCAGGCCATCCGCAATGTCGTTTTCTTCGTCCCCGGTGGCCTGGGTGTGCAGGAAGTGGCCGTCGTCCTTTTTGCACGATTGGTGGGGGTCGGCAGCGACGTCGGCCTCGCGCTCGCCTTAGTCAAGCGCATGCGCGAAGTGCTCGTGGGCGTCCCGGCGCTGCTGTCCTGGCAGTGGGCCGAGGCAGGTCCCATGCGTCTCTTGCGGAATGCGGCGCAGAAACTTCCGCTACGGGCGCACACGGCTGTCGGCAGTTTGGGGGGCGACTCCGAAGGCGGCCTTTAGCCGCGCGTGGCGCGCGCGCGGCCGCTTGGCTCTCTAGTTGCCCTCGCGCCCGTTATGCTCACGCAGCGCGCCGATAAGACCGTCGATTCCGCCTTGGGCGAGTCGGCCGGCAAACTGGTTGCGATAGAGACTGCTCAGCCACGCTCCGAGGATATTGATGTCATAGATCTTCCAGCCACCGGCGGTCTTGGCGAGCCGGTAGTCGATCTCGTCGTCATCGCTGGTGGTCTTCATGCGCGTCTTTACGATCACGTCGCCTGCTGTCGTCGCTTTGCCGGGCTGTCCGTACTCGAACTTGATGTCCTGGCTGCTGATCTGGGTCAGTTCCAAAGAGTAGGTATGGACGAGAAGCGCCTGGAACTGCTCGAACACCGCATTTTGCTGCTCGGGGGAGGCGTTCTGCCACGCGGCACCGACCGCCATGCGCGTGGTTCTCAGAAAATCGGTGTGAGGCAGAAAGCCTTGCTCGACCACGCGCGCGATTCGCTGAGTGTCCCCGGATCGGGCCGCGGGATCCGCCTTGATCGAGCTCATCACCCCTTCGACGGCCGTGCGCACGACGTCCTCGGGCGAATCTTTCTGCGCCCAGGCGGGCAAATGCAAGCCGACGGCGAAAACGACGAGAAAGGCAGTCCGGATCATTGGGAGGCAGTCGCGAAGTCGCGCCGGGCTGGGCAGATGCCAGAGCCCCCAGCCCGATTTCGTTCCCTGACATGGATGGGCCGGCCAGTATAGCGGATCGCGTTCTGGCACCGAAGTTGCCCATGCCAGCGGGGCTCATCCAAAGCCCCTCGTATACTTGCCAGTCCGAAGCGCTCCTCTCTTGTCCCGATGCTCACGCGCCTTGTCGTTCGAACGGTCGAATTTTCGAGCCGCCGTCCTTGGACGATTGTCATTTTGGCGGTCGTTCTCACGGGGCTGAGCGCGTTCTACGCCACGCAGCATTTCGCGATCAACACCGATATCGGAAAGCTGATCGACTCCAAAGAAGACTGGGCCAAACGCGATACGGCCCTCGAGCGCGCGTTCCCGGACCGCGCCAATGTGACCCTCGTGGTCGTCGAAGCCCCCGCGATCGAGCTCGCCGATGCCGCCGCAGGTGAGCTCGCGCGCCAACTGGCTCGCCAGCCCGAGCGCTTTCGCGGCGTCTTTCTGCCCTCGGCCGATGCGTTTTTCACGCACAACGGCCTGTTGTTTCTCTCAACCGACCAGGTAACGAAGACCAGCCAGGAACTGATCGATGCGCGCGCTCTTTTGGAGGCGCTCGCGCGCGACCCGAGCTTAAGAGGCCTTGCGAACCTGCTATCGGTGAGCCTAATCGTTCCGCTTCAGACAGGACAGCTCAAGCTCTCCGCGATGGTTCCGCTGCTTGCACGCAGCGCTGACACCGTCGATGCTGTCCTGAAAGGTCAGCCAGCCGCCTTGTCCTGGCGATCCATGCTCGACGTCGAGGCGTCCTCCGCCAAAGGACCCGCGCGCAGCTTTATTGCGGTGCACCCGGTGCTCGACTTCAGCGCCCTTGAAGCCGGTCAAGACGCCGCCTCGACGATCCGTTCCTTGGGACAGACCCTGCGGCTTGGGGAGCGCTTTGGCGCTCGCATCAGGCTCACCGGCCCCATCCCCTTGGCCGACGAGGAGTTTGCATCGGTCGCGCAAGGCGCAGTACCCAACGCCGTGGGCACACTGCTGACGGTCGTCTTCATTCTCTGGCTGGCACTCCGCTCGATCAAACTCGTGTGCGCCGTCTTCGTGACCCTGATCGTGGGTCTTTCCATCACCGTCGCGCTCGGATTGTGGCTCGTTGGAACGCTCAACATGATTTCGGTCGCCTTTGCCGTTTTATTCGTGGGCATTGGCGTTGACTTCAGCATCCAGTTCGGGGTTCGCTATCGCGAGGCCCGAAACTCGCATCCCGCGCTGCGCGACGCATTGGCCCATACGGCGCGAACGATTGCGCTGCCTCTTTCCCTGGCCGCGGCGGCGACCGCGGCCAGTTTCTTTTCGTTTCTGCCCACCGCCTACCGGGGCGTCTCGGAACTGGGGGAGATCGCGGGAGTCGGTATCCTCTGCGTGGCGTTCCCCTTGAGCATCACACTGCTGCCAAGCCTGATCGCGCTCTTAAAGCCGGCGGCCGAGCGCATTCTTCCGGGGTTTGCGGCGTTGGCTCCCTTGGACCGCTTCTTCGAGAAGCATCGCCGCGCGCTACTCATCATCACGCTGGGCATCATCTTGATGGGAGCACCGCTTCTGGCCCGGCTCGATTTTGACTTCAATCCGCTCCACCTGAAAAATACCCAGACCGAGTCGATGGCCACCCTCATCGACCTGAAGGATTCGCCCGAGGCGGCGATCAATAACGTACAGGTGCTCGCGCCCTCGCGCGCGGCTGCAGAAGCGATGGTCCAGCATCTGGCGAGGGTGCCCGAGATCGGCCAGATCACGACGCTCGCGAGCTTCGTGCCGGACAATCAGACCGAAAAGCTTGCAGCCATCAATAAGGCAGCCGAGACGATCCTGCCGGTCTTATCGCCCCATCCGCTCGAGCCGGCCTTAGATCAGGGCCGCGTGACGGCCCTAAAAAACGCCGCGCGCGAACTCGAGAACGCGGCCAGTGACTATCCGGGTCCGGGAGCCCCCGAGGCCAAGCGCCTGGCCGCAAGTCTGCGCGCTTTGGCGCAGGCCAACGCGGCCACGCGCGATCGTGCCGAGGGAGCCTTCGCCCTGCCGCTTCGCCTCGCGCTTGTGAGCCTGGGCGAGCTCCTGATGCCCGGCCCGATTACGCTAGAAACGTTGCCGCCTGCGCTTGTCAATCAGTGGCAGGCCCAAGACGGCCAGGAGCTTGTCGATATCGCGCCCAAAGTGCCGCCGGGAGTGGACCCCAACGATGACGCGATGCTCGAGCGCTTCTCGCGCGCGGTCCTAAAGGCCGAACCGCGCGCGATTGGCGGGCCGATCTCGATTCTGGAGTCGGCCCACACGATTATCGTGGCGTTCTCGCAGGCCGCCTGCCTGGCCACGGTCTCGATCATGCTGCTGCTCTGGATTGCGCTGCGCCGCTTTGGGGATGTCTTGCGCACGCTCCTGCCCCTCCTGGTCTCGGCCACGGTGACGCTCGAGCTTTGCGTCGTCTTCGGCATTTCCCTGAATTTCGCCAATATCATCGCGTTGCCCCTTTTGCTTGGGATTGGGGTCGCCTTCAAAATCTATTATGTCGTGGCCTGGCGCGCCGGCCAGACCGGGCTTTTGCAATCGAGCCTGACGCAGGCCGTCATCCTGAGCGCGGCCACCACCGCCACGGCCTTCGGAAGCCTGTGGCTCTCCCATCATCCAGGCACTTCCAGCATGGGCAAACTGCTTGCGCTCTCGCTCGCGTGCACGCTCATCGGCGCGGTCTTTTTTCAGCCCATCCTCATGGGTCGACCGCGCGCAAACGCAGGCCCTCCCGCACAGGGATAGGGCCCACAAATGAGTCAGGGGGACCTGGATCCGCGAGCGCGGATCCAGGTTGTCTTCTGCGTTACGCCGAGGTGATGTGCTCGGCCGACAAAGGCATCTTGCGCACCCGCTTGCCGGTGGCAGCGAACACGGCGTTGGCCATGGCAGGTCCGATCAGCGAAGTTGCAGGTTCGCCGATGCCGCCCGGCTTCTCGGTGCTGTCGACCAGGACCACATCGATCTTCGGCGCACCCGACCAGCGCACGACCGGATAATTGTCGAAGTTGGTCTGCTGCACACGCCCGTCGGTCAGGGTGATCTCGCCGGCGAGCGCCGCGGAGATCCCGAAGATTACGGCCGATTGGATCTGTGCTTCGACCGTATCGGGATTGACCATCCGTCCCAGATCAGCCGCGACAACCACCCGATGGACCTTGATGCTCTTGTCCCCAGCCAGCGAAATCTCCGCGACCTGCGCCATGTAGGTGTCGTACCCCTCCATGAGCGCCACACCCCGGTAGTGGCCTTCGGGCGCCGGCGTGCCCCAGCCTGCCTTCTCCGAAGCCAGCTTCAGGACATTCGAGAAACGCGGCTTTTCCGTCAGAAGAGCCAACCGGAACGCAACCGGATCCTGCCCGGCGGCAGCAGCCAGTTCATCGACAAAACACTCGTTGGCGAAAGCGTTCAAGGCGTGACTGACAGAGCGCCAGTAGCCCACGCGCAGTCCCGCGTCGGTGATGACCAGATCCTGGGTCATGTTCGGAATCGCGTACGGCACGACCGAGGCTTCGGCCATGAAGGGGTCGAGTGTGTCCTTGGGCAGTCCGAACGCGCGCTGGGTCACCGATTGCGAGGTCAACTGGAACGTCAGTGCCACCGGCTTGTTGTTGGCATCGAGGGCGCCCGCCATGCGATGGAGCGCCATGGGACGATAGAAGTCGTGCGTCATATCGTCTTCGCGCGTCCAAAGCAGCTTGACCGGCCGGCCCACGGCCTTGGAGATCTGCGCTGCCTGCACGATGAAGTCGAGCTCGAGGCGACGGCCGAAGCCCCCGCCCAGAAAGGTCGTCGTGACCGAGACGTCTTCGGGCTTCATCCCCAAAGCCGCTGCGACGGCTCCTTGCGCGCCCTGCTGGAACTGGGTCGGCCCGATGAGCCTCATCTTGCCGTCGCGATAGTCGGCGGTAAAGTTCATCGGCTCCATCGGCGCGTGCGAGAGCAGCTGCGATTCGTATTCGGCCTTGAGCACCTTGACCTGAGAGCCTTCCAGAGCCCCCGCCGCATCGCCGACCTTGTTGATGCTGATGATCTTGGCGTTTGCCGCCGCACCCCTGAGGGTCTCCATCATGACGGCATTGTTCAACTTGGCACCGGGACCTTCGTCCCACACCACGGTGAGCGCCTCGCGGCCTTTGCGCGCATGCCAGTAGGTGTCTGCCACCACCGCCACGCCATCGGGTATCTGAACCACATCGACCACACCGGGCAGGGTGCGCGCCTTGGTTGCGTCAAAGCTCGTGACCTTGCCCCCGATGACCGGGCACTGCTCAAGAGAGGCGTAGACCATGCCAGGCAACACGACATCGATCCCGTACTGGGCCGTGCCGTTGATCTTCGCCGGCGTATCGAGCCGCGTCATCTTGCGACCCACGATCCGGAAATCCTTGGGGTCTTTCAGGACCACCTTTTCCGGGACGGGGAGCTTGGCCGCGTCTTCCGCGAGCTGGCCATAGGTGGCCACGCGCTTGCCCGGTCCGTAGACCCGGCCGTTTTCGGCGTGCAACTTCGACGCATCGACGTTCCACTTGTTGGCCGCTGCGGTAATGAGCATCTCCCGGACCTGGGCCCCACCGATGCGCAGCTTTTCCCATCCGTCACGCACCGAGGTCGATCCCCCCGTAATCTGTGCGCCCAATAGCGCGTTGGTGTAGACCTTATCGGGAGGCGCGATCGCCACCTTCACGGTCTTCACGTCCACGTTGAGCTCCTCGGCGATCAGCATGGGCATTGAGGTGTAGACCCCCTGCCCCATCTCCGAGCGCGCCGAGATCAGGGTGATCGTGTTGTCGTCGGCAATGTGGACCCAAGCGTTGGGCGTATACACCGTGCCGGCAGCTTTGGCGATCTCGGTTGCACTGTAGAGATCCACCCCGACCATCAATCCTCCGCCAGCCAGAGCGGACGTCTTTAGAAATTCGCGACGTGTCTGTGTCATGGTCATCTCCTATGCCTTGCGCATTTCTGCAGCGGCATCCTTGATGGCGGCACGCATGCGGTTGTAAGTCCCGCAGCGACAGATATTGCCGCTCATCGCCGCATCAATGTCCGCGTCGCTGGGATTCTTGTTCTTGGCCAATAACGCCGCCGCCGACATCAGCTGTCCTGACTGGCAGTAGCCGCATTGAGGCACGTCGTGCTTGACCCAGGCCTTTTGCAGCGGGTGCGAACTGGTCTTGGAAAGGCTCTCGATCGTCGAGACCTTGTGTCCGGCTGCCGCCGCAAGCGGGGTGCGGCAGGAGCGAACCGCTTCACCATCCAGATGGACGGTGCACGAGCCGCACAGTCCCGCCCCACAACCGAACTTCGTGCCATGCATTCCGATCTCGTCCCGTATCACCCAGAGCAGGGGTGTGTCCGGTTCGGCATTCACCGATACGGTGGTGCCATTGAGGATAAAACTCGTTGCCATAACGCCTCCTTCGTCCCGCAAACGGGGTTGCCTTGTTTTTCGATTCGGAGGTGCTCTCGACCCGCACCTCCGGCAGCACCGGTATAGCAAGGTCGGAAGGTTTATGCAATAGAGAGCAACACGATTTTCCGCGAAACCGGTGCCATGACCGAACTCCGGCGTCGTGTTGCGGCGCACCACTCAAGCGAGAATTGCGCAGGTTGCACAAAGGCTAACGCTGGCAAAAACAAGGCCGCTCGATGAGCGGCCTTGAGCTTTCTTCGCGAGTGTCGTCGCCTCCGAGTGGGCGCGGGCCTAATCGTGCTTTTCGCCTCTGTCATCGCCGCGCGCAGCCGGTCGCGCTTCGGGTCGCGCTTCGGGGCGCGCCTCCGGTCGTGCTTCCGGTCGTGCTTCCGGTCGTGCTTCCGGTCGTGCTTCCGGTCGTGCTTCCGGTCGCGCTTCGGGGCGTGGTTCCGTGGGTGCCTGGATACGCCCGGGGGCTTGCGGTACCGGTTGGGCCGGACGCAAGGTTTCCGTGCGTTCCACGGGCCGCGTCTGCTCCTCGGGGGCCGCCGGGCGTCCGGGTTGCGGCGGACGCGCGACCGGCGGCCGGTTGATCGCGTCCGGACGCACCGTCTCGCTGCGAACCGGGGCCGGCGCGGCATTCGGGCGGGGGGCACTGGCTTGCGGACGTGGCGCCTCGACGACCTTGACCGTCCGAGCCACGGCGGCCTGGGGCACACGCGCCCTAAGGCTCGCCTCCGCTTGAGGTTCAAGCGGCCGCCCGGGGCTCGCCGCCAAGGCCTGCTGTTTCGCTGCGAAGGGGATCGGTGCGGGCGGCGGCGCGGTATGCGCGATGACCTGCCGGCTGAATGCCTGCGCCGGAGGGCGGACGCGGGCATTGGGCGCTGCGGCGAGCGAGCGCGCCGTGGGGGCGATCGCTGCCACATTGGTCACCTGAGCCCGCTCGAGCGTTTCCCGCGGTACCGCGACCGCGGCGCGCCGTACGTTCTGGCCACCCGCAAAAGCAGCCTGCGGTACCGCCGTGACCGCGCCCGGGACGGTCTGGTTCACGTAGCGCACCGTGGTGGTCTGGTTAACCACGGTCGTCACGTACGTGTTCGTCACGGTGGTGTTGCTCACGTTGATCGTGCGCACGTACTCGGGCGAGACCGCGTAGGCCGGACGATAGATCTCGCGCGGTCCCAGCGGAAACCAGGCAATCCCCGCGCCTGGGCCGATGTTCAAAGCCACGGCGCCGCCGCCCACAAAGCCCACCAGCGCGGGCGCGTAGACCGGCGCGATGGCAACCGGGCCCGGCACCCACGCCCACCTCGGCCCGAGGTAGGCCCAGCGCCCATAATGGAAGGGCGCAAATCCCCAGGGGGCGGCATCCACCCAAGTCCAACCCCAGGGTTCGACCCACACCCAATTGCCGTCGTGATAGGGCGCCCAATCCGCCCCAACCCCGTTCGGGACCCAGACGGCACCATAAGCTTCGGACTGCTGCCACGTCCCATTGGCGGCCAAGTCCTCATAACCGACTGTATCGGGCGAAACGTAGCGAGCCGTATCGGTGTTCTGGTAGCGGTTTTCGCGCGATGCGCAAAAGCGATCGAAGTCGTCCAAAGCCGGTAGATCGTAGAAGGTGGAGTTCGACAGATCCGTTCCCGTGAAACTGTAGGAAGCGTTGGCTCCGATGGTGTATGCGCGTCCTTCCCCGGTGACGTTCGCCTGCCCATAGCGCACCGCAGCCAATGTCGTGGAACCGTCCTCGGCGACATTTAGACGATATAGACCCGGTTGCGTGATCTGAAAGGCGAGGTTGGGCGTATCGATCTCGAGGACGTCGTTGGGCAGGAGATGGCGCACGCTAACCGACAGGGTTCCTTGCCCGAGTTGGAGCTGCGCGGTCTGATCATCCAGATTGGTGATCGTCACGCTCGTGAGACTGTCGAGGCGAAAGGCGGCACGCCCAATGTTGAGTTCCGCCCGCGAAGCGTTGTCCGCCCACAAGCTGTCACCGGTGACAAGAGGACGATTGCTCTGCGCGTCAGCCCAGTCCTGGGTTCCGGCCGGCTCGAAGCTGACGGTGCCTTCGAGATAGCTCAAGCGCGCCACGCGCGAGGGCGGATCTGCAAATGCAGCGCCGCCGTAGGCAACCAGGCCCAGCGCCACTACCCAGATCCAATTGCGGAGAGTTCGAAAGCGTAGGTTCACATTCTTCCTTTCGACGCATAGGGCGTCTGATTGTTGCGTTGCAGCGGCCCTGGCTTCCTCGGGATCTGCGAGGCGGGTTCGCGCCCATTGAAGAAACGTCCTCGAGAATCTTTGCGTTGACCCGGCCCCTCGTCCCTCATCGTAACCATTTGGAACAATGCGCGCGTGACCCCTCGCACCGTGACCTCCGCGCTTACATCCGGTCACAAATCGGGCACGCGGGAAAGCCCATCCAATGGCCCGGGTTAAGGCCGCGGCGCGCTTCTGTCACGACGGGGCGCCTGCAACGATCCTGTACAATTTTGCCCTCCCCAGCCCGTCTTGCTCTCGGTCGGCCCGCGGCCGAGACGTTCAGGGGCGCGACCTGACAGATCCCTTTTTTTCGGAAACCCATCATGCCCTCCTCGCTCGCAAATACCGTGCACGCCCTCTTTAAGGAGATCGGGGCCGAACTTCCCGCCGTCTCGACGGGCTTTTTGCGCGTGCACTCGCCCATCGACGGCAGCCTTCTGGCGAACCTGGACACCTCGACATCGGACCGGGTCTCCGAGGCGGCCGACATGGCCGCGAAAGCTTTCTTGGCGTGGAGGCGCGTCCCCGCACCGCAGCGCGGCAATCTCGTTCGTGTCTTCGGAGAGAAGGTCCGAACCCACAAGGCAGCGCTCGGACGCATGATTAGTATCGAGACCGGAAAGATCCTGCAGGAGGGCTTAGGCGAAGTGCAGGAGGTCATCGACATCTGTGAATTCGCAGTCGGCCTGTCTCGTCAGCTCTACGGACTGAGCATCGCCTCGGAGCGGGCCGACCATAAGCTGTTGGAAACCTGGCATCCGTTGGGACCGACTGCCATCATCAGCGCGTTTAACTTTCCCATGGCGGTGTGGGCCTGGAACGCGTCGCTTGCGCTGGTCTGCGGCAACACCATCATCTGGAAGCCTTCCGAGAAGACCCCCTTGTGCGCGCTCGCATTGCATGCGCTTCTCGAAGACGCCGCGCGCGCGTTAGGACATGATCCCGCGGGATTGTCGAGCGTCGTGATCGGCGACGGCGCCGCCGGTGAGCAACTCGTGGAACACGCGGCGATCAAGCTCGTCAGCGCCACGGGTTCCACCGGCATGGGCCGGGCCGTGGGTCAGACCTGCGCCCGCCTCTTCAAGCGCGCGCTTCTCGAACTCGGAGGAAACAACGCCGCGATCCTCGCGCCTAGCGCGAATCTCGAGCTCGCAGTCAGGGCCATCACGTTTTCTGCAGTGGGGACGGCCGGACAGCGCTGCACCAGTCTTCGGCGTCTCATCGTTCACGAATCGATCTATCCGCAGGTCGTCGAGAAACTGGAAGCGATCTACCGTTCGATCCCGATCGGCAATCCGCTCGAGCCCACGACGCTCGTCGGACCGCTCATCGACGCGGCGAGCTTTCACCGCATGCAGGTCACGCTCGAAAACGCGCGCGCACTCGAAGCCCGCACGCACTTCGGAGAACGCGTCGAGGTCGCCGGCGAGCAAAGCTACTACGTGCGCCCGGCGCTCGTCGAGATGGATGTCCAGAGGGGACCGATGCTCGAAGAAACGTTCGCGCCCATCCTGTACCTTTGTCCCTATGAGGAGTTCGCAGCCGCCATCGAACTGAACAATGCAGTCAAGCACGGGCTGTCGTCATCGGTGTTCACGACCAACGTGCAAGAAGCCGAGCAGTTTCTTTCGGCCTATGGTTCGGACTGCGGCATCGCCAACGTGAATATCGGAACGAGCGGTGCCGAAATCGGTGGGGCGTTCGGCGGCGAGAAGGAAACGGGAGGCGGTCGGGAGTCGGGGTCGGATGCCTGGAAGGGCTACATGCGGCGCGCAACGAACACCATCAATTACGGCAGCGCCCTTCCGTTGGCCCAGGGGATCCGCTTCGACGTCTGACGCGCCGTTGTCCGGGCGGACCTTCTAGGAATCACTCAGTCGGGAGCGATCGATGCGCGTGGCGAGGATAACGGCCGAGAGCGTCTGCTTGACCCCTTCGAGGGCGCCAATGGCGTCGAGCATCGTATCTAAATGCTCCGTAGAACGGCAGCGGACCACAGCCACATAATCGAACTGTCCGCTCACCGCGGTTAAGTGCTCGAGTTCCGGGAAGCGCGCCAGTGCCTTCAAAACGGCCGCGCCCGACTTGGGAAGAATCGAAATCCCCACATACGCGGCCACCCCTTGCGAGGACAGTGCCCGACTGATGCGTACCCCGTATCCCTGGATGATGCCGGAGCGCTCCAGGCGCGTGAGGCGCGCTAAGACCGTCGTGCGCGCAAGTCCGAGTTCGCGCGCGATGTTGGCCGTAGATTCGCGGGCATTGGTCTGCAGGAGCGCCAGCAGTTCGCGATCCGTGTCGTCGAGTTCGTAGGTGGCCTTCATATCGTCGATATTCTACGTCATAACGTCAGAATGTTCCTACTTTACGACAAAATGCCGGCTTCATTTCGACCATGAACTTCTTTATCATGTCGCATCTTTAAGGAGATCGCCGTGGGATCGCATCCAGTCGTGAAGAATGTCCTGGTGCTTGGCGCCGGCAAAGTGGGCGCCACCGTCGCCGACATGCTGGCCGAGTTCTATCGTCTGCCCGTCACCCTTGCCGACAAGAATCCCCCAAGCCGGCATGAGGACGCACTCGTCACCCGCATCCAGCTGGACGTTGAGAACGATCAGGAGCTGATTCGTCTTCTTTCCTCCCACGCGGTCGTGATCAATGCACTGCCGTTCTTTCTTGCGGCGCGCATTGCCACGGCGGCTCAAGCCGCCTCGGTCCACTACTTCGACCTGACCGAGGATGTCGAAGCCACACGCAGCATCCGGCAGCTCGCCAAAAGCGCGCGCGCGATCCTGATGCCCCAGTGCGGTCTCGCCCCTGGGGTCATTGGCATGCTGGGCGCAGACCTCTCCCGTCAGTTCGAAAACCTCGTGGATCTACGCATGCGCGTGGGGGCACTGAGCCGCAACCCGACCAACGACCTGCGCTACAACTTCACGTGGAGCATCGATGGCGTGATCAACGAGTACTGCAACCCGTGCGACGCTATCGTCAATGGCAAGATGGTCAGCGTACAGCCACTCGAAGGTTACGAGACCTTCAATCTCGACGGTGACAATTTCGAGGCCTTCAATACCTCGGGCGGATTGGGCACGCTTTGCGAGACGCTCGAGGGCAAAGTCCAGAACATGGACTACAAGACGATCCGCTATCCCGGGCACCGCGAAGGCATGCGGTTCTTGTTGCACGACATGCGATTAATCACTCGCCGCGATTTGCTGCGTGAAATCCTGGAGCATGCCGTTCCCCACACTCGCCAGGATGTGGTCATCCTGTTCGCCTCGGCTTCGGGACAACGGGCTGGTCGCTTCGAACAGGAGACACGGTCGGCGCGGATCTACGGATCAACCCTGCGTGGCCTGGAGCGCACGGCAATCGAGCTGACCACGGCCGCCGGCGTTTGCGGTGTGTTCGAACTCTTGCTCGCGGGCAAGCTACCCGCCCAAGGGTTTGTCCGTCAGGAGGAAATCGTCCTATCGGATTTCCTCGCGACCAAGCCCGGTGCCTATTACGCCTCGCTCGGCAATCTCGTCTAGCTCAGACTTCAGCCCGGTGCCGCCCCGACGCGGTTGGCACGGCGGCCTGCGTCATCGCCCGGGTATTTTTTCGACAATCGGTGAACCACCGATGGGCTAGACTCGCGCAGAATCGCAAGAACCGCTACCGACTCGCTGTGTCAAGAGGACAGACCATGCGCTCGATCCGAGGATGGATAGAACTGGCTGCGCTACTGTTGATGGTATCGGGATGCGCCGTTCGCAACGAGCCCAGTGCGGAATTCTTGACCCGGTACCCTCCCATCGTCTTTGTGCATGGCAATGGCGATAACGAAGGCGTCTGGCAAACCCTCGCATGGCGCTATGAGTCCAACGGTTGGCCGGCCGATCGGCTGTTTGCAATCAATCTGCCCTATCCGCTCGCGCGCGACGACAATGCCGTGCCTCAATCCGAGCGCTCGAGCGCGGAGGAATTCACCGCGGCGCTGAAAGAAAAGGTCGAACAGGTGCGGGCGAGCACGGGGGTGAGTCTTGTAGTGCTCATCGGAAATTCGCGCGGCGGCTATCCCATTCGGCGCTATGTTCGAGACACGAACGGAGCCACGGTTTTGGCTGCCATCCTGTGCGGCACGCCCAATCATGGCGTATGGGCTGGTGACTACAAACCCGGAAACGAAGCCAACGGCAAAGGCCCCTGGCTCACCGACTTGAATCAGCCCCAGGGCCCCCTCGGACTCGAAGTCACACCGGGGGTCCGATTTTTGACGCTGCGCTCCGATGGGTACGACAAATATGCGCAGCCGACGGGCATCTGGCTGGGCCAGCCCGAGTTGGCCACGCACGTGACGGCCGATGGGCCGGCACTTCGCGGCGCGATCAACGAGGTTTTGCCGAAGGCAGACCACCGGGAGACCGCGTTTAGCGAAGCATCGTTCGAGGCGCAGTTTCGATTCCTGACCGGAGCGTTGCCGCAGAAGCACGAGATCGTTGCCCAAGACCATGTCACCCTGGCCGGCCGTGTCAGCCGCTTGACTGAAAAGCAGGTGACCAATCTGCCCTTGGCGGGAGCACAACTTAAGATCTTCCCCGTGGATGCGCAAAGCGGAGAACGCAGCTCGGAGGCGATCTGGGACCATAGTGTGGGAGCCGACGGCCGCTTCGGACCCGTCGAGGCGCTGCCGAACGTCTACTACGAATTCGTCATCGAGGCACCCGGCTATGCGATCACGCATGTCTATCGCAGCCCCTTTCTGCGCTCATCGGACTGGATTGACTTAAGGCCCGTGCAGCTGGAAGCCCGCGATCTGGATGCGCAAAGCATCGTGATGATGGTGCGCCCGCGCGGCTACTTCGGAGCACAGAGGGACACGATGAGCCTCGACGGCCAGCCGCTTGCAGGCATCAACGGTCCGGTACCGGGTGTGTCCTCTTCTAAGATCGCGGTGACTAGCCCTTCACCGACGGCCCCACGCACGGTCATTGCACAATTTAACCAAGAGCGCATCGCCGTGCTTGCCTGGCCCACCGCTCAGGGCCATTTCGTGATCGCCGAACTAAGCGATTAAAGCCCCGTTGGAACCCAGCTCGCAGGACGCGCCTAGAACCTAGCTCATCGAAATCGCGTTGGCCCAGGCGAATGCTTCGACTTCGAGAAGGAAGAGCCCTTCCACCCCTTGCACCGGCACTTCGCGCAGCAAGGGTCGCAATGCGCCCTCGTCCTGACCATCAACGAGTTGTGCGATCTTCAGAAGCGTCCCGAGGCGACCCGAGCCTTTCAGGAGCGCATCTTTGACCTCGGGGGAGAGCGACAACTCCGCCACCACCGCCTGCAGGGGCATGTTCAGTAGCACATCAACCAGTGAGAGCATTCCGGTCATAAACGCCGATTCCACCATGAGATCCGACGCGTCCTCATAGCGTCGCATCAGCAGCTCCATCAGCTTGGCGCGCGCAGCGGCCATCTGCAAGAGCGGATTGGTCGCGCAATCTTCGTCGCCGCGACCGGTGTAGATCATCAGTTGCAGCCAGTTGCGCAGCTGGCGCTGTCCCAAAATCGTGACGGCGTGCCGAACAGAATTGATCTGCACCCGATTGCCCATTGCGGCGGAATTCACGAGGCGCAGCAGGTTCAGGCTTAAGACGGGATGCCGCTTGAGCTCAGCTTCGATCGTGGTAATGCTTGCGTCCGTCAAAATGAGATTCAAGAGCTTGAGGACTTGCACCTTCTCCGGATGTCCCGAGACCTTCGAGACGAGCATTTCGGGACGGGCGAAGTGATAGCCCTGAAAAAGTTTGAAGCCGAGGTCGCGCGCCAATGTGAAATCTTGCGGCGTTTCCACCTTCTCGGCCAGCAGCGTCAAAGAGGTCTTCCTAAGTCCGAGCATTGTCTGAGCCAGCGTCTGGCGGGGATGCGCTGCGATATTGACTTTGAGGATATCAATGCAAGGTGTGAAGGCCGCAAGGCGCTCCGCGACGCCGGCGTAATCGCCCAAGGCGACCCGAAAGCCCTTTTTCCTGAGTAGCCCAAGCCTCTCGGCCAGGGCCGCGCTGAAGGCGACGCTTTCGACCAGTTCGAGGACGATCTGACCCGGCAAGAGCAGATCGACGAGTTCAGACATCAAGAAAGCCTCATCGACATTCAAATAGCCATCGACCGTTCCGAGAACCGCCTCCATTCCGAATCCGGAGAACGCATTCATGAGAACCGTGCTGGTCGCGTGCATGTCGCTACTGATTTCGGCATGATTGGCCCGGCCGCCGCGAAAAAGCAGTTCATATCCCGTGAGCCTTTTTTGCGCGTCGAGAATGGGTTGTCGCGCGAGGAACACTTCCTCGAGTGGAACTTCGGTATCGACGGGGTCGCAGTCCAAAAGGGGACCCATTGCAGAGACGGAGACGGGTGTGCGCATAAATAGTGTCCGGTTGTCGCCTTGGCCAGGGCGTCCGCCGCAACTGCGCCGGGGCCTTGGGACGAGAGTTTGCCTAATTACCCCGGGATTACGGCAGAAATACCCAATCCTTTAGCCTTTTTGCGGTATCGCATGATGGCCGGACCCGGGCGAGCAAGACGTCCCGGGGTGCGTGCTAGCCCGCGAACTTGGTCGGTTACGGCGTGCGCGAGTTCGAGTATCCTAGCGGCAGATCCCTTAGGGGATGCCCGTTTTCGCCGAACTCCGGCAACCCCGACTTTCCTTCCCATGACCAATATCTTCTGCCCGATTGCCCCGAGCACGCCCCGTGAATTGATCGCCGTGCGATCGTGGGGAGAACTCGATGGCTTCGTTAACTGGCTGGGCTCGGCCGATGAATCGGGTAAGCGCGAGGCGGCCTTTGCGGATCTGCGCAAAACCGATGTCAAGCTGAGTGGGACCGATCCTGCAACCAATCTGGCCTTCATCGAAAAGTCGTGCGGCGGATTCGTTCGCGCCGTATTTCGCGATCAGCCCTGGGGCGCGTCCTGGACCGAGGCCAAAGGCGAAATGCAACCCGGAAGGGTGGTCTTACACCGCCTCTACAGGATTACCGGTTGGGAGGTCTTCGAAAAACTTCTGCGGCGCGCAGCCGTGCCTACCACGGTGCTCTTGGAATTGCGTGAATCCTTCGTTCGCGACGACGCGCTCAGCGTGGCGCCAAACTCTTAGGGTTCGGCGCAAGGTTTACAGCGCCCCTGGGGCCAGCGCCTCCCCCAAGGAGGCTTGATCAGCGCGAGGCGTCTCCCCACCGGTAGGTGTGCGTGAGCTCATCGAAACGTTTTTTCAGATCTGCATCGAGCGTGACATCGGCCGAGCTTAGCGTATCGTTGAGCTGACTTGCGCGACTGGCCCCGATGATTGCCGAAGTCACTGCCGGATGGGCCAGGACCCAGGCGATGGCCGCTTGGGGCAGCGCTATCCCGCCGGCGCTGGCGATGCCGCGCAATTCCTCGACGGTTGCAAACTCGCGCTCGTGCCAGTAGCGATCCTGATAGGTTTTCGCGGCCGTGCCCAACTGAAAGCGGCCCTCAGGCGGCCCCGCCTGGAGTCGGTGCTTTCCCGTCAGGAGCCCACCGGCTAGCGGATTGTAGGGAATCACTCCGACACCTTCCTCGAGCGCCAAGGGCAAAAGTTCACGCTCGATTTGCCTGAACAAGAGGTTGTAGCGCGGTTGCACGGAGATGAATCGGGCAAGACCCTTGAGCGCGGAACGTCCGAGGGCGCGCGCCAACCGATAGGCGAGAAAGTTGGACACACCGATGTAGCGCGCTTTACCCGATCGCACGATCGCATCCATCGCCTCCACGGTCTCATCGAGCGGAGTATGAGGATCATCGGAGTGCAACTGATAGAGGTCCACGTAGTCCGTACCCAGCCTGCGAAGCGATGCATCGATCGCATCGATCAGATGTTTGCGAGAGGATCCCTGGTCCCACGAGTTGGGTCCCATCTTCCCCCAGGCTTTGGTCGCCAGAATGAAATTCTGACGCTTGCCCGAAAGCCACGCGCCCACGATTTCCTCGGTGCGGCCGGCCGTGGTCAGGTCTCCTCCGAGCGGATAGACGTCGGCCGTGTCGATGAAGTTCACCCCAGCCTCAGCGGCTTTCTCCAGAATCTGAAAGGCCTCATTTTTCTCGGTCTGAAGACCGAAGGTCATGGTTCCGAGGCAAATGCGCGAGACCTGCAAACCCGTTTGGCCCAGATGTCGATACTGCATGGACAGACTCCTGCTTGCTGAAAATGGGGGATGGCGGCAACGCTGAATTGGTGACGACCGCTTAGCACCTGTCGGCGTTGCTCGAGCGCTCATCATAGCCCCGGTCGCGACAGGCTGCAGCAATGGGCGACCCCTTGTGCAGCCCGGGAACTTCTGGCGAAACCCTTAGGGCGCGCGCGGCTTTTCGCCGAAGAGCGCCCCGGAGAGCGGCGGCCCGCGCAGGATGCGTGCTTCGAACTCTGCGGCGGGTAGCGGCTCGCTAAGCAGGTTGCCCTGCACCTCGTCGCAGCGCAGAAGGCTCAACAGGCGAGATTGATCCTCGGTCTCGACGCCTTCGGCTACGACGTTTAAGTGCATCGAGCGCGCCAATTCGATGATCGTCGAGACCAGGGCAAGCCCCTTGGGCGCCGCGGTCATCTCGGCGATGAATGATTGGTCGATCTTAAGCGTATCAACGGGCAGTTTGGACAGATAGTTCAATGAGGAAAACCCCGTGCCGAAATCATCGATGGCGAGCCTTACACCGAGCGCACGGATGGCCTCGAGACTGGCGACCTTGTCCTGGACGTCTTCCATCACCATCGACTCGGTTAATTCCAACTCGAGCCCCGGGGCCGCTCTTGGATCGATGTTCGTCGCCTGTTCGATCTCGGATACGAATGCGCGCTGCCGCAGTTGCAAGGGAGAAACATTGACTGCAATTCTCACCGGATCCAATCCCAGGTCGCGCCAGCGCAAGAAGTCGGAGATAGCCTGGCGCAGGGCCCAGCGACCCGCGTCGTGAATGAGTCCGGTCTCCTCGAGCAGCGGAATGAAGTGCGTCGGACGCACCAAACCGGATTTCGGATCATTCCAGCGCATGAGGGCTTCGGCCCCGGTCAGTCGACGCGTCGCTAGATTGAACTTGGGCTGGTAGAACAGGACGAATTCCTGACGTTCTATGGCGGTGCGAAGCCGACTCTCGCGATCGAGCGTCTCCGCCACTCGGGAATTCATCCCTGGCGCGTAAAAGAGGATCCATTCTCCCGAGGCTTTGGCGCGCTTGACGGCGAGTTCCGCGTTGCGCAGCAAGGTCTCTGCGTCCTCGCCGTCGGAGGGATGAACCGCGATGCCGACTTTCGCTGCGATGCGCACATCCGAATCGGCCAGTTCGAAGGAAGCGCCGAAACAGGTGCGCAGGAGCTCCTCGAGGGTGAGCGCGACGCTACTGACATCGCGCGGATTCAACAGAGTGACGCCAAAGCAATTCACCCCAACCCGCGCGATGGAGCCAAAGCCAACGTGCATGCCCTGTATTTTCTGGGCGACGAGCTTCAGTAGCTCATCGCCTTTCTTGCGACCCAGTGTGTCATTCACGATCCGGAAGCGATCGATATCCACCAAGGCAAGCGCCATGGTGTGATGGGGACTCTCGTGGGTGCGCAACTGCTGGCTGACCTGCTCGAGAAAGAGTGTGCGGTTGGGCAGCCCTGTGACCTCGTCGTAGTAGGCGAGATAGTTCAGAAGCTCGGCTTTCTCGATGTGATCCAAAGCGAACCCGATATCGCCGGCGAGCTCGGTCAAGAGCTTCATTTCCTCGGCATCAAAAAAACCGGGCTCGTCGGCGTACAAAGCAAATACTCCGACCACCACGTCGGACACCACGAGCGGCAGCACCGCCATCGAACGGATGCCCCTTTCCAAGCGCTCTTTGACAAAGAGCACGTTGGGGTCGCCCCGGATGTCGTTGGATGTGATCGGGCGATTCTCGCGAATCACCCGGGCAGCCATGGTATTGCTGCGAGGCCCGTCGGATTTCATGGTGAACTGGCGCCGAATAAGCGAGAGGAATTCATCATCGAGACCGGCCGATGCGACCGGCTCGATTCTCATCGCGTCCGCGGCAACGATGCCAATCCAGGCCATCTTGAACTGGCCGTGCTTTAGGGCAATATGACAGGCTTCCTCGAACAGCTCGTCGCGGTCCCGGGCGCGCACGATCAAGGTATTGATCCCGCTTAAGACCGCATAGACCCGATTCAGGCGTTTGATGCGATGCTCGGCTTCGCGCCGATCCGTAATATCTTCGCCAATCGAAGCCGTCCCGGTGATTTCTCCCGACGCTCCCCGCAGCACGGTGCTGTTCCATCGGACGAGGCGACGCTCACCGGTGCGCGTGAGAATCTCGCTTTCATGATGGGGACTGATCGAAGCATGGGGCCCGAAGGTGGTGGCCGGGCGCTGGTCCACATTGTCGCGAGCCGCGTCCGAGGTCGAAGGGTTCGGGGCGACGAATTCGTTCCAATCCCGGCCTTGGACCTCGTCGCTTTGCCAGTCGGTCAGGCGCAAGAGATACTCGTTGCAATAGGTAATTCGTCCCTCGCGATCCAGCATGAGGGACAGTAGTTCCACATTCTCGAGCATTTCGCTAAAGCGCCGATCACTTTCTCGCAGCGCATCTTCGGCCAGCTTGCGATCCGTAATGTCCTGCAGCGTGTTGAACCAGCGCAGGCCCCGCGATTTACGGGTCAGCTCACGAATCGGCTCCATGACCTGCCGTATATGGATGTACGTTCCATCCATCCGACGCATGCGGTATTCAAGCTCGGTGCGGGCCTCTGAGATGCTCGCCTCAATCGCCTTCTTGCGCAGGATGGTGCGGTCTTCTGGGTGGACGAGAGCCAGCCATTCGCGGGTATTGGCGACCATGCGGGACGGCTGTAGCCCAATCATTTGGGGCAGCGTTTCCGGCCAGCTCTCGAACGACCCATCGGACGTGGAAATCACGTGGGTTAGCTTGGCCACGACCTGGGCGCGGTGCAGCGCGGCCTCGCTCGCGCTGAGCTTTTCCAGTGTTTTCTCGCGCTCGTCCACTTCTTGCCGCAATTGTTCCGCCTGCTCCCGAACTTCGCGGTAGAGACTGCCATTTTCGTATATCCGACCGGTCTGCGCCGCGAGAATCGACAGCGCGCGCTCGTCCTCGCTGCTAAATTCTTCGGCACCGAGCTTGTTGACCAGGCACACCCAACCGTAGACCTTCGACAAAGAGGCCACGGGGACGGCCAGGGCTGTGTGCAACGGCGGGCAAGCTTCGGGCAGACCGATCATGCCGAGATCCGCATTCGGCTGGACGATGCGTCGCGCCTGGTGGGTGCGGACGACCTCGCCCAAGATTCCCCGATCCAACTCGAGCCGCTCCAGGCGCGCGCTGGCGTGCACGTCAATGCCGCTCGTCGAGGATTCAATGGTTGAGCCGTCTTTGGCATACACCCCAATGACCGCGTACTGAGATCCGATGAGGTTGCGGGCCCCTTGGCACACACTGGCCAGCAGTTCAGAGATATCCTTTTCGGAGGCAAGCTTGAGGTTGAGTTCGGTCAATGCCGCAAGGCGCTCGTTTGCGATGCGCAAGTCATCGATCGTACCGGAGAGCTTGTCTGTCATCAGCCGAAGATGCGTCTCTTCGAACTGCCGCACCTCCGGAACGGGCTGGGGAGATTGGGGTTCGTCCAGAGCCTGTGCCACGGCCGCGAGAATCTCTTCGGCCCCACAAGGCTTGGTTAGGACCTGCAGTACACCAGAGGCTGCCGCCAGATTGCGCGCTTCCCGCTCGTGATAATGGGCGGTGTAGTAGATCACCCGGGTGGCGGCCATCCGAGGATCCTCTCTGAGCAGTCGGACAAACTCAAAGCCGTCCATGGTCGGCATCAAGATGTCGCAGATGACCAGATCGGGCTGTGATCGGCTCACCACCGCAAGTGCTTCTGCGCCGTCTCCCGCCTCCAGCACGAGGTGGTTCTGGTAGCCCAGCAGCGTAGCAATGAATTCGCGGTTGACGGGGACGTCGTCCACGACCAAGATCTTAGCCATGGGGTGCCGGACCCGGCGCCGACCGCTTGAGCGACGGCCAGTTCGACGATCTCCATTCGGATCGGGTCATCGCCACAACGTGGCCATTGATTCTTCCCTCAGCGGACATCCGCGCGCGCTTTTCGGACACGGTCTTAGCCGCTTTGCCATGGTAAGCGTCCTGCATGGCGGCCTGACCCGCAATGGCGAGATGAGCTTTCGGGCTGGCATGCGTAAACGGGGGAACCGCCATCATCGGAGCGCCCTTCGGCAATGCCACGTGAACGCTCTCTAGGCAAGGGGGGCGCAATGCCCGACTATGAATAGGACCGATGACGCCTGCGATCCGAGCGGTGGTCATGCCTAGCCCCTTTTCCCGCTTCCTCCTGCCCGATCCGATACTCGCTTTCGTTGCTCTGGGTTCGCGAACTGCACGACGGTCCACCACGGAGGGTCGAAAGCCAATCCCTTGCGGCGAAACCAAACCGGTGGCTGCATCGCTGTCGTATCTTCGGCCCAATATTCCGTTTCGCGCAAGCTTCCCCTGAGATAAATCTCGGCCTCTGCCCTAGGTACTTTCCCATAGCGCGCGCTAAGGAGTCCGAAGCTTGAAGTCCTGCGTGCGCCGCTGCCATTGAAGGCAGGCGATCCATGCGCAAGCTTGAGCCTCATCCCTTGGCCGGAGAACTTCTCATCCCCCAGCGAGCGGCCGCATGACCGAGCGGTGCCTCTGAGCGAGCGGATTTCTCCTCCAAATCGAGTAGCGGCCCTGGGCATGGGCAATAGCGGGTACATCACATCGGGCACGGCCTAGAAGCTCGTGCCCGAAGGGTGCGGTGCGCCCGAGCGCCCTAGGCTGCGATCTCGAGACTGCGCCGATCCAACGCCCGGCGATACGATTCAAGGGTTTTTCGGGCGATGGCATCCCAGCTCAAATGCTCCTGCGCCCGCGCGCGCGCCCTCTTGGCGATGTCGTTTCTTAACGGTGCATCGCCTAGCAAGCGCAAGATCTCGCGGGCCAGTCCTTCCGGGTCATTGGGCTCGATCCACGTGCCGGTGTCACCCAGGTGCTCGGGCAGGCCCGCGTGACGCGTACCGATGACGGGCACGCCATTGGCCATGGCATTGGCCGCCGCGAATCCGGCAAAGCTTCCCGTAAACGGCAGCACGCAAAGAAGGGACTTTTGATACTCGCGCGCGACTGCGTCCGTATCCAAGCGATCCAGCCACTGCACCAGATCGGCAACCTCGGACTGCGCGATACACGCGAGCCCATAATTGCGTGTGTCGTCTCCGTAGAACCCGTGAATCTTGATGGCGGGAGTAGCGGCTCCCAATTCGCGCCGCACGAGCGCCATCGCCTTGCACAGGACATCCAGGCCCTTCGAGGCGTTGAGCTTGTGTCCCCCATAGAACACGATACCTTCACGCGCTTGCTCGGATACCGGCATCATTTGAACGCCGTGTTCGATGATATCGATGCGTCCCGCATCTACACCATAGTCCACCAGGGCGTCGCGCAGTTCGGTTGCGTGCACGATGATGCGGTCGGCGAGGTTATAGGTGAGATTGACCTCGGGATAGTCCTGCTGATAGGGATCCAACTCGTGCACCGTCACAACACGGGCCGCAAGGCAATTCATTTCCAACCAGTTGAACACGACGTTCGATCCATAGGCATTGAGGGTCTGCTGAAAATGGAGAATCTGGGCGTCCTGGGCGAGTTGCATGTAGCGCCTTGCTCGCTCGTGATAGAGGATTTGACGTCCACTGTTCCGGATCCACCGTTTGACCGGGTTTTGCGAGTTCCAGTATTTCAGGTGCGGCATCTTAAAGTAGTCGCAATTCTGGTCAAAAAAGACACCGTCCATGGGATCGTTGCATCCGCAATTCGACGCAATCACGCCCACAGGCTCGCCCGTGTCGCGCTCGAGCGCCTGGCGCAGCCCCTGGCTATAGGCTGCGTAGGACGTGTTGTACCAGCAGGAGATAAGCTTGATTTTCATGTGAAACAGTCCCTCACCAAAATAGAGAAGCTAGAAAAGCCAAATTGCCGGTCGAGTACAGCCCGTCGCGGTCGCGCGGGCGCGGCATCGCGGCACGGGAATGGAACGCTACGGGCAACGGTCAATAGGACCGACTTTTTCGTTGATTTTGTGGCGTGCGGTCGTCTGCGATGATGGTTCGGAACCTTCAGTCCGTCAAGTAGGCCTACCCCGACGCGCACGATGTCTGCCTGCGCGGCCAAAAACGCTTGGGGACGATGGGAAGTGGGAGGAACAGAGATCGTCAAACAGGATTGAAATGGCTCTCGGGCGAATTCGGGTCGAACGACGCGTCACCGCCCCTCTTTTCCTGCAGGCACCTGCCCCGTGGGCGCAAGCGATATGCATCGACACGAACGTAAATCAGGCCTTATGCTTTCGCCTGTGGCAACGCAGCCGCTAAACGGAGCGGCTCGGTGGACCTTTTAGGGAGATCAAATGAGCGAGGAAGAAACTTACATGTTGCGCGCGCAGTTGGCCGGGATGGCGCTTCAGGGCATCCTCGCTAACCCGCAAAGCAAACTCGTCCATCCTCACCTGCGCGCGGCCGAGGCATTGGCCTTTGCCGAGGCGCTCATTACGAAACTCGATGAAATCCCGGCCGAACCGCCACCCGAGGGGGAATGAGACACCGATGAGCATCGAACCCCGGCGCCAGCTTGAAAGCACGGACTCGGATTGGCCTTTTGTGTTCGAGATGACGGGCCGGTGTCGATGACTCCCGAGGCCCTCTTGGAGCATTGCGATCGGGGGACTCTTTGGTCCCGAGAGGACACTGCAGCGCTCTTCACGGATCTGGGCCAGGCCTACAGTTCCGCGCTGGCGGTACGGGCACTGCGGCAAGCCCGCGGCGAGCGACCACGGGGCTACAAGATCGGTTTTACCAATCGCACCATCTGGGACCGCTACCAAGTGTTTGCTCCGATCTGGGGTACGGTGTGGGATTCCACGCTCACGCTCGCAGAAGGGGCCGGACAGATCGACTTGAGTCGGACCTGCCAGCCGCGCATCGAGCCCGAAATCGTTTTTGGACTCCGCGCGACGCCGATAGCGGGGGCAACCCTCGAGGATCTGTTTGACGCCCTCGAATGGATCGCCCCGGGCTTTGAGATCGTCCAGACGCACGCGAAGGATTGGAAGTTCACGGCTGCCGAGACGGTCGCTGACGGTGGACTCCACGGGCGGCTACTCGTGGGCCAACGGCGTCCTGTCCGCTCCATCGCATCTAGCGCCGCAGTTCTTGACGAAATGCTGGCCAAATCAAGGGCGGTCCTGTCCAGGCAGGCCAGCGTCATCGAAGAGGGTGCCGGTGCGAACGTCCTCGACAGTCCGCTTCGCGCACTGCACTATTTCCTAAACGCCCTGCGCGCGTGTCCTGGAGCACCTGACCTAAAGGCTGAAGATCTGGTTACGACCGGGACCTGGACTGATGCCTGGCC
Organism: Burkholderiaceae bacterium; assembly: GCA_049514215.1. Classification (GTDB taxonomy): domain Bacteria; phylum Pseudomonadota; class Gammaproteobacteria; order Burkholderiales; family Burkholderiaceae_D; genus BOG-994. The sequence continues at coordinate 105,439 of JBEKVI010000005.1, forward strand.
CGTCTTGCCTGGCCAGCAGTGGTCGGTCTCGTTTAGCGCCCCTCTAGCCGGGTTGCAGGTCACATTCACGTAAGCCAGGGACGCGAAGAAGGAATCGGCCCTCTTGAAGGCGCAAGCGAAGTCTCATTGGACGCCGCAAGCGCGAACTCTCGCCATCCGGTTTCACTCTTAAGGGACCACTGCCATGAGCAATTTGGGATTCGTCGGCACCGGCATCATGGGCGCACCCATGGCCGGCCGTCTTCTGACTGCGGGACATACTTTATACGCGCACAGTCGCAGCGGCGTGGCCGCAGCGCTCCTCGAAGCCGGCGCACTTGCCTGCAGCAGCGCCAAGGAGGTCGCCACGCGTGCTGAAGTGGTCATTACGATGCTTCCGGATACACCCGATGTAGAACAGGTCCTGTTCGGCCCAGACGGCGTGGCGTCTGGCCTGAGTGCCGGCAAGACGGTCGTCGATATGAGCTCCATCTCCCCGATCGCGACCAAGGAGTTTGCCGGGCGCATCGAATCCCTCGGGTGCGACTATCTGGATGCGCCGGTGTCAGGAGGTGAGGTCGGCGCCAAGGCGGGTACGCTCACGATCATGGTGGGCGGCTCGGAGCCCGCTTTCGAAAAGGTCAAAGCCCTGTTTGCCGTGATGGGCAAAAACATCACCTTGGTCGGTGCCCACGGAGCAGGGCAAACGACCAAGGTCGCCAACCAGATTATCGTCGCGCTGAACATTCAGGCCGTCTCCGAGGCGCTGCTTTTCGCCTCGAAGGCGGGAGCCGATCCGGTCAAGGTGCGTGAAGCGCTCATGGGCGGATTCGCGGCCTCGCGGATCCTCGAGGTTCACGGGGAGCGCATGCTCAAGCGGACCTTCAACCCCGGATTTCGCATCGCTTTGCATCAGAAGGATCTGAAACTCGCGCTCGAGGGAGCCCAGACAATGGGGGTGGCGCTGCCCAATACCGCGACCGTGCAACAGTTGATGAATGCGTGCGCCGCTCACGGCCTGGGCAACCAGGATCATTCGGCCCTGTGCCAGGCGATCGAAGGCTTATCGAATCATGCGATCGCCAATGGCTAGCTGGGGGCTCAAAAAACGTCCCCTGGGCACGCCGACGTTTGCTTGCGCGGCTAACGCTGTGAGCTAGATTGAGAGTCGTGCGTCGTGCCCTCTTGTGGTCGACGGGTCTGGTTCTCGGGTTCGCGCTCCTGTCGGGACTGGTGCTCTTTCTGGTGAACTGGGCCGACGAAGACCTCAGCCCCATGGCGCGCGCTCTGCTGAGCCAGGCAGCGCCGGTGGCGCCCGTCGAGCAGAACCTCTATCTCGCCTTGCTCGGACGGGCCGCACCGAAGGGACAGTCTCCCGTGGAATTCGGCCGATCTCGCCTTGCCCGCTATGAGAAAAGCATCCATGCACCAGACGATCCTTCATCTGCCTCCGACGTGCTCGATGACGATGAGACCCAAGGGCTCTCGTTCCAGGGTCAGTTTGAAAAGCCGCAGTTCAAGGCCAACGCGGTTTGGTCGGGGATCACAGGTCGCGAGTCAGAGATCCGCACGCTCCTGGATCAGAATCGCGAACTCTACGATCGCTACCTTGGCCTGCATCAGTTCGCGCAGTACGCCGAGACCGCCACGCCCAGCCCCTTCACACCGCTGGTCTCAGCCGGGCGTGACATTCGGATTCTGTTTCTTGCGAGCGTCGCGCTGCGCATGAAAGGCGGCGATCCGGCCCAAAGGCAAGCCGCCATGAACGAGCTCGAGAACGACTTGCGCACCTGGCATACGGTCATGGTGAGCACGCACACCTTGATTCCGAAGCTCGTCGCGGCAGCCTATTTTCAAAGTGACCAGTTCCTGATTGCGGACATGCTCGCCGACAAGACACTCGTGCTAGCCGGCTTGCTGCCGCAGTTGGACCGGATGACTTCGCTTTGTGCCCTAACCGACTGGAACCTGTCTTCGGTCTTTTTCGCCGAGTTTCGAGGCGAGGTGCCCTATTTCGATGCCATGCAATCAAGGCCCCTGGCCGCCCGGGAGCTTCTTTTCTATCTGGAAGCGGGCAACAAGAAGGTGGGCTTCGTTCCCACCGATAGCGTCTGGGAGCCCGTCGCACGCCATTTCTACAAGAAGAATGCGACCGAAAACCTGGATGCAAGCGATATCGATGCGGCGATCGCCTTATCTTCCACATCCCCTTCAGAGCTGATGGTCGCCCGGCAGCGCTACCTCGCCTGGCGCACCCAGAATATGGATTTCCTCAATCTCGGGCTCGCCTACAATCCCCTCGGAAAAATCATGCTCGCCGAGCACGTCCTCTACAGTCGCGACAACTATATTTTGAGAGGCTATGACTCGGCTGCACTCCAGCGCCTCGTGCGGCTGGCGTTTGAACTGCGACGCCAGCGCATCCCTGCAGCCCAGGTCGCGCCGTTCATGAGGACGCATCCCGAGTGGGCGACCCATCCGGTCGATGGGAATGCCTTCGTTTGGGACAGCGCGAATTCGAGCGTATCGCTGCGGCCTCTGGCGATTCAGGCCAGCGATGCGCGCCTGGCCATCACGGTTTGTGGCGCGGACTGCCCCGCACTCTAGCCGGATTCAAGAGACTGTTCGATTGCGAGCATTACGCCTAGACTATCTGCGAGCCCAAGCGCTGCGCGGCGCAACCGGAGATCCATCATGTCTTTGTCCCGTACCGTCTCGCGGTGTTTTTTGCTTTCATTGGGCGCATCGCTTTCGGCCCAGGCGCAAAACAGCGGGCCGCCCATACTTGAGCCTTACTCGATCGTGGCTCCGGTTGAGTTTCGCGGCGAGTGGTCGCGGCCACCCGCGCCCTTCCTTCATCCGATCTACACGCGCAATTGGCTCAACGTCCGCATCGAAACGGTGAGCGCCGATTCGCAAGCCGTTCAGGGGCGTTTTGACATGTACGTGCGTTCGATGTGCGAGGACCTGGTCGATGAACCGTTCACGGGCACCTTTGACGGACAGGTTCTGAGATTTACCTATGAATATCAGCATTGCCCGGGGATGAAGCCCCTGGTGGTGCGCCTGTGGAAAGACGACGCCGGATTCGCAGGCCGCGCCAATCGACTGCCTTTTCGGATCCAGCGCATCATCGAAGCGGCAGCACACTGAGGCTACGCGAAGGGCCGCCTCTGGGGGCCCCTCACTGCCGAGTCCGAAGGCCGGCATCGGGCTTTCTGGCCAATCTTCCAGAGCTCGCGCATTCCCCCGCCGACCATGAAGGGCGAGTCCTCGCTGGCCGGGTGGAGCACGGTGGCTGCGAACAACGAGAGGCGGGGCCACCCGGAGAAGACTGGCCCCGATTGTGCCCGCGTCGTCGTGGCGAGGCCTGCGGGATCCAGTAGAGGTGCGGGTCAGACTGCGTCCCCCTCGGTTTACCCCTGCTTTCCCCGATGGGCGCGTTGGCCGCCGGCACACCGGTGCGAGGGGATTCGACAATTGTCGTATTGCGAAGAGGGAAACGGAATCCTAGGGGCGTCTAATCTTTAGTTTGGTTTCGGAGTCGGTCTTTTCCTGTTAGGCTATGTAACAGGCCCGCAATAGCGGCTACCCAGGCCTTGGCCAACCGCGCAAAGCCATCCCCGACGACGGGGAGGAGCGAACCATCAACGGGCCCTTGGCTGCTCGTCTTCAGGGATGCGGAAATGTCGCTCAGACTCAAGTTCAACCTGGTTCTGATCGTGGTTTTTTTGATCGGATTCGCCGCCGCCGGTGCGGTGAGCTATCAGCTCCTCCAGCAAAACGCCCGCGATGAAGTGCTGCGCGCGGCCGGACTTTTGATGGAATCGGCGCTCTCGGTGCGCAAATATACGGTCGACCAGGTCAGAGGTGAACTGGACAAGGTGCCCGAGGAGGTCTTCCACCCGCAAACGGTTCCCGCCTATGCAGCCACCGAGGTTTTCAACGAGGTCCGCAAGAAGTACCCGGACTACAGTTACAAGGAAGCGACGCTCAATCCGACCAATCCGCGCGATCGCGCGACCGATTGGGAAGCCGACATCGTCAATCGCTTCCGTCAGGTGGATGACACCAAGGAAATCATCGCCGAGCGGGATACGCCCACGGGTCGCCAGCTGTATTTGGCCCATCCGATCCGCATTACCAATCCGGCCTGCCTTGCGTGCCATACCACCGCTGAGATGGCTCCGGCCACGATGACCAAGGTCTACGGGCCAGCCAATGGGTTCGGATGGAAGCTCAACGAGGTCGTGGGCGCCCAGCTCATCGTGATCCCGATGGATCTCCCGCGTCGCAACGCGCAACGGGCTTTCGTCACCTTCATGACCTCTTTGGCCCTTGTCTTTTTGCTCGTGTTCATCGTTATTAACGTCATGTTGAGCCATCTCATTGTGCGTCCCATCCACCTGCTCTCCGGGGTTGCCGACAAAGTCAGTGTGGGCGACTTCAGCGAGGCCGAGTTCTCCGAAAAGGGCAGCGATGAGATATCGGTTTTGGCGAGCTCGTTTAATCGCATGCGACGCAGTCTCGAGAAGGCCATTCAGATGATCGACCAGTGATCTACAGCCGCCGCATCCGGCTTGAGGGGGATAGGAAACCGAGCAGATGAGCGAGCAAAGCAGAGGTCCGAGCCCAGAGGCCGACGGAGGCCGGGGCGCGTTGGCGCTCGAGGTGGGTCAGACCGTCATGGAATACGCCATCGAGCGAACGCTCGGCGGCGGTGGATTTGGAATCACGTACCTGGCCCGTGACCTGAATCTGAGCCTTCTTGTCGCTCTCAAGGAATACCTGCCTGCCGATCTCGCGCATCGCACCGCCAATGGCACCGTCGCTGCCTTGGGGCGTTCGGCCGAAACCGAGTTCCTGTGGGGGCTTGAGCGCTTCCTCGACGAAGCCCGAGCCTTGGCGCGCTTTAATCATCCGAACATCGTTCGGGTGCTGCGCTATTTCCAGACCAACGGCACGGCCTACATCGTCATGGAGTACCAGGCCGGCTACTCGCTCAAGCAGTGGTTGCCGCGTCATATGCCGCTGGGTCGACGCGACCTGCTCGAATTGATCCTGCCCCTGCTAGACGGCCTCGAGTTGATCCACCAGGCCGGTTTTTTGCACCGCGACATCAAGCCGGACAACATTTTTGTGCGCGGCGACGGCAAGCCTGTGCTGCTCGATTTCGGCGCGGCCCGACGAGCGAGCGCCGGACAGGATCTGACCAAGATCATCACTCCCGGTTTTGCGCCCTTCGAGCAGTACCATTCCAAGGGCAACCAGGGTCCGTGGAGCGATCTGTATTCGCTCGCGGCGGTCATGTACTGGCTGGTTTCCGGAGAAAAGCCCATCGAGTCCGCAGCACGCCTAAAGCACGACGACATGGTGCCTGCGACGCAATCGGACCACCATCATCTCATCGGCGAGCCGATTCTGAGCGCAATCGATTGGGCCATGGGTCTGGACGAGGAGAAAAGGCCACAGTCGGCGGCCGAATTCCGGTCTCGACTCTTGGGCGAATCGGGATTTAAGACACGCAAATCGACGGGTGACGATGTCACCATTTCGTTATCCAAGCTCAACCGCGAGTCCAACCAGGAGCCGCCTCCCGCGCCGGCCACGCCGCCCCCACCGACGATGGAGAGCCAGCGCGGCAACATCGTGTGCACCGTTCTTTTTCTCGACATCATCGCCTACTCGAGGGTGTCGGTAAGCGAACAGTACGACCTGAAAAAGAGCTTTAACGCGCTTATCTCCGAAAAGCTCTTACGCGTGCCCGAGAGCGCGCGCATCAGCCTGGACACCGGTGACGGAGCCGCCATCTGCTTCATGGGCGATCCCGAAGACGTACTCCACACAGCGATCGATATCCGGCGCTCTCTGACGGACCACGAGGAGCTCAATGTGCGCATGGGGCTGCACATCGGTCCGGTGCGCATTCTGACGGACTTAAACCAGCGTGGCAACGTCGTGGGAGACGGCATCAATGTCGCCCAGCGGGTCATGAGCTTTTCCGATGAGCGGACTTTGCTGGTTTCGCGTGCGTTCTATGACGTCGTATCGTGCCTGGCGGACCGCGGGGCGGATGGATTCCGCTATGTCGGGGATCAGGCGGACAAGCATGGCCGCATACACCAACTCTACGAGGTCGTCGTCGATGATGGCGCAAGCCGGATCTTCCACTCGATCGGCGAGTCGGTCGGACTGACCGAGGTTGCCGGCGAAGAACTCGACGAGCGCTCGGTCACATTGATCGAGCAAGAGTTGACGAATCATCTCGGGCCCCTGGCTCCCGTGCTCATCCGCAAGGCCCTCAAGCGCGCCTCCACACCGTCTCAGCTGCGGGAATTGCTCGCTCCCAGTATCGCCGATCCCGGTCTTCAAGAGGCGTTTCGACTCGGTACTGACGGCCGGCATCGTGACCCCTCGCGCACGCGCTCGGCTGGTGCGACGCGCTTGACAGACCATCCGCCCACAAGCCACACCCGATCAGCGCCAGGCTCGCACACCTCGTTGGCGGGCCATTCCCGGCCTTCCCAGGGTTCAGCCTCGCTGCCTTTGTCCAATACAGGGCCCTCGTTTCGACCAACCCTGCCGCAAGAGGCGCTCGAGCCACTCGAGAAATTACTGGCCAAGCTCGTCGGACCTCTTGCGCGCGTGCTGGTCAAAAACGAAGCGCGCAAGGCCGCCGATTTTGGGGGGTTGGTCCAAGCGCTATCGACCCATATCGACAATGCTCAGGCGCGCTCGCAATTCCTTGCCTCGGCGACTGCCTTGCGCAAGAGCCTTCGGATCGGCGAAAGTCGTGACTCGGAAATGTCGGTGCCAAGCCGGGGCCCCCGCGGCACGAGCCGTCTTGCCGACTCCACCACGCGGCGCACCCTGTCCGACCTCGATGCCTCGCGCTTTTTGTCGACGGTCATGTTCACCGATATCTGCGATTCGACCCTGCACGCCTCTCATCTGGGAGACCGCCGCTGGAGTGAAGTTCTCGCCAAGCATCACGCTTTGGTCCGCGCCGAGCTATCCAAGCTGGGGGGCCGTGAAATGGACACGGCCGGCGATGGGTTCTTCGCAATCTTCGATGTTCCCGCGCGAGCGATCCGCTGTGCGTGCGCGATCCGCGATGCAGTGCAGACCCTGGGCATCGACATCCGGATCGGTTTGCACACGGGCGAGCTCGAAACGATCGGGGAAAAAGCCACCGGGATTGCGGTTCACATGGGCGCCCGCATCGCGGCGCTTGCCGAGGCGAACCAAGTGCTCGTGTCAAGCACAGTCAAGGATCTCATCACCGGTTCGAGCATTCGGTTAATAGATCGCGGCACCCATCAGCTAAAGGGCATTCCGGGGATGTGGCACCTCTACGCCGTGCAATGAATCGGGTGCTACGGTAATCCGATCCTGAGCTAAACAGCACTACCCCCGAGGGCCGCGATCCCTGCGTCGGACGTTGCCGGGCGGATCACAGGCCTCGAAGTTGAGCAGTCCAGGCGTCGCGATCGCGCCCGCCCAAAGCTCCTGCGACGGCGGCGATGAAAGCCCCGATCAAGAGCGACAGTGCCGAATAAATCGCCAGCGAGATTGCAGCCTTGCGTGCCCGGTCTGCGGCAGCGCGCACCTGAACCTCGGCATCTTTCACTTTCGCGACGACGGCATCGACACGTTTCTCGGAGTCGGCTTGACTGAGATCCGTGCGGGCGGCAACCACTCGCGCAAGATAGGTCCGGTCATCCTGGGAGATGGTACCGTCGCGCGCGGCGACAATGAGGATACGTCCGGCTTCGGCCTTCACCTCGGGGGTCGCGGGGACTGCGTTAGCACCGTCGGCCCGAAACAAGGTATCGAGCAAATAAGCTTGCGTTGTTCCTCCACCGGAGGCCGCCCCAACGGACGCCCCGGCTGTGGCTGCGGCCGACGCGCTGCGCGTGGCATTGCCCAAAAGGGATCCGAGCGATGAGCCCAAGATGGCGATACCGATGACGGTGGCCAAGGCCCACGAAAGAAAGCCGTTGACCGTATCCCGGAAGAACACCTCGTGATCATGCACCCCTACCCAGCGGGTACGCAGTCGACCCGTCAGATATCCGCCAAAGGCCGAGGACAGCCATTGGACGACCACAAGCCAAATGGCGGCCGCCACGCCGAAGCTCGTAGCCGACGCCCCGGCCGAGGGCCACGGAGAAACCGTGGCAAAACCTAAACCCGCCCCCAGTGCAACGAGCACCGCGGTCAGGGCCACCGCGGCCAATGCGCCTCCGCACACGGCCGGCCAAGACAAGCTCGATGCAGGCGACTCATCGCTGCTGGACTCCAGGTCCAGCGTCGCAAAGTCTGCACGCTCCAACGTCGATGTTGTTTGCATTCAAGTCTCCCTTGGCTAGTGCCAGAACAGCGCGAGCAGCAGAATGACCGGCAGGGGTACCCCGAGCATCCAAAGCAAGAGTCCTCGTCCCATAATGCCTCCTTATTGATCAGATCAAGTCACAACGCCCAAGGGTACCCACGGTCCGGCATCGCATGAAGCAACCTTGGGATCACCCATGTGCAACGGGTTAGCATTTTGCGTACCCGAGCACGAACCGAGAGCCGCCCGCCCGCGGGCAGGCCTGCGGCAGAACGCGCAACGCGCAGATGGGTTCGTTGCCTTGCCATCTTGCGAGATTCATAGCTCACCCGAGCACCGCGTAAGACGAACGAGCGTGCACGAGAACGGCTAAAACTGAAAGAGCGTGACGCCGGCGCCGATGCTGGTTTGCCTGTGGTTGTAGTCCAGAAGCGTCTCTCCATATCCTGTGAAGACCTGAACGAACCAGCGCAGGCCCGCAGGCTGCTTTGCCACGACCGGGAAACTCCATTGCAGGCGCAGCGATCCCCGGTTCAGACTTTGCGAACTGATGCGCCAAGTGAGCGTGGCAGTGCTCGGGCCACCAAGCCATGAGAAAGACAGCTCGGTTGCGCCCAGATAGCTCACCAGATCCGGATTGTCGTCACTGCTGCGGGATTCCGGAATGCGGTAGTACTCCTGCACTTGGAGACCGAAGTCACCTTTCTCAAATCCCGCGTCCAGATCAACGTGGTTCCAACTGCGCGACAAAGGATCGCTCTCGCCGTTGGACTGGTGCGAGAAACTGAGCTGGGTCATGCGCCACTGCCAGCCGAAAGGCAGCCCGCTCCATTCTTTGGGCGTCGGAATGACGTAAATGATCTGGGGCTGATAGTCGGTATCCCGAAATGGTGCCGAATCCGCATGGTCCCAGAGCTGCCAGAAAGATTGTTGGGTGTAGGCGAGCCACAAATCCGCGCTGGGCAAAAGAAAGTTCTCGGCAGCCTTGGCTCGAAGAGAAATCTGAAACTCCGTCTCGACCGGCCGGTAGCTCGGTTGATAGGCTCCCGCACCCCGGGTCGGGCTGGACGGTTCCCGGTTGATGGAGGTGGTATAGAGCGCGGGAAGCAGGAAGTTGGGCAGGTAAGTTCGAACCACGAACGTTCCCCGCTTTTCGGACGGGTCAAGCTCCCAAAGAGCGGACATCGCCTCGCCAGAGCCCAGAGGCATCGATTGCGTCGGGACCACCGCTCCAGTGGGCAAAGGAGAAGGGGCTGAAACCGGCGCGGCCTCTTCCGTCGTGCCATGCACCGCGCCATTGCCAAAGACCGTGTCATAACATTGCAAGCGCTTGGCATCGTCGGAGATGCCCCTGCAATCCTCGACCGACGCCGCCTTAGCCGACAGCACGGCACCAAGGGCGAGAAGCGCCATGAAAGATCGAGCGGGACACGACTGCAGCCGCGCATTCACGTAAAACCTCCGGTAAAGCCAGGACAAAGCGCGCCGCTTGGATCAGAGAAAAACATCGGCCACGTATCGGCCATGTTCGTGTTCCATCCGGTCTGCCCATCGGCGCGCCATGTCCTCGGACACCTCCATGGTGGTCTGATAGATCCGGATGAACGTCTCCCGCACGGCCGGGGCCATATACTTGCCGTCGCCGCAGACGTAGAACTGCGCACCCTCTCGGAAATAGCGCGCGACCTCATCACGGTCCTCCCAGATGCGGTGCTGAACGAATGAGACGTCCCCTTCCGGTTTTGCGGAAAAAGCGGTGCGCACCTCCACGACACCCTCGATTTCCCAGCGTTCCATTTCATCGCGATAGAGAAAATCGACATCGGGATGATCCATTCCGAAAAAAAGCAACGACTTCGCGACCTCACGCCCGGCGCTCCTTTGGGCCGAGCGCTCTTGGAGGAATCCGCGAAAAGGCGCAATCCCGGTGCCTGCGCAGACCATCACCATCGGCACCCTGGGATCTTCGGGCGGCCGAAACGCCGCTTGTGAAGGACGCACGACCACCGGCAGTCGATCTCCCGGCTGCAAGCTCGCGAGAAACGTCGAGGCCACACCCTGGTACCGGCCCTGACCTGAAAGCGCCTCGGCATCGACGACAGCGACCGTCAGTGTGGCAATCTCTTCATCGATCATCGGAGAAGAGGAGATCGAATACTGACGCGGTCTTAAGAGCGGCAGCATCGCAAGAAACTGCGCGAAAGGGATGGAACAGGAGCGCGCACGCACAATTAAATCCAGAACGCTCCAGCGCTTGGCCAGAACCGCTTCTTCGTAGGCTCCAGGTTCGCTGAGCCGCTCGAGTTCCTCCCGCTCGGCACGCTCGCCCGTCACGGCCGCCAGCTGCTTGAGCTGCGCGCGCGTGGCCGGTTGGGCCAGCTCGAAGTAGCCTAGCAGCAGAGTCCGGGCCGAGATCGGATAGCCGGTCGGCAAAGAGGCGGCCGCCGTCGTGGTCGAGCGGATGACCAGCTGGGCATCGATGGCGAGCGCGAAGCGTCGCAACGCGCGGTCTGCGACCGCCGCAGGATTGCGCGGCAGGATGGCGAGATAGTCTCCCGTCCGATAACGCATCTCGTTGGGTAGTCGCAACTCGATGTGACGCTTGGATCGGGCCATGCCTCCCGTTTGCACCACCAGTTCCCGATTCGCGATGACGAGGGCCTGATCGAGCTCGGTCAGCTGAAGGTCCTTCTGGCGCCCTTTCTCGAGAATGTCCACCTCGAAGTCCGGGGCAGCCGGTTTTTCCACGGCTTGGCGCTTGAGCACGCTTCCCAGTTCATCCCACAACGCGCCATACCAGTCGTCGAAGCCGCCGAAGAAATCGCCACTGGCGTCGGTTTCCCCGCGACGGTAAAACGCGACGGCCCCGGCCTTGGCAAGCCTCGTGTCAACCGCCTTGGGGACCTGCTGATAGGTGCGCGCCCACTGCAAGCTCCCACATCCAAAGACGGTATAGCGCAATCCTTTGAGGGATTGGGGGGGCAGGTCGGCAAGCCATGCGAGGAATAGCTTGGCATTGTCCGGAGGTTGGCCTTCATAGGACGACGTGACGATCACCGTAGGAACATCGACCGACAGTGCGCCAGCGTACTCATCGAGCGTGGCCAATGTCGGTGCATATCCCTGGCGGGGAGCATCCGTGGCGATGCGGCGGGCAAACATTTCCGACGAGCCGGCGTTGCTGCCGTAAAGGATGTAGAGCGGCTGGGCGTTGGGGTCGAAGGGAGCGGCCTCGGGACCTTCGGCGCTGGTGAGTTTTTGGATCGGATGGCCGATCTCACTGCGCAATCGAAAGCCTCCACCGCCGCGGACCTTGGCACGGATGCGCAGGTTGTGTGGCTTCAAAGTCAAGGTCTCGGCGACCTCAAGCTGGTACGAAGGGTCGTCGAAGACAAGATCAAAGCGCTGCAGCAGCATGGCCAATACCAGCTGCGCTTCCTGCATGGCGAAAGGACGTCCGATGCAGGCGCGCACTCCGTTACCAAAGGGCTTCCAGCTATTGGGCGGCAATTTCTCGGCTGACTCGGGCGCGAAGCGTTCGGGCCGGAACGCCTCGGCGTCTTCACCCCACGCGAGCGGATCCCGGTGCAGCATGGGTTCCAGCACCAAAAGTAGATCCCGGGTCGTGACCGGGTAGCGACCGGCAAGCATCGTATCGGCCTTGGGTCTGAGTCCAAACGCCGGTGCGGTCGGCCAAAGCCGCAGGGTTTCCATCAGGATCTGCTCGATGTAGCGCAGCTGGGCGAGCTGCTCGATTTTCGGGGGGACTTCACCCAGAACCTCGTCTACGATGCGTTGGGCCTTGAGCAGCACCTCGGGATGGCTCAGAAGCAGATAGACGGCAAACGAGAGCAGACCACTGGTCGTTTCGTGCCCGGCGATGAGGAAGGTGACAAGTTGAAAGCGGATGTTCTCGTCGGACAACTTCTCGCCCGTGACGGTGTCCACGCCGTGCAGCATCACGTTCAAAAGATCCTGTTTGGCCGCCCCCTTGGGATCCATGCGCCGCTCGCGAATCAGTTCGTCGGCGACTTCCTTGAGCACCTCCTGATCGGCCTCGTAACGTCTGCGCTTCGGAAGCATCAAATTGCTGACGACTCCGGGACGGCGCGTTCTCTGACCGGCCTCCTCGAGTGCATCGACCATCGCGGCCACAAACGGGTGCATCTCGTTCTGGTAAAAACTGTTGAAGCGGTAGTCGAACGCACACAACGCGATCGTGTCGAGTGTCAGACGGGTCATGTTGTCGGCCACGTCGATGACACTCGATGGCCCAAGCCTTTCCCATTTGACAAACATCTGGTCGGCGATATCGAGCATTCGATCAAACATGGAACGAATGCCAATCGGACCCAACGCGGGCATGAGAAGGCGATGCGCCTTGCCCCAGTTGGGCTCGTCGTTATAGGCGGTAAAGAGGCCATCGCCGGCGAACGCGCGAATCTCCTTGAGGGACCCGTGCAGGCGCTTCTCGAATCGTTCCTGATCGCAGAGCTCGTCGACCAAGGCCTGGGAACTGATGACGTGGATATCGTAGCCCAGCAAGGTGAGCTTGTAGATCGGTCCGTAGATCCGGGCGAGCCGCATCATGCTCTGAATCGGCGACTTGGCCTCGAGTTCGCCCAGATTGCCAATCACGGGTTTCACCGGGGGCTGCGGGATTTCCGGCGCGGGCGTTGGGTTCATGCGGACCTCTTGCTG
>JBEKVI010000006.1:0-160617 GCA_049514215.1 Burkholderiaceae bacterium
CGACACCAGCACGGGCGCGGTGGACAGCGTGGCCGTGGGAACGGAACCGCACGGCTTGACGGTCTGGCCTCAGCCGGGCCGCTACTCCCTCGGCCACACCGGAAACCTGCGCTAGGTAATCGCTAACGCGCTAGAACTGCGACCGAGGGTCGCGGGTCGAACGGCCTGCCAGACTGGAACGGAAGCGGCCACCCTTGGAAAGGAGGTCTCCTTGAATCTGTTTTCGAAGGGTTTGTTGCTCATTGCGATCCCCTGCGCATTCGAGCTCCTACTCCTCGCTTTCCTGTTCCAGGGTCAGCAAGATGCGGTGCGGGCCGAGCAATGGGCCACTCACAGCCGTGATGTCATGCGGGCGGCCGATGGGGTTCTAATTACCGTTCTGGAAGAATCGCTCCGTTTCCGAGGTCAGCTCCTCGCCGAGACGCCTTCCCTGGCATCCGAGTCGTTTTGGACCGAGCTGGATTCCCGGATGGTGAATCTAGCAGGCATGGTGGGCGACAACCCCGTGCAACTCGCCCACGCCAACACATTGCGACAGGATGTTCGGGACTATCGCCTGGCGCTCCAGGAGACGTTGAAGCAGGCCCAAGCCGGGGGAGAGGCGGCCGTTGCGCACCGCTATCGTCCCGGAGGCGGAGTGGTGGTACTGGACCGATTGCGCTCGGAACTTTCGGCCTTCTTGGATGAGGAGGCGCGGCTGGACCGTGAGCGTACGGCAAAAGTGGTCGAGGCGCGCCGCCTCCAAAGGATTCGTCTGCTTCTGGTCGCGGCGGGCTCGCTCTTAGCTGCCGCCGTCGGGGTGTACGCGTTTACCCGAGGCATTACCGGCCGGGTCGCGACGCTCGTAGAAAACGCGCAGCGCTTGGTGCGAAGCGAAAGCCTGGTCGCCCCGATCCCGGGCAGCGACGAGATCGCGCGGCTGGACCGCGTCCTGCATGAGACTGGCCTGCGGCTGCGAGAAAGCGAACAGCTTGAGCGGGAGTACAAAGCGGATCTCGAAAAGCGGGCACAGGAACTCGCGCAGGTGAATGCCGCCCTGCGCAAGCAAACCGAGGACAACGAGCTTTTTATCTACAGCGTTTCGCACGACCTGCGCTCGCCGCTTGTGAACCTGCAGGGTTTCAATCAGGAGCTGCGATTGGCAGGAGACGAGATTCAGGAGATCGTACAAGGCGTCAGCGGAACGAACCCGGGATTCGAACGCCTACGCCTTCTGATTACCGGCGAAGTGGCGGAATCGCTGCGCTATATGGAGAGCGCCGTCCAGCGTGCGGCGGCCATCATTGATGCACTGCTGCGCCTAAGCCGGGCCGGCCGCATCGATCTGCAGCCGCGCTGGGTCGAGCCCGAAACCGTGATTCGCCGGGTCGTGGATGCATTGCATCGAAGCATCACTGAACGCGGCGTCGCTGTCCGCGTTCATGCCTTGCCCGTCGTATGGGTCGATCCCTTGGCGTTCGAACAGGTTTTTGCGAACCTCATCGGAAACGCCGTAAGCTACGTCGATCCACACCGCCCGGGCCAGGTCGATATTGGAGCGCTGGAAAAGATTCCGAGTGATCCGGCGACCGTGACCTTCTACGTGAAGGACAACGGCTTGGGTATCCCTCGTGCCCAGCTCGGGAAGGTCTTTACGGCGTTTCAGCGATTGCACGGGACCAGCGCCCCGGGGGAGGGCATCGGCCTTGCCCTGGTACGCCGGGTTGTCGAACGACATGGCGGCCGGGTTTGGGTAGAATCGGTCGAACGCGAAGGGACTACCTTTTTCGTGTCATTACCGGGTCAACCCGATGCCTAAAGCGTTTGATGAATTCGAACTGTGACCTGACCTGGACCGGAGGCCTGCGTGAGTGATCCGCAGGTTCAAATCCTTCTGATCGAAGACGACGACGGGCACGCGATCCTAGTCGAGCGCAATTTGCGCCGCGCGGGAATCACCAATGGTTTTACCCGGCTCTCCGACGGCGCTGAAGCCCTCGACTATTTCTTCGGACCCCAGGCCGCCGAGCAGAATCGGGATTTGACGAACCTGGTGGTACTACTGGATCTCAATATGCCCAAGATCGGGGGCACCGAGGTCCTCGAGCGTATGAAATCCTCGGCCGCCACAGCGTCATTGCCCATCATCATCCTGACTACGACCGACGACCCTCGCGAGATCAGGCGTTGCTACGAACTGGGCTGCAACGTCTATATCACAAAGCCCGTCGCATACGACGCTTTCATCGAGGCGATTCGCCGTCTGGGGTTCTTTCTTCAGATCGTAAAGCTACCCAAGGTTCGAGGCTAGAAGCGTCGTGGACTCCAACGCACCCCCGCATATCTTGATGCTCGACGACGACGAGAGCGCGTTGCTGCTGGCGCGGCGGTCCCTCGAGCGTGCGGGCTATCGGGTCTCGCTTGCGCAGACGCCGGCGGAGGCCTACTCCGTCGTGCGGTCCGACGAGCCTGATCTCGTGATCGTCGATTATTACCTGGCCCCCACTCAAACCGGACTTCACTTTCTCGATCAGTTGCGAGAACAAGGATCGCAGATTCCATCGATTCTGGTGACAGGATTCACGGATGAGGGTCGGGTCATTGAGGCGCTTCGCGCAGGCGTGGCCGATCTTGTGCCGAAGGTGCAGGGGTATCTCGAATACCTTCCAGCGGTCGTCGACAAGGTCTTGGCCCCGATTCGCTTGCAGCAAGGCGTCGCGCGTGCCGAGGCGCTCGAAAAAAGGGAGCGCTATTACCGCGGTATCGCCGAGGCCATTCCCCACCTGGTGTGGACTGCCCGCGAGGATGGTTCGCTCGACTATCTAAGCAAGCAATGGCTCGAGTACACCGGATTGCCGGAATCGGAACAGGTGGGGTTTCTCTGGATTCAGGCGGTCGTGCATCCTGACGATCGGACCGAGACCGAAAACGTCGTCCTCGCCGCAGTCAAAGAAGGTCTTGGATTCGAGATCGAACATCGGTTGCGCCGCGCCGACGGCCGATATCGCTGGTTCAAGTCCAAAGGCGTGCTGCTGAGCAGTACCGATGTTCAGCCCAGTGGCAAGTGGTTCGGAACATGCACCGATATCGATGAGCAAAAACGCGGAGAGCGCGAACGCGAACAGCTTCTGGAAAGGGAACGTATCGCGCGAACCGAGGCTGAAAGAGCGACGCGCGTGAAGGATGATTTTGTCGCGACCCTCTCGCACGAACTGCGCACACCATTGAACGCCATCGTCGGATGGGCCGAACTTCTGATGCGCGACTCGGGGGACCCTGCCCGGCGCAAGAAGGGGCTCGAAGTAATCTTGCGCAATGCCCGCATCCAGGCGGAAATGGTCGATGACATCCTCGACATGAGTAGCGTGCTCTCAGGACGTCTTCGACTCGATGTTCACCGCGTCGAGCTCGGAGAACTGGTCGAGCAGGTCATGGCGACCGTGCATCCGGCGGCGGACGCGAAGGGAATCGAGATTCTTCGCGAGCTCTTCCCTGTGCCTGCGATCCAGGGAGACCCCGGGCGCTTGCAGCAGGTGATCTGGAACCTGGTCATGAACGCGATCAAATTCACGGATAAAGGCGGAAGCGTGCGGATCGGTCTTGCGACCGAAGACGACACCGTCGTGGTGCGCGTCACCGACACGGGCCGTGGCATCGCGCCCGAATTTCTCCCGCACGTTTTTGATCGCTTCAGTCAGGAAGTCGGCGGAAGTACGCGCGGCGCGGGAGGCTTGGGCCTTGGGCTTGCGATTGTGCGTCAGTTGACCGAGTTGCACGGGGGCAGCGTGGCCGCCTTTAGCGACGGCAATCAGCTTGGCTCGCGCTTTGAGCTGCGGTTTCCCATTCCATCGCCGACGGCAGCCGGCCATTCTCCCCTTGAGACGCGCTCCCCACGTCCAAATAATGATGAAGCCATCCTCCACGAGCTCGACGTCCTGGTGGTCGAGGACGAAGCGGACGCGCGCGAGCTCGTCGAGCAGCTTCTAACCGATCACGGTGCGCGGGTCGTGGTCGCCGCGTCGGGTCCCGAGGGCCTGCATGCCTTTCGCCGTCGGCAGCCCGACGTGGTGATCAGCGATATCGGGATGCCGGGCATGGATGGCTACGAATTCATGGAAAGGTTGCGCGAAGAGGAATCCGACTTGCGGTTGCCAATGACACCCTCGTTGGCACTGACCGCGCTGGCCCGCAGCGAGGACCGGCACCGCGCGAGCGCCGCAGGATTCCAGTCCCACCTGGCCAAACCGGTCAGCGCGCGAGAACTGGTCGCCGTGGTCGCGGCGATGGCCGGCCGAAGGCCGCTACCCTTGCACACGAACGTGTCCCGGTGGCGCAGCGAGAACTCCTGAAGGACAAGATCGGGGCCCGCTGTCGCTTACCTCGATGGGATCCTCGGAACACCCCCCACCATGTTCTCAGGGCGGATCCATTCGTTGAACTGCGCTTCCGTGAGAAAGCCCAGGGCGAGTGCGGCCGCTCGCAGGGTCGTGCCGTCGTGGTGCGCCTTCTTGGCGATCTGCGCGGCCTTGTCGTAGCCGATATGGGGATTGAGCGCCGTGACCAGCATGAGCGAATTCTCAAGAAGCTCCTCGATGCGCGGCCGATTCGCTTCGATCCCCTGGGCGCAGTGCTCGCGAAAACTGGCGCATCCGTCTCCTAACAGACGCACGCTCTGTAGGAAGTTGTAGGCGATCATGGGGCGGTAGACGTTCAATTCGAAGTTCCCCGACGCACCGCCGAAATTAATAGCCACGTCGTTGCCGAAAACCTGTACGCAAAGCATGGTCAGCGCCTCGCACTGGGTCGGATTGACCTTGCCCGGCATGATCGAGGACCCGGGTTCGTTTTCTGGGATGGAAATCTCCCCGATCCCACTGCGGGGCCCGCTGGCAAGCCAGCGAACGTCATTGGCGATCTTCATCAGACTCGCCGCGAGCGTCTTGAGCGTCCCGTGGGCGTGCACCAGTGCATCGTTTGCGGCGAGAGCCTCGAATTTGTTGGGGGCGGAGACAAACGGCAGTCCCGTCTCTGCGGCGAGCACGGCCGCGACTTCCTCTCCAAATCCCGCCGGCGAGTTCAGGCCGGTTCCAACGGCGGTGCCACCCAGAGCCAGCTCGAACAGGTGTGAAAGCGCCCCCTTTACGTGAACGATTCCGTGGTCGAGCTGGGAGACGTAGCCCGAGAACTCCTGTCCCAACGTGAGCGGTGTCGCGTCTTGCAGGTGGGTTCGACCGATCTTGATGATGTCGGCAAATGCGTTCGCGCGCTCGGCGAGCGTGCCGCGCAGGCTCTCCACTTGAGGCAGGAGGTCATGGGATATCCCTGACGCTGCCGCAACATGCATCGCCGTGGGAAAGACGTCGTTGGACGACTGGCTTCGATTCACCTCGTCGTTGGGATGGACCAGTCGAGCGCTCCCGCGCGCGCCTCCGAGCAGCTCGCTCGCCCGGTTGGCCAGTACTTCGTTGACGTTCATGTTGGTCTGCGTGCCCGACCCCGTCTGCCAGACCACGAGAGGAAACTCCGCGTCGTGCCGCCCCTGTAGAACCTCATCACAGGCGCGCAATAGCGCCGCGCTCTTGGACGACTCGAGAAGCCCCATGCGGTTGTTGATGATTGCGGCGGCCCGTTTGACCCGCACCAGCGCGTAGATCAGCGCGCGAGGCATGGTCTCGCCGGAAATCGCGAAGTGCTGGAGTGAACGCTGGGTCTGCGCCCCCCAGAGGTGGTCGGCGGGGACCTCGATGGGTCCAAAAGAGTCGTGCTCGGTTCGCATCTGCATGGCAATGACCTGTGCGGGTTCGATGAGCGCAGGATACGCCCAGGCCGCAGGCCTAGGCGCTCACCCGGGGGAGCGGCGCGTGCGGATTCGATCCAAATTGACGTTTACGTAAACGTAAGTTAGCCTCTTCCAGGACCGCGCATAATTCCGCGACAGCGCCTGTTTTTCGACCAGCGCCCTGGAGACCGCTCATGACCGATCTTTCCGAATCCAAGCAGATCACTCCCTACCAGATCAAAAACAAGATTCGGTTTGTCACGGCCGCGGCCCTGTTTGACGGCCACGATGCATCCATCAATATCATGCGGCGCATCCTGCAGTCGAGCGGCTGCGAGGTGATCCACCTGGGACACAACCGCTCGGTTGATGAAATTGTGACCTGCGCGATCCAGGAGGACGTGCAGGGCATCGCCGTGTCGTCCTACCAGGGGGGGCACGTCGAATACTTCAAATACATGATCGACCTCTTGCGGGCCCAAGGCGCGGCTCACATCAAGGTTTTCGGCGGGGGCGGCGGTGTCATCGTCGCTTCGGAAATCGCGGAATTGCAGGCCTATGGAGTCGAGAGGATCTACTCGCCCGAGGACGGCCAGAAGCTCGGGCTTCAAGGCATGATCGGGGACATGATCCAGCGTTGCGATTTCGATCCGACCGAAGACGCTTCCGCAGCGCTCGCGGACCTCGGGGGTAGCGACTACGTCGGGCTGGCTCGTTGCATCACCGCGTTGGAAAACGGTCTTGCTGAACGCAATCCCGAATTTGCGGCGCGACGCGAGATGATCTTAAGTGAGGGCCGGCGCGTCACTACGCCGACTCTGGGCATCACGGGCACGGGAGGCGCGGGCAAGTCTTCTCTGACGGACGAGCTCATACGGCGCTTTCGCCTCGATCAGGACGATCGACTGAAGATCGCGGTGATCTCTATCGACCCCTCGCGCCGTAAGTCTGGTGGAGCGCTTTTGGGAGATCGAATTCGCATGAATGCCATCGGACCCTGGCCTCGTCCTGACGGCTCCCTGAGACGACCGATCTACATGCGCTCTTTGGCCACCCGAGACGCCGGATCCGAGATCAGCCGTGGATTGCCCGAGGTCATCGCTGCCTGTAAGGTGGCCGGTTTTGATTTGATTGTGGTCGAGACGTCCGGCATTGGCCAAGGCGATGCAGCGATCGTCCCTCTCGTGGATCTGAGCCTGTATGTGATGACGCCGGAATACGGGGCGGCCTCGCAACTCGAAAAAATCGACATGCTCGACTTCGCGCAGTTTGTTGCAATCAACAAGTTTGATCGAAAGGGAGCGCAAGATGCGCTGCGTGATGTGGCCAAGCAAGTGCAACGCAATCGCCAGGACTTCAGCCAGCGCCCGGACCAGATGCCGGTTTTCGGAACCCAAGCCTCCCGGTTCAACGACGATGGTGTGACCGCGTTGTATCAGGCCCTCGTGGCCCGACTGCGCGAGAATGGATTGAATCTCACCCAGGGGCGTCTGCCCGCCGTGAGCGTGCGCGCCTCCTCGTCGACGAACCAGATCGTTCCCCCGGCGCGCGTGCGCTACCTAGCCGAGATCGCCGAGACCGTCAGGGGATACCGCGCACGCGCCATGGCCCAGTCCGTGCTCGCCCGCGAGGTCCAGCAGTTAAGAGGCAGCGCGCGCATGGTTGAAAAATGCGAAGACAAGGGAACACGCGACACCTCGCTGCTCGAAGAGCTTGCAGCGGAGCGTGAACACCGCATCGGGGCGGCCGAGAGGAAATTGCTGGCCATGTGGCCCGAGATGAAACGGACCTATGCCGGTGACGAGTACGTCGTGCGCATTCGGGATAAGGAGATTCGGACCCAGCTTACGAGCCGATCCCTCTCGGGAACCACCATCCGCAAGGTAGCGTTGCCCCGCTTTGAAGATGACGGCGAGATCCTGAACTGGCTCATGCTGGAGAACGTGCCGGGCTCCTTTCCCTACACCGGGGGCGTGTTTGCATTCAAGCGGGAGAATGAGGATCCGACGCGCATGTTCGCGGGGGAGGGTGATGCATTTCGTACCAATCGACGCTTCAAGCTTCTCTCGGAGGGCATGTCCGCGAAGCGCCTGTCCACGGCATTCGATTCAGTCACGCTGTACGGGCATGACCCTGGCGTGAGGCCGGACATCTACGGGAAGGTCGGAAATTCCGGAGTCTCCATTGCAACCCTCGATGACATGAAGGTGCTCTACTCCGGATTTGATCTGTGCAATCCGGAGACGTCCGTCTCGATGACCATTAATGGTCCTGCGCCGACCATTCTTGCGATGTTCATGAATACGGCCATCGATCAGCAGATCGACAGGTTTGTCTCCGAGAACGCGCGCCAGCCGACCGATGGGGAAATCAGCAAGATTCGCGCGTGGGTTCTGGAGAATGTCCGCGGAACGGTGCAGGCGGACATTCTCAAGGAAGACCAGGGGCAGAACACGTGCATTTTCTCGACGGAGTTTTCGCTCAAGGTCATGGGCGATATTCAACAGTATTTCGTAAGCCATCGCGTCCGCAATTTTTACTCGGTATCCATTTCCGGCTATCACATCGCCGAGGCGGGCGCCAACCCCATCAGTCAACTGGCGTTCACACTCTCGAACGGTTTCACATTCGTCGAGGCCTATCTCGCCCGCGGTATGCACATTGACGACTTCGCTCCCAATCTGAGCTTTTTCTTCTCCAATGGCATGGATCCGGAGTACGCCGTGCTCGGACGAGTGGCGCGCCGGATCTGGGCCGTGGCGATGCGCGAGCGCTATGGCGCAAACGAGCGCAGCCAAAAGCTGAAGTATCACGTGCAAACGAGTGGGCGTTCTCTCCACGCGCAAGAGATTCAGTTCAACGATATCCGCACTACGCTGCAGGCTCTCATCGCCGTCTACGACAACTGCAACAGCCTGCATACGAACGCATTCGACGAGGCCATCACCACTCCCACTGAAGACAGCGTACGGCGCGCGATGGCTATTCAGATGATCATCAATCGAGAATGGGGATTGGCCAAAAACGAGAACCCGAATCAGGGAGCGTTCATCATCGACGAGCTCACCGACCTCGTGGAAGAGGCCGTCTTAGTGGAATTTGAGCGCATCTCCGAGCGGGGCGGCGTGCTGGGCGCAATGGAGACCGGGTACCAGCGCGGCCAGATCCAAGAGGAGTCGATGCACTACGAGATGCTCAAGCACACTGGTGAGTTGCCCATCGTTGGTGTGAACACATTTCGCAATCCGCACGGCGATCCTGTTCCGACGCACCTCGAACTCGCCCGCTCGACGGATACCGAGAAACAGTCCCAGCTGGAACGGCTTGGCGCGTTCCACGAGCGTAACCGCGAGATCGCCCCCGGCGTGCTTGCGCAGCTGCAACGCACGGTGATCGACAATGGAAACGTCTTCGCCGCGCTCATGGATGCGGTGCGCTGCTGCTCGATTGGGCAGATTACGGACGCCTTGTTCGCCGTAGGCGGCCAGTATCGCCGCAGCATGTGAACGCCAAGGTGGCGTGTCGTGCAAAGCGGAGCCGCGCGTCCCGACGAGGGGGCCGTGGGATCAGATCAGAGCATGGCCAGCGCTTGCGGATGCGTGGGGGGAGGAAACCGCGCATCGATCGCCTCCAGATCGGCCGGTTGCAATTCAATTTTGAGGGCGTCGAAATTCTCACGCAGGTGCCGCTTCTGGACAGCCTTTGGTATGACGACCAGGCGCGGATGGGTGAGAAGCCACGCCAGCGCGATCTGGATCGCCGTTGCCTTATGGCGCCGCCCGATCTCTTTTAGGACAGGATCCCCGCTCAGTTTTCCCTGATCCGTGGGCGAGTAGGCCATCAAAGGAACGCGCCGGCTCGTCAACAGAGGCAGCAGCGCGAACTCGACGCCGCGCTGGCTCGGCGAGTAATAGACCTGGTTCGTGCTGCAACCCACGGTGCGATGGCGCGGTGTCTCGAGCGACCACAGTTGCTCCATTTCATCGACATCGAAGTTGCTGACTCCCCAATGGCGGATCAACCCGAGTCCGCGCAACGCCTCAAACCCTGCCACCGTGGCCGAGAGAGGGTGATTGCCGGGCCAGTGCAAAAGGTAAAGGTCAATGTAGTCAAGTCCGAGGCGCTTCAGACTGCGCTCACACGCCGACTGCACCCCGCGTTCGCTGGCGTTGTGTGGATAGACCTTAGAGACCACGAACAGGTCCTCGCGGCGGACATCCCCTGCCAAGACCGCTGCGGCAATGGCTTGCCCGATCATGCGTTCTGCGCCCCCCTCGCCATACATCTCCGCAGTGTCAATGAGGCGATAGCCGAGCTGAAAGGCGTCTCTCAGTGCCCGCAATTCTTCCGTCTGACGCCTGGGATCCTCACCCATGCGCCAGGTGCCTAGGCCCAAGACTGGAATGGTCTGCCCATCGGGAAGATCAGTGGTCCGCATGGATGCGCTCCTTTTCCGTGCACAGCGGCCAGCGGCTCCTTGTCTGCCATTGGTCGTCCTAATATCGGCGGCTAACGGTTGCCGGCGGCTTACGTTTCCCTGCTCGTCTGAGCCACAGATGTTACTTTGGCCCAAAGCAGCCTGCACGCATGCGCAGTGCCCGGGTCGTCCCGAGGCAACGGGACAGCACGCCGCTGGACGCTTCAAGTAATGTGTGTCCGAAGTGGCCGTCGCATTCGATCTTCCACTGTACGTTAGCGCCTCGGCGTGCGTCCCGTTGTCCCCTGTAGGGGCGCCGAGCGCCTGGCACACTCTTCGCTGTAGTCGAGGGACAACATTGACAATCGCATCGATGCAGGCGTTGGCGCTGTGCCGCCGAACCTCCTTCGCGCTTGCGAACCTAGGTCGAGAACGACGAGTGGAGCCCGAAGCCCGAGACCCATCTCAAAAGAGCCTAGGATTTCTTCCCAGTTGTGAGACGGAAAAACTCGCGAATGTCGCCATAGTTTTCGCACGCGTTCTAGGCGACTTCATCGAGAGAATTCTAGAGCGAAAATCTCGTCTAAAAGATTCTGCCAATCTGTCGAAATTCCGGGCAGATAGTGACATTTTTTTGCGCTATATTCGAAGCTCCAGCAGCCTCCACCTTGCATTCATTCCGCGCCTCTAGAGGTCGAAGATGACCACTGATCTCGAACAGAACTTAAGCGTCGCTGCTCGCCACCAGATTCTCTCGAACGAACTGACGACGGTACTCGACAAGCTCGATCAATCGTTTGCGGCGGTACTCGAAGACGTGGTTGAGCATCTCTTCGCAAAATCGGAATCGTGTGGGACCAATCGCGAACGCCAGGTATTCCTCGATGCCTACAACAAGGTTCGCAATTCGAGCGATGTGATTGAACAGCGCTTTAAGAGGAACTTCCGCGCCCTCCTTGACGAAAGCGTGGCCCACAAGGGATCGTCGACACGATCGCACGTTGGATATGAGTTCGATGAACTGTCCCTAGTCGATACGGACAAAATAGACGAGGACGTCCAGGTCCGGCGCCTGGCGGACAAGGTCAAGGCCAGCGTGGAGTGGGAGCTTCGTGATCTCAACGCTCGCATGAGCTATCTGCTCGGTCGCGATGGCGCCGAGGAAGCCGACAATCCTCTGCGACCCGAACTGTTCTGCCAAGCCCTGGGCAAGGCTTGCGCCGAGATGGAGACCGATCACGCAACGCGCTTGGAGGTCCTACGCAGTTTTGAGACCGCGCTTTCAACCAAGCTGGGCTCGGTGTACCACGACCTCAACGCACGCCTCATCTCCCACAAGGTGCTTCCGAAGGTCCAGCATATCAACGCGGCCCGTCGCGCGCCCAAGAGTCGATCCGTGGGCGTCGGTGGCCCGAGCACGGGCTACGAGCACGACGATGGGTTAAACGAGCGCATCGAGAATGCGGTCGGTCACGTCGTCGAGAGCACGCTCTCGATGTTTGAAGCCTTGCAGAAACTGGTGAGCAATGCACCGGTCTACCGCAACGGATTCGGAACGGCGACCGAAGCGGGCTTTCCGGCCGGACACTCGCGGCGCCATCTCCTAAGCGCGATCCAGGAGCTCAGGGACGCTCAGAACGTGGGTTTCGATCTCGCGTCGTTGCCGCAGAACCTGGTTCCCAACTTCATCTGGGCAAACCATAACCAGCTTTCCGCGGCGGCGTCGAACAATGTCGATCGCATGAAGATCGACATCGTCGCGATGTTGTTCGATCAGATCTTGGCTGACGACAAGCTTCCGGCCGAATTCAAGACCCTTTTGGGACGCTTGCAGCTGCCCGTGTTGCGTGTCGCGCTTTCTGATGGATCTTTTTTCGCGACCCGGGCTCATCCTACGCGGCGCCTGATTGATCGCATTGCATCGTGTGCCGTCGGTTACGAGGGAGTGGGGGAATCCAGTGCGCGCTTCTTCGCCGAAGTCGAGCGCATCGTCATGGCCGTGCTGCGCAACGTCGACGACGAAAGCAGCGACGTCTACGAACGCTCGCTTTCCGAATTCGAGCACTTCATCGAGCGCGAGCACACGCAGTCCAACGATATTGTCGGGCGGGCAGCGAACGTCCTGGAACGCGCCGAAATTCGCGAGGTCCTGGGGATCAACGCCACGATCCAGGTCAATCAGCTGCTCTATGGGGTCTCTCTCGCTCCCTTTTTGAAGGCCTTCTTGCTCGACGTCTGGACGCATGTTCTGGTCGAGGTGGCTTGCCACACCGAGGACAGCGCATCGGATCCGAGCTTTCAGCGCTTTAAGCAGCTCTGCTTGGATCTCGTGTGGAGCGCCCAGCCGAAGGTTTTGACCGAAGACCGGCGTAAGCTCGTTGCGCTCTTGCCCAAGATGATCGGCACCATTCGCGAGGGTCTTGCCCTGATCGGATACCCACCCGACCAAGAAACCCAATTCTTCGCCGAATTGATGCAGCTTCATTCCTCTGTCGTACGTACCGCCAGTGCCGTGCCTACCGAGCAGATCGATATCGATAGCTTTGCCGATCGCCTGCGCGCGATGGTGGTGGCCAGCGACGTGACGGCAGTCGCTGGAGCTGCCGAAGTGAAGTTGTCTCCCCAATCGGCCCGCAGAGTCGCGGTCGAGGCCAATGGCGAGGTCGAGCTTCTGGATATCCCGACCGGTCCGGAGTCGGTTTCGATCAATCACTCCCGCCCAAGCGAGGAGTTGGTCTCCAACTGGATCGAGTCGTTAGAGCGCGGCAGCTGGTATGAGCTTAAGGTCGACGGTGGCTTTAATCGGGTCCGGCTCGCGTGGATCAGTCCCCTGAAGTCCTTTTATCTCTTCATCGCAGCCCACGGACAAAAGGCGCATTCATTGGATCCGGATGCGCTACGGAAGTCGTTACGCAACGGCGATCTGCGCTCGGTGGAAAGCGAGACCCTGGTCGATCGTGCCGTGCGCGGGGTGATGGATAACCTGGAGCGGCAGAAGACACCCGGGCCGCAGGAGCCTGTCGCGCAGACCTAGCCGGCCCTAAAAAGATCCAGGGCGCGCGGGCGGGCAAGCATCAAGCCGATGCTCAGTGTTCAGTCGTCGGTCAGGCGCGCGAGCCTGCGGCGTGCTTCATCAATGACTTTTCGCCCATCGGCAGCGCTACCCACCGTGACTCGGGTCACCGCGGCATGTCCTGTATTGGCGTTTCGTATTTCGGCGACGAGAGCTTTATCCTCCGTCTCGACAAAGGCGAGAAAGGGCTTGCCCCCGTAGGTGAAGACTCCCGGTCTTGATTCCGTCAATCCTTTGAGATCGCGCAGCTGTCGGCGCAGCAGGGCCAACTGCTCGAGCGCATCCGCATCCAATTCGGGCATGTTCAAATCCTCCGCGAGCCACCTTTCTCCGGTGGCGGAAAATAGGGAGTTCTGATGGCCTTGTCTTTGGCCGGGAGAACCTTCGCTAGATTGCTTCACATCTTCGCCTACGGCAAGTGCCAGCGCCGTCCCGCGCCGCAAGGTGTCGCTGGAAATGCGAGACCCATTGGTGCGTTGCCGGGGCTGACGGCCCGAGTTCAAATCGGCTAGCATGCCCGCTAAGGGCTTCTTGTCGGCCGATAAGGCCCCGAACAGACGGATTTGGGAGGAGACATGTTTCAACCGGACTTGTTAAAGGGAAAGCGAATCCTGGTAACGGGGGGCGGCACGGGACTGGGGCGAGCCATGTCCGAGCAGTTTCTTGCACTCGGAGCGGACATCTTCATTTGTGGTCGCCGCAAAGGGGTCTGCGATGCTACGGCAGAAGCCCTGATGGAGCGCCACGGAGGGTCGGTGACTGCGTTCGGTCTGGACATCCGGGACGCGCAGGCGGTCGATGCGATGGTCGAGGAGATCTTCACGCAAGGACCGCTTACGGGCTTGGTGAACAATGCCGCCGGCAATTTCATTTCGCCCACGGCTGCGCTTTCTTCGCGCGGATTCGATGCCGTGGCCAATATCGTGATGCATGGGACTTTCTACGTCACGCACGCAGTCGGTCGTCGCTGGGTGGAGATGGCACGTACCGGTCAGTGGAAACGCGGAGACCCTTATCGCAGCGTCCTGTCGATCATCGTGACGTGGGTGCTCAATGGCGGCCCTTATGTGGTCCCCTCGGCCATGAGCAAAAGTGCGATCCATGCCATGACGATGTCCCTTGCCACCGAATGGGCCCAGTACGGAATACGGCTCAATGCGGTCGGGCCCGGCGAGATACCGACGGAAGGGATGAGCAAGCGCCTGAATCCGGGCGAAGAACCGGGTGCGCGCAGTGCCAAGATCAACCCAATGGGTCGCTCGGGTGACATGTCGGAGCTGCAGAATCTCGCGACTTTCCTCCTCTCCGACGGGTGCCAGTGGCTCAACGGCCAGTCCATCATGATGGATGGCGGCGCCTACCTGGGGACCGGGGGCAACTTCTACGAGCTGCGCGGGTGGAGCGATGCGCAGTGGAAGGAGGCGCGCGAGCGCATCGAGCAGCAGAACCAAAAAGACCGCGAGCAGCGGACCTCCTAGAGAGGCGACGCTTCCAGCGCGGGGTAGTGACGGAAGATGCCGTCCTGGTCGTACGGCAGCCGGCGCGGGGAGGCGAGATAAGCGGCGATGCGCGGCCGTCGCGCGACTTCGCGTTCGAGAGCAAGCAGATTGCGGTATGCCCCGCTTAAGCGCCGCATGGATTTGGGGAACGCGTATCGGAGGCCGCCGAGGACTTGGAACATCGAAAGGTCGACATAGCTTAGGGAGGACCCCACGAGAAATTGCGGTCCTGCGGGATTGCGCTTGAGCACGGTCTCGAAATAGCCGAGAAACTTCGGCACACGCTCCGCGAGGAAATGCCGGGTGTTCCGAGCGGCCTCGGGCCGCTGGTCCTCGTAGTAGAGGCTCGAGGCCACAGGATGGTGAGTGTTGTGCACTTCGGCCACGAGATCGGCGATGGTCAGTTGCAGACCATGCGCCCAATGTCCGCCGACCTCGTCGGTGGGCCCGAGATCGTGATGCCGGGCCAAGTAGAGCAGGATGTTCGGCGTCTGGCTGATGAGGAGCTTGCCGGCCCGTAGAGCCGGCACGGCAAAGGGCGGGAAATGCTCGGATTCGTTGCCGAGGAATTTCTCGATGATCCCGTCCCCGTTGCGGGCGCTTGGATGGCGGGCGACATCAATATAGTCGGCCCCCGCTTCCTCGAGTGCCAATCGGACGAATTCTCCCCGGCCCTGAAGCCCGGGCCAGTAATAAAGCTCGTAGCGCATGCCATTCGGATTCCCATTTTGACCTGCCCGAAGCACGGAGACTGTTCCCATGGGCTGTTGGGCAACGCAAGCTGCGGCAGGTTCCTAAGTGAGTGTTCACATCAAAAAGCGAGCCTCGGCGCTATAAGGCAGGATTATACCTGCTATGCCAAATATTGATCTTGCAATAACTGCATAGGCAGCATAAATTGGTCAGCAACAGGTCCCAGATGAAACCCTCTGATTCAACGCCCAACGGCCCGTACCACGTGGAAACCTACCGACTCGACGACAGCGTGGGTTACCTGATCAAGCGCGTGCGCATGATCTTCACGGCGGCAGTCGACCGGGAGATGGCGGCCTACGACGTCTCGTACGACCAATGGGGCATCCTCATTACGATGTCGAAGGGACGGGGCGCGACGGCTGCAGAGCTTTCACGCGAGATGAGCTGCGACACCGGCTCTATGACGCGGATGATCGATCGACTCGAGGCGAAGGGGATGGTGAAACGAACTCGCTCGGAAGATGATCGGCGCATCGTACGCTTGGCGCTGACCGAGTCCGGCCAGGCCCTGGTAGACAAGCTCCCGGCGGTCATGGTGAAGGTTCTGAATCGGCATCTCAAGGGGTTTTCGGAAGGGGACGTTGAACAATTGAAGACGTTTTTGCGACGGATCGTCGATAACGCCGCAAAGGACGCCGACCTCGAGGCATAGCCCCAAATAACGCTCGATGGAGGTCAAGGTGAGTTTCCTGAAAGCGCAGCCGAAAAAAGAAAGCTTGAATACTATGCGTAAGATTTCCGCGACCTTAAACGCGGCCGCTCGCGACTATTTGCGTCCGGAGGTGGTCGCCTGGGCGGCCACTTCAGGCGCCGCGATCGCGGCGGCGCTCGCCACGGCGTTCCTGTTGGCCGGGTGTGCAAGCGGCATTGCACCGGGCGCCCAACTGATCGACCCGGGTGCGCTGGCAAGCCATGAAAGCTTAGCCAAGGCGCCGGCCACCGCGGACTGGCCCGCCGATCAGTGGTGGGAGCGTTACCACGACACGGACCTCAATGGCTTGATGGCGCAGGCCTTGGAAGGCAGTCCGACGCTAGCCGTGGCGCAGGCGCGTCTCGCCCGCGCCAGTGCCCTGGCCGGCTATGCAAGCGCGCAGGCACAACCGCAGCTCGGTGTTCAGGCATCGTCGGAACGTGGCAAGTTCACGGCGAATTACATCTACCCTCCGCCCCTGGGTGGCTCGACCTATACGACGGACATCGGGCTTTTGAATTTCAGCTGGGACCTGGACTTCTGGGGTAAAAACCGCTCCGCAATCGAGGCGGCCCGGTCTTCAGCCAATGCCAGTGCAGCCGATGCGGCCGCTGCGCGCCTTGCGCTCACCACGTCGGTCGCGCGCGCCTGGTTCCAGCTGGAGCGCCTCTATATGCTCGCCGATGTCACCCAGGCCTCGATCCAGCAGCGTGACGACATCATGACACTCACCCGCCAGCGCGTGACGGCAGGCCTTGACACCAATGTCGAGCTGCGCCAAGCCGAATCGGAACTGCCACAGGCGAGGGTGGACCTCTCGCAGCTACAGGAAAATATCGCGCTCACGCGCAACCAAATTGCCGCTCTAGTCGGACGCGGCCCGGACTATGGCATGACCCTCGCGCGGCCGAAAGACCAGATCGATGAAACCGTCGCGCTGCCGCCTGAGGTGCCGGCTAATCTGCTCGGGCGCCGACCCGACCTGGTTGCTGCGCGCTGGCGCGTCGAAGCGGCATCGCGCTCCATCGATAGCGCCAAGGCAGAGTTCTATCCGGACATCAACCTGGTTGCCTCGGTTGGCCTGATCAGTCTTGGCAACTCCGCCTTTTTTCGCGCGGCCAGTCAGAACACTGCCGTCGGGCCGGCGCTGAGCCTGCCCATCTTCAACAGTACTTTGCGGGCCAACCTGCGTGTCACCGACGCCGATTACGATGCCGCGGTCGATCAGTACAACGCCATCTTGGTCGATTCACTGCGCGATGTCGCAGACCAGATCACCTCGGAACAAGCGCTCAAGGTGCAGCAATCGGAGCAGCAGGTCGCAGTCACCAAGATCGAAGACGCGTACGCACTCGCGCTACAGCGCTACAAGGCCGGCCTTGGCAACTACTTGACCGTGCTTACGGCCGAGACGGCCGTCCTGCAACAGCGCCGAATCGCCGTCCAACTCCAGGCGCGTGCGCTGGATCTGGACGTGGAACTCGTTCGCGCGCTGGGCGGTGGCTATGCGTCGAGCGCACCCCCGATCGCGCAGCGTTAAGAATCATTACTTCAAAAAGAGATCCTTGCGGAGGACGAGCATGAGCAGCAACCCGAATATCGTAGAAACCGCGCCGCCTGCGACCAGTAAGCCCAAGCGCAACCGGATCCTGGGCGTGATGGCGGCCGTCGTGATTTTGGCGGGGCTTGGCTACGCCGTCTGGTACTTCCTCGTGGGCCTGCACTACGAGTCAACGGATGACGCGTACGTGGCCGGAAACGTGGTCCAGATCACGCCCGAAATCAGCGGGACTGTCGTGAGCATCAAGGCCGATGACACGGACACGGTCAAAGCGGGTCAACCGGTGGTCCTTTTGAATCAGGCTGACGGCCAAGTCGCGCTGGATCAGGCCGAGGCTCAATTGGGTCAGGCAGTGCGTGAAGTGCGCACGCTGTACGCCAACAACGGCACGTTGGACGCCAACATCGCCGCCCGCGAGGCAGACGTGCTCAAAGCCAAGGCCGAGCTCGAGCGCGCAGAGGACGACTACAAACGACGGCAGGCCTTGGTGGCGACAGGCGCGGTGTCAGCGGAGGAAATGCAACACGTCGAATCCGAATTGGCGAACGCCAAGAGTCTGGTTGCGGCGGCACAGGCCGCGGCGGTCGCCGCCCGTGAGCAATTGGCTTCGAACAAGACCCTGACCGAGGGGACCACCGTCGAGCAGCATCCGAATGTCATGCGCGCTGCAGCCCGGGTGCGGGAAGCCTACCTTGCCGTAGCGCGGACCACCCTTCTGGCACCGGTCAGCGGCCAAGTGGCCAAGCGAAGCGTGCAAGTCGGTCAGCGCGTACAACCGGGCGAGCCTCTGATGGCGATCGTGCCCCTGGACAACCTTTGGGTGGACGCCAACTTCAAGGAGGTGCAATTGCGCAAAATGCGGGTCGGGCAGACCGTCACGCTGGAGGCAGACCTCTACGGGAGCAAGGCGGAATACCATGGAACGGTGGTGGGCCTTTCTGCTGGAACGGGAGGGGCATTTTCGCTCTTGCCGGCACAAAACGCGACCGGCAACTGGATCAAGGTCGTGCAGCGCGTGCCGGTTCGTCTTGCACTGGATCCCAAGGAACTCGCGGATCATCCCCTGCGTATCG
Organism: Burkholderiaceae bacterium; assembly: GCA_049514215.1. Taxonomy (GTDB): domain Bacteria; phylum Pseudomonadota; class Gammaproteobacteria; order Burkholderiales; family Burkholderiaceae_D; genus BOG-994. Next base: position 18,829 of record JBEKVI010000006.1, read on the forward strand.
GGCTGTCGATGGTGGCCAAAGTGGACGTCAGCGACCAAAGCGGACCACAACTGGCGAGTGCCAAGGCGAGCAGCTCGGCGCTACAGTCCGAGGTCGTTCAGGCTCAGCCAGCCGACGCGGATGCCATCGTGAGTCGCATCATCGCGGCCAACCTGGGCACCAAGGTCAGCGCCGCGAATCCGACGGCGTCCAGCGGCGCGGCCCTGATTTCCGCAAAAGAGGCTGCGCAGCCGAATCGTCAAGTCGCGCTGCGTAACTGAACCACCGAGTCGGATCGAACAATACGATGTCGAGCACCGAGACCCTCCCCCTGGGCGCCGTTCCCCCTTTGCGGCCGCGCAGTCCGAGCGTACCCCAAGTCTATGTGCCCCCACCCCCGCTGGAGGGCGGGGCGCGCATTCTGGGAACAATCGCTCTCTCGCTGGCCACGTTCATGAACGTGCTCGATACATCCATTGCCAACGTTTCGATTCCAGCCATTTCCGGCGATGTCGGGGTATCGACCAGCCAAGGGACCTGGGTCATCACTTCGTTCGCCGTGGCCAATGCCATCGCCGTGCCGTTGACAGGTTGGCTTACGCAGCGCTTCGGCGCGGTACGGCTGTTCGTCACGTCGATTCTGCTATTTGTACTGGCATCACTCGCTTGCGGCCTGGCCCCGAACCTTCAGACCTTGATCTTTTTTCGCGTGCTTCAAGGTGCGGTCGCCGGTCCCATGATTCCCCTATCCCAGACCTTGCTTCTGGCGAGCTATCCCAAGGAGCGCAGCGGTGTGGCTTTGGGCCTGTGGTCGATGACCACGCTGGTCGCGCCGGTGGCCGGCCCGCTTTTGGGCGGATACATCACAGACAATATTTCCTGGCCCTGGATCTTCTATATCAACATCCCAGTGGGGCTGGGTAGCGCCTACGTGTCCTGGATGCTCTATCGATCGCGCGAAACGCCGACTCGGAAGCTTCCCGTCGATACGGTGGGCCTGGGACTGCTCGTCATCTGGGTGGGATGCTTGCAGGTCATGCTCGATAAGGGCAAGGAACTCGACTGGTTCAACTCCCCGATGATCGTGATCCTAGGGCTGACCGCGCTGATCGGTTTCGCCTTGTTCCTCGTTTGGGAGCTGATCGAAAACAAGCATCCGATTGTGGATCTGTCGCTCTTTAAGCGGCGCAACTTCACCGCGGGGGTCATCGCGATCTCGGTGGGCTACGGTGTGTTCTTCGGCAATGTCGTCATTTTGCCGCTGTGGCTCCAGACCCAGATGGGATACACCGCGACCGAGGCCGGTTTCATGACCGCGCCTGTCGGGCTACTTGCGATTATCCTTACGCCCATCATTGGTCGCAACATGCCCAGGCTCGATGCGCGGGTGGTGGCGACGATCGCGTTCTTCATCTTCGCGTGCGTGTCGTTCATGCGGGCCGGATTTAACACCACCATTGATCCGATCCACATCATCGTGCCCACCATCATTCAGGGCGCTGCGATGGCGACCTTCTTTCTGCCGCTTCTGGCGCTCACGCTTTCGGGACTGCCACCGGAGCGCATCGCGGCCGCTTCAGGACTTTCCAACTTCGTACGGATCACCGCGGGGGCTATTGGCGCTTCGGTCGTCACCACCCTCTGGGAAAATCGGTCCTCCATGCACCACGCCTACCTAACCGAGAACATTTCCCGCTACAGTGCAGGCACCGATTCCACCGTGCAGACCCTGATGACCCGGGGGATGACGAGCGACCAAGCCGTGGGCTATGTGGAACGTGTCCTGGATGGACAGGCGCACATGTTGGGAGCCGCGGATGTATTTTGGATCTCCGGGGTCATTTTTCTGTTCCTCATGGCCCTGGTTTGGATCGCCAAGCCTGAACGAACCCGGGGTCCGGTCGATGCCGGGGCGGCCCACTAGCCGCTCGAAAGCCTAGGCGCGTTTTCTGGCCGCATCGAGAAACTCCTCCAAAATAGGCGTGGAGTCGAGCAAGAGAGGATCTCCCGGTCGATGGAATTCCGGGTGCCACTGCACGCCAAACACGTACCCCCTGCCCATGACGCGCAGCGCCTCGGGCATGCCATCGGGGACAGACCAGGCCTCCACCACCACATCGCGGGCGAGCGTGCGTACGCCCTGGTGATGGATCGAAGTGATGCGCCCCGACTCCAGCCCCGGGTAAAGCTTGGCGAGCCGGGTGCCCGGTTCAATTCGAACCTCATGGTGATGGCGGTCATAGGCGTCGTTGTCGACATGATCAATGGCGTTGGGATGCTGCGCGCCGATGTCCTGGTACAAGGTGCCGCCAAAGGCCACATTGATCAGTTGCGCGCCCCGACAGATGCCGAGTACCGGCTTGCCGGCCTCGACGAACTCCATGAGGAGTTCACGCTCAAAATCGTCCCGAATCTTGTCACCCGACCATTCGGGCTTGAGCGGTTCCTCGTTGTAGCTTGCCGGGCTGACGTCAGCTCCCCCCTGTAGAACGAGACCGTCGAGTTGGGCGACGTAGTCTCCCAACCTGAGCTTGCCGCGCGAGACCAGGTTGCCATGGGCCACCATGGGGAGCATGAAGACCATGACGTCGCGTGACATGACCCAGTGGGCGACCGAGTCCTCGAGGTACATGATCGGCTTCGAACGCAACCCCACCGCGCCAGGCTCGGGATGGAAAAGTCGCGGCGAGATGGCGATCTTAAGGGGCTTGCGCCGGTGGGAGCGCCCGACAAGCATGCATTCCTCCTGGCAGATTCTTGAGCTCTCGCCAGCACGTTTATGCCGCCCGAAGAACTCGATGACCGAAAAACCTGCGAGGACCCACAGGCTTTTCCACGTTGATCGAGCTAGGACAGCAACGCGCCTTCGGCGTTCCTAGCGCAAGAAGCGGTCAATCGACTGGCCGCAGCAAATGACGGCAATCCAGATCAATAGGGAACCCACGGCGGCCAAGCGGGCCCCGCCGGGGGCTTTGGGGTCGTTCTCCCAGCTTTTGACGCTCTGAAATGGCCCGGTATAGAAGATCAGGGCGTTGATTGCCGCGGCGAACAGCAAGAGCATCTTGTAGAAGAACGCCGATTGCGCGATGAGCGCCGATGCATGGATTGCGAACAGCGCAAGTCCGCTCGGGATGACGAGGAGGAGCGCTCCAAGCGAGAACGGAATGGCAAAACCGTGGAGTTGTTTCACGGAAATCCCCCGGCCCCAACCCAAAAGCCGAAGATCCACGACGAGAACCGGTCCCACGACCAGTATCACCCCGATGAGATGCGCCGTGACCAAAAGGGGCTCGAGACCGGCCAGCCCGGGAATGGTCACCGCGACCGGAGTGGAGGGGGTCATCGCGCGTTGCTCACGGAGGTGCTTTGCCCGAGGTGCGGGATGCCCGCGGCCCGTCCTGGTTCACGAGATAGGCGCCCTCGACCGTTGCCGCTCCAGAGCCCACGAGTTCACGGACCACCAGCTCACACAGCTTTTCGTCCTCGAGTTGGAGAAATCGCCTATTTACGCGGGAGACCAAAGGAACAGGGGCGAAAGTCCGTGGCAGATCGGCGATCAGCAAGACCCGATGCTCGAGAAGCGAGAACTTCAAAAGCACTCGTAGGGCGTGTCGCGCTCCCCGAGTCGGATCCGCCTGCAGGTAGTCCAGGCGTGAAAAGGCCGCCTTCAGTGACTTATCGATATCGGTGAAAGGGGCTCCGTGACCGGGAATGACCAGTCGAATCGCCAGGCCCTGGATCGATTCCAGTGTGCGTCGAGTCTGCGCATAGCCGGGGTCGCCTTCCAACTCGGGAAAGACGACCCCGAATCCGTTTTCCCAAAGTGCATCGGCCGAGATCAGGATCTGCTCGGAGGCGCAATAAAGCATGATGGCATTCGGATCGTGTCCCGGCGCTGCCACGATTTCCCATCGCAACTCGCCTAGAGTCAGAACCGCACCGACAGCGAGGGCACCGCCGCAGAAGAATCGCTCGCACTTTTGGCCCGTCAAGGCAAAATTGAACTCCTGCTCACGCCATTCGCGCACGAGCTCGATCTCCGCCTTGGGAACGAGCACGTCGCTGCCCCATGCGCGCTGCAGGCGAGCGTGTCCACCGCAGTGGTCCGAGTGCAGGTGCGTGGTGAGAATCAGGTCGAGCCGCCTCGCGCCCAGGGTCGACTCGACGAGCGAGAGCGTCTGGGACGCGTGCGTCGCATAACCCGAATCAACGAGTGCGGTGGCGCCGGCCCCCTGAAAAAGCACGCTGTTCGACGATAGCCAACCTCGCTCGAAGACGCGCATGGTCTCGGGCAGCAGCGCCGCAGGGCCCTGGTTAGATATGCTCGTTGGCGGTTTTGAGTACGAGCTCATGCCGTGGGGGAATGAGCCGTCATCGAGGGCCACCGTGCAGGGCAGGGCCCAGGGCTAGTTTGGCTTGCGTATGACACCCACCGGCAGGTCGGCCAGCTTCTTGAATCGTTCACTTTCGAAGAATGGGTCGTCCCGAATAAACGCCGTCAACATGGGCGTCGAATCGAAGCCCCAGAAGCGCCGTCCCGAGACCACCGTCGTCGGAACACCGAAGACGTGGTCCGCGAGGGCGCGCTCGCCGTTGGCGCGCAAGGCGGCCCTGATTTCCGGCCTCTCCAGCGCGCCCGGATCAGTCCCTAGCTCCTCGAGCAATGCGTCCCAGGCGCCGGTGTCGGTGGGAAGATTTCCTTCGGCCCAGACGAAGCGAAACAGCCGCTCGATCCGATCCGGTGCGATTACACCATCGGTGGATCCGACGAGCGAAAGGCGCAAGAGCGGCAGAGGGTTGAAAGGATGGGCTCGTGGCATTTTCAGGGCAATCCCATGCTCGTTCGCAAGCCACGCGACCTGCTCGTAGGTCCACTGGCGCTTGGGTGCGAGCTCGGCTGGCCCGAGGGTCCCCCAGTGTTTCAGAAGCCCGGCAAAGAGGATCGGGCGAGGAACCCAGTCGACTTCCTTCGCGAGCCTCGCTAGAAGAGCGCTTTGCAAATAAGCGTAGGGAGACACAAAGTCGAAATACCAAACGGCCTTCTTTTTCGATGATTCCATAAGCCCGGTCTAGCCCTTGGTTTCAAACATTTTGCGGCGGCGTGTTGCGATGCGCCTCCAGATCTCCGCCTTGACCTCGTCGGTCGCGGTGCCCCAGGCGGCAATCTCGGGAAGGGTTCTTAGGCAGCCGCTGCACAGAGCGCCTTCGTCTGACTCGGCCACTTCTTCCATCTGACAGACCGACACGCATGGGGAAGGCACGACGGGAGCGTCTGCGTCCATGGAAAGACTAGGCCGCCCGCTTGGCGAATAGAGCGTTGCCCGTGCGAGAAGCCGCCTTTTGGTTTAGGGCAGCGCTGATCCATTGGCCCGCATCCACGATGGCATCGAGATCGACCCCTGTCTCGATGCCCAGTCCGCGCATGAGAAAAAGGACATCCTCGGTTGAGACATTCCCTGTTGCGCCTTTGGCGTAGGGACAACCTCCCAATCCCGCCGTCGAACTGTGGAAGATCGAGATGCCCACTTCCATGCTCGCATAAATGTTTGCGATGGCCTGCCCATAGGTGTCATGAAAATGCCCGGAGAGCCGACCAAGCGGAAACACCTGGGCGGCCCTTTGCATGACCTCGCGCGTGCGCCCCGGAGTCCCTACGCCAATCGTGTCTGCGATGTCGATCTCGTCGCATCCCAGTTCCGCCAGCCGTTGCACGACTTCGACCACGGCGGCCGGGCTCACCTCGCCTTGGTAGGGACATCCCAGAGCGCACGAGATGCTCCCCCTCAAGCGCAGAAGGTGTTTTTTCGCGCTCTCTGCCACGGGCCGAAAGCGCTCGACGCTCTCCGCGATCGAACAGTTGATATTCTTTTGTGAAAAGGCTTCCGAAGCGGCCGCAAAGATGACTACTTCGTCCGCACGCGCTGCGAGCGCTTGTTCGAAACCCTTCATGTTGGGCGTGAGTGCCGAGTAGATCGTGCCGGGCACGCGCTCGATGCCCTCCATGACCGCCGCACTATCGGCCATCTGGGGAACCCATTTCGGCGAGACGAAGGCCGCAGCTTCCAGATTCGGGATTCCTGCGTGAGAAAGCCGGTTGCAGAACTCGATTTTGACCTGAAGCGGGACCACCGACTTCTCATTTTGCAATCCGTCGCGCGGTCCGACTTCAACAATTTTGACCCGCCTGGGTAGATTCACCGCATCTCCTTTGCGCATTGGTCTAGTAGCCTCGTTGAAGATCAACCATGCCTTGGACCGACTCTCCTTGCTCAAGTCGCGCGATCTTTCCGGCGATTTGAGCCAGGGTTAGATCGCGCAGCGTGCGCGCGGCGATGTGCGGCGTCATCGTGATCTTCGGATGGTTCCAAAATGGATGCTGCGCCGGCAGCGGCTCCTCGCGAAACACATCCAGTGTAGCGCCAGCGAGGTGGCCTGAATCCAGAAGGGCCAAAAGGTCCGTCTCGACCAGGTGCGCTCCCCGGGCAACATTGATGAGGTAGCCACCGGGCCGCAGTTTCGACAGATTCTCGCGGTTCAGTATGGAGTCGGTTTCGGGCGTCAGCGGCAAAACGCAGACCAGGATCCTGACTGCACGCAGAAACGAATCCAGTGCCGCTGCTCCATGGAAGCACTCCACTCCGGCGACGCTACGCGGGCTTCGCGACCACCCTGACACCGGATATTCGAAGCTGGCTACCGACTGTGCGACCCGCGCGCCGATGACTCCAAGACCCATGACACCCACCGGGTAGTGACTCCTGAGGGTCGGCTTGCGAAAGCTCCACGTTCCTGCCTTCAGATCCGACTCGAAGGTGTCCAGTTCCCTCGCGTAGCGGACGATGGCATGGCAGACATACTCGGCCATCTGTACCGACATGCCCGCGTCTCCGAGCCGGATCAGGGGCAGATCTTTGGGTACATTGGGCAACGAGAGCAGTGCGTCCATGCCCGCTCCGAGATTAAAGATGGCCTTCAAATGCCGCTGGTACTCGAACAGCGCGGCTGGAGGAGCCCAGACGACGGCATAGTCGGCCGGTGCGGGATCCCGCTCGCCTGGATCAAAATTCACGATGGTCGCATCAGGCAGCAACCGCTGCAGACCCTCGATCCAGCGACCCGGCTCGGTCTGGCTTGCGCAAAAAACGATCCGCATCACGACTCCGCCTTCTTCGGCTCGAAGACCAGGAGCTGGGCGCCCTCGGCGACCTGATCCCCGACGCCAAAGAGGATTTCAGAAACGACGCCCGGTCCCGGGGCGGCGATGGTGTGTTCCATCTTCATGGCTTCCATCACGATCAGGGGCGTGCCGCGCGACACGGTGGCGCCGGGCTTGGCCAGTACGGCAACCACCTTGCCGGGCATGGGCGCCGTCAATCGATGTTCCTCGGACTCGGATTCGAAGACCTCGGCTCGAGCATCGAGCCAATCTAGGCTGACGTGACGGCCTGCCCGAAACAGATGCACGATCGAGCCTTCCCTTTGGATCTGCGCCGCGTACACCTGACCATCGACGAGGACGCGAAGGTTGGTGGGATCGGTGTTGGTGAGCGCGAAGCTGGCCTCCACGTCGTTAAAACGAAGCCTAAAGCCCTCCTTCAAGTAGAGGAGCCTCGCCGTGTAGCGCTCGTCTCCAAGCGCGAAGTGAAATGGACGAACGGCTGAGCCGTTCAAGCGCCAGCCGTTGCGACGCGACCAGGGATCGGCAGTCGTGCTGTCAAGTTCTTGGCCAATGAGGCTTGCCACGGCCAGCGCGATCCATGCGATGTCTAGCGCAGGCTCGGGTGCAAAGAGCTCGTTCCGATGGCGTTCGATCAGTCCCGTGTCGAGATCCGCGGCGCGAAACGCGTTCGAGTCCACGAGTCGGCCAAGAAAGGCCACATTGGTTGCAAGGCCGACGATCTGGGTCTGATCCAGAGCCTTGCGCATCCGTCGAAGGGCCTCCGGGCGGTCCGGGCCCCACACGATGAGTTTGGCAATCATGGGATCGTAGAAGGGCGTGATGCGATCGCCTTCGCGCACGCCGCTATCGATGCGTACTGCAGCCGGTACTCCCGAAGTTCCCCCGGCAAAAACCTGGAATTCCACTGCCTCTGGCAGCCGCAGCCGCAAGAGCGTCCCGGTCGCGGGAAGAAATCCCCGTTCGGGGTTCTCCGCATAGAGCCGCGCTTCGAGCGCATGCCCGTGGATGGATAAATCCTCCTGGGTACAGGGCAGAGGCGCGCCGGAGGCAATGGCGAACTGCCATTGCACCAAATCAAAGCCCGTAATCATCTCAGTGACCGGGTGCTCGACCTGCAGGCGGGTGTTCATCTCCATGAAGTAGAAGGATCCGTCTTGATTCGCAATGAATTCGACGGTTCCCGCGCCCACATACCCCACCGCCTGAGCCGCCGCCACGGCCGCCTGACCCATGGCGCCCCGACGCACTTCGGTCATACCGGGCGCCGGGGCTTCCTCCAGTACCTTCTGATGACGCCTCTGGACGGAACAGTCGCGCTCAAACAGATACACGCAATGACCGTGACTGTCGGCGAACACCTGGATTTCGATGTGTCGGGGGCGGATCAGGTAGCGTTCGATCAGAACCGAATCATCACCAAAGGAAGCGCGCGCCTCGCGCTTGCAAGACGTGAGCGCCGCCGCAAACTCCGACTCCTTCTCGACGATGCGCATTCCCTTGCCGCCGCCGCCGGCCGATGCCTTGATCAAGACCGGATAGCCGATCCGGGTGGCCTCGGCTTCGAGCCACGCCGGATCCTGGTTTGCCCCGTGGTAGCCCGGCACAAGGGGAACGCCCGCCTTCTCCATGAGCGACTTGGCTGCCGACTTGCTGCCCATCGCGCGAATCGCCTCCGAGGGGGGGCCCACGAAGATCAGCCCGGCTGCGGCACACTGGCTTGCGAACTCGGCGTTCTCGGAAAGAAAGCCGTAGCCCGGGTGGATGGCCTTGGCACCGGTCGCGAGCGCAGCCTCGATGATGCGGCCGCCTTGCAGATAGCTTTCCTGCGCGGGCGCGGCGCCCACGCGCACGGCTTCGTCGCATGAACGCACGTGCTTGGCCGTGGCGTCGGCGTCAGAATAGACTGCGACCGTCGTGATCCCCAGACGGCGCGCGGTCGCCGCAACGCGGCAGGCGATCTCCCCGCGATTGGCAATGAGAAGTTTGTTGAACATGACTAGGACCCGTGGGCGTGCGTATCCGATAGCCACGCGGGGCTGCGCTTTTCCAGAAAGGCGCTCACTCCCTCGCGACCCTCCGGACACGCGCGAATCAGCGCGATGCGCTCGGCCGTCTCGTCGATTAACGCCTCGTCTATGGGTTGGTGCGCCACATCCCGAATGAGACGCTTGGCTTCTTGCATCGCGTGAGGTGAATTGCCCAGAAGCGTTGCCACGAGTCGTTCGATGACTTGATCGAGTTCCTGAAGAGGAGCGATTTCGTGGATCAAACCCAACCGGCTGGCTTCACCCGCCCCGAAGCGCTCGGCCGAGAGAAAGTATCGCCGCGCCGCGCGAACGCCGATCGCCTCAACGACATAGGGGGATATCGTGGCCGGGATCAAGCCCAGCCGCACTTCGGACAGACAGAAATTCGCCTCGGGAACCGCGATTGCGAGATCGCACGCGGCAACAAGTCCCATGCCTCCAGCGTAGCAGTCGCCATGGACCCGGGCGATGATGGGTTTGGGGACGAGGTAGAGATTGCGGAGCATGTGGGCCAGGCCGAGCGCGTCGGCTCGGTTCTCAGCCTCGGTGTAGGAAGCCATCTTGCGCATCCAGTTCAAGTCGGCGCCCGCGCAGAAGGACTTGCCCTTTCCTCCCAGCACGATGACTCTCACCGCGGGATTGGCGCCGCAGGCGACGATGGCCGCGTTGAGTTCGGCGATCATCAATTCATTGAAGGCGTTGCGCAGTTCAGGCCGATTCAAGTCGATCCTGGCCCAACCCTCGTGCATCTCGACGGTGATAGTGTCTGTTGTCATAGCCTGTTGAACACGCTGATAGAGAAGTGAGAGAGCACGACGGCGCCAGCGAAACTACATCCGGAAAACACCGAAACGGGTCTCGCCGATCGGCGCATTCAGGCTGGCCGAAAGCCCAAGACCCAGTACCGTGCGCGTCTGGGCCGGGTCAATCACCCCATCGTCCCACAGGCGGGCACTCGCGTAGTACGGATGACCCTGACTCTCGTACTGGTCCCGGATTGGCGCCTTGAATGCTTCTTCCTCTTCGGGCGCCCAGGTCCCGCCCCGTGACTCGATACCATCGCGTCGTACCGTGGCCAGGACACTTGCGGCCTGTTCAGACCCCATGACGGAGATGCGGGCATTGGGCCACATCCAGAGGAACCGCGGGTCGTAGGCACGGCCGCACATGCCATAGTTTCCCGCGCCAAACGATCCACCGATGATGATGGTGAACTTGGGCACCTGGACCGTCGCCACCGCGGTCACCATCTTGGCCCCATTGCGGGCGATCCCTTCGTTTTCATACTTACGGCCCACCATAAATCCCGTGATGTTTTGAAGAAAGACGAGAGGAATCTTTCGTTGGCCACACAGTTCGATGAAGTGCGTCGCCTTTAGGGCGGACTCGGAGAAAAGAATGCCATTGTTCGCCACCACCCCCACCGGTATCCCCAACACATGGGCGAATCCGCACACGATGGTGGTGCCGTAGCGCGCCTTGAACTCGTCGAATTCGGAACCGTCGACCAAGCGCGCGATGACCTCGTGCACGTCGTAGGGTCGGCGGGTGTCGGCGGGAATGACGCCGTACAGTTCATCTGCTGGATACCGTGGCTCGATTGGGTCACGCAGAACCACTGCGGGTTCTTTTCGCGTGTTGAGGTTCGCGACGATGCGTCGCGCAAGCCACAGTGCATGCCGATCATTTTGCGCCAGGTGGTCGACGACACCCGAGAGCCGACTGTGGACATCTCCGCCGCCAAGATCCTCGGCCGTGACGATTTCGCCGGTGGCCGCTTTCACGAGCGGAGGCCCGGCCAGAAAGATGGTGCCCTGTCCTTTCACGATGATCGATTCATCGCTCATTGCCGGAACATAAGCGCCGCCCGCGGTACATGAACCCATCACGACGGCAATCTGCGCGATACCGCGTGCGCTCAGGTTGGCCTGGTTATAGAAGATGCGGCCGAAATGTTCGCGGTCGGGAAAAACACCATCCTGGTTGGGCAGATTGGCGCCACCGGAGTCGACCAGGTAGACACAGGGCAAGCCGTTTTGTCCCGCGATCTCCTGGGCGCGCAGGTGTTTTTTGACCGTGACCGGATAGTAGGTTCCGCCCTTGACCGTGGCGTCGTTGCACACGATGACGCATTCACGGCCGGAAATGCGTCCGATCCCCGTGATGATTCCTGCAGAAGGCGCCTCGTTCTCGTAAAGCCCGAAAGCGGCCAACTGAGAAAGCTCAAGGAACGGCGTGCCCGGGTCGAGCAGCAACTCGACACGATCTCGTGGGAGCAGCTTCCCACGCGCCGTATGGCGCTCGCGTGCGACAGCGCCGCCTCCCTCGGCCACTTTGGCGACCTTGGCTGTGAGGTCATCGACTAATCGTTGCATGGCCAGCGCATTGGCCTGAAATTCGGAAGAGCGCGCGTTGAGCTTGGACTCAAGAGTGGCCATGAAAGCGAAGGCTCGTGGAAGTGGTCGAAGCGAAGGCGCCATGCGCCCCGCAAAAGGAGGACGGTTTCATTCAAGAAACTCGCCATCATGGTAGAACCAGCGACCGGCAATCCGCGTGAAGCGGCTTTTCTCGTGCAGCCGGTGGCCGCGTCCGGCGAGCCGATAGCGAGCGACAAATTGCACCGTGGCGCTCTCTTCGCCCGATTCTGTGTCGCGGATCTCGAGGCCCAGCCAGCGGGCTTGGCGCATCTGCGGGTCGGGGAGGTGTCGGGGACGCGTATCGGGATGCCAGGTGCTCATGAGGAACTCGAAGCGGGACAGTACATAGGCGCAGTAGCGGGCCCGCATCAGTTGCACCGCGTTTTCAGGCGTGGCGCCGGCGTCGAGAAAACGGCCGCAGCATTCCGTATAGCGCTCACCTCCGCAGGGGCAAGCGGTAGTGATTCGCGAGGTGCCCAGGCCCTGGACGGTCCTGTGCGCCAGGCGGTTAGGCGCTTCGCCGTCAGCGTGGTCCGGGTGCTTTGCCGCGGGCATCACGAAAGGGCACGGCCGATCAGGATCTTCTGGATGTCGCTCGTGCCTTCATAGATCTGACAGACCCGAACGTCACGGTAGATGCGCTCGACCGGAAAGTCGCTGACATAGCCATAGCCGCCGTGGATTTGGATCGCGTCCGAGCAGATCCGCTCGGCCGCCTCCGAGGCGAATAGTTTCGCCATCGCCGCTTCCTTCAGGCAAGGGCGCTTGGCGTCGCGCAGCGAGGCAGCGTGCCAGATGAGCTGCCTTGCCGCCTCCAGTTGTGTCGCCATCTCGGCCAGCTTGAACTGTACGGCCTGGTGTTCGAACAGGGGGACGCCAAAGCTTTCACGCTGCTTGGCATAGACCAAGGCCGCCTCAAAGGCGGCACGCGCCATTCCGACGGACTGCGCGGCGATTCCGATGCGCCCGCCCTCAAGTCCGGACAAGGCAATCTTGTAGCCTTGGCCGATGGCGCCAATCAGGTGGTCCCTTGGGATTTTGCAGTTCTCGAGGAGAACTTGCGCGGTGTCCGAGGCATGCTGCCCAAGTTTATCTTCCAGTCGCGGCACGGAATACCCCGGGTTGATCGTGGGGACCACAAAGGCACTGATGCCGCGCTTGCCCGCCTTCGGATCGGTCACAGCAAGCACGATGGCCAGGTCTGCGTTCTTGCCCGAAGTGATGAACTGCTTGACACCATTGAGGACGAATCCGTCTTCTTCCTCGCGCGCCGAGGTTCTCAATTGAGAGGCGTCAGAGCCGGCCTGAGGCTCGGTCAGGCAAAAGGCACCCAGCATTGCGCCGCGCGCCAGTGGGACGAGCCATCGCTCCTTCTGCTGCGCATCGCCGAACTGCTCGAGGATGCTGCACACCGGACAGTTATTTACACTGATGATGGTGGAGGTGGCCCCGTCGGCGGCCGCAATTTCCTCGAGGATCAGAGCCAGTGAAACAAAGTCCAGCCCCGCTCCCCCGAAATCCTCAGCCACGGTAACGCCAAAGCATCCCAGATCCGCAAGGCCCTTTAATGCGTGCCGGGGAAAAGTGCAGTTCTTATCCCACTGCGCCGCATGAGGTGCAATCTCGGCTAGGGCATAGTCGCGCACGGCATCTCGCACCATTTCCTGCTCGGGATTAAGGAGCATCGTCTGGCCCGGCGGGTTTTGCAGGGGAAGGAGACTTTTTGCGGCAGCGGCCCTTCGGATGCGTCATCGGCGCTGCCGTTTGTGATCGCCGCAAAAAGTCCATCGCCTCACACCAGTTCAATTGCCATCGCGGTCGCCTCGCCACCTCCGATGCACAGGGAAGCAACGCCACGCCGTCCACCGGTCTTGCGCAGGGCGCCGATCAAGGTCACGAGAATGCGGGCACCGGAGGCCCCGATCGGGTGCCCAAGGGCGCACGCGCCACCGTGAATGTTGACTTTCTCGCGCGGAATATGGTGCTCCACCATGGCCGCCATCGGCACTACGGCGAACGCCTCGTTGATCTCGAACAGGTCGACGTCCTCGGTGGTCCAGCCGGTCTTGCGATAAAGCTTTTCGATCGCCGCGACGGGCGCTGTCGTAAACCACGCAGGCTCTTGCGCGTGCGTACTATGATCGACGATCTGTGCCAGCGGCACGAGTCCCAGGGCACGGGCCTTGGAGGCTCGCATGAGCACGAGCGCGGCGGCTCCATCGTTGATGGAACTTGAACTGGCTGCGGTGATCGTGCCGTCTTTTTGGAATGCCGGCCTAAGCGAAGGAATCTTGTCGAGTTTGATCTTGCGCGGACCCTCGTCGCTATCGATCACGGTTTCCTCACCCCGTGTTGCGACCGTCACCGGAGCGATCTCCCAGCGAAAGCCTCCCGATTGCGCCGCGGTCTGCGCCCGCCTGACCGACTCCATGGCGAAAGCGTCCTGGTCCGCGCGGCTGAAGTGATAACGCGCAGCACACTGCTCGCCGAACGTACCCATGGCACGCCCTTTCTCGTACGCGTCCTCCAAACCATCGAGCATCATATGATCGTAGATGGTCCCATGACCTATCCGGTATCCACCGCGTGCTTTGGGGATGAGATAGGGCGCGTTCGTCATGCTCTCCATGCCGCCGGCAACGGCGATCTCCGACGAACCCGCGAGGATGAGATCGTGGGCGAGCATGGCGGCCTTCATCCCGGACCCACACATCTTGTTGACCGTGGTGCATCCGGTTCCCAGGGGCAAGCCTGCTCCGAGGGCGGCTTGTCTTGCCGGTGCCTGACCGAGTCCGGCGGGAAGGACACAACCGAACAGAACTTCGTCCACGTGATCGGCATCCACCTGGCCTCGCTTGAGCGCCGCCTGAATTGCGACACTACCCAGCTGCGGCGCGCTCACCGAGGCAAAGTCACCCTGAAACGCACCCATGGGCGTGCGCGCTGCACCGACGATCACAACGGGATCTTCTCGCATGATATTTCTCCTTCAGGCCTGTTCCGAGCCCGCCCTTCTGGCGAGCCGGGTTACATTCACATCGTCTCGTTGAACAGTTCGCGGCCAATGAGCATACGACGGATCTCGCTGGTCCCCGCCCCGATTTCATACAGCTTGGCATCGCGCCACAAACGCCCTGTCGGGTAATCGTTGATGTAGCCGTTACCCCCCAGGATTTGGATCGCCTCTCCTGCCATCCAGGTCGCCTTCTCCGCGCAGTAGAGAATGACGCCCGCACAGTCCTTGCGGACCTGCCGGACATGTTCCCGGCCCAGGGCGTCGAGATTCTTTCCCACCGCATAGCAGTACGCACGGCACGCCTGCAAGGTGGTGTACATGTCGGCGACTTTGCCCTGGATCAGTTGGAATTCGCCGATGCTCTGGCCGAACTGCTTGCGTTCATGAATATAAGGGACGACGGCATCCATTGCCGCCTGCATGATTCCCAGTGGCCCGGCAGCCAGGACGGCGCGCTCGTAGTCGAGCCCGCTCATGAGGATACGCGCTCCTCCACCGTCTTCCCCTAAGACGTTGTCCAGAGGCACCTCGACATCGACAAAGACGAGCTCACCGGTGTGCGAGCCGCGCATGCCCAGCTTGTCGAGCTTTTGCGCGACCGAAAAGCCTTTCATGCCCTTTTCGACGAGGAAGGCGGTCATTCCGCGCGCGCCCAGTTCGGGCTGAGTTTTTCCGTACACGACTAAGGTGTCACAGTCCGGCCCATTGGTGATCCACATCTTGGTTCCGTTCAGCACGTACCGATCGCCCCTGAGGTCGGCACGCAAGCGCATGCTGACCACGTCCGAGCCGGCACCGGTCTCGCTCATGGCCAGCGCGCCCACGTGCTCCCCGGAAACCAGCTTGGGCAAATATCGGGCCTTCTGTTCGGGACTGCCATTGCGGTGGATCTGGTTGACGCAGAGGTTCGAATGCGCGCCATAGGATAGCCCTACCGAGGCGGAGGCCCTGGAGATCTCCTCCATCGCCACCATGTGGGCGAGATAGCCCAGATTGGTCCCTCCGTATTCCTCAGCGACGGTCATGCCCAGTACCCCGACGTCTCCCATCTTCTTCCATAAGTCCATGGGGAATTGGTCGCTCGCGTCGATCTCGGCCGCGCGCGGCGCAATCTCCGCCTGAGCGAAGGTCCTCACAGCGTCGCGCAGCAACTCGACATCATCGCCCAGGTCGAACCGCAGGCCGATGGAAGCGTTCACGATAGTCTCCTGATTACCCCGCGCGACCGCTTAGAGGCCGGCTGGTGACAGCGAAAAGGGTCATCTGCATGAGCGCGCAATGCCGTTCCTGCCCGGCCTGGCTCGCGAAAAGATCGACCACGACGACAACGAGTGATCGACCAGGGCGTACCACCCGCCCCCGCGCCACGAGCCACTCCCCTTGGGCAGGCGTGAGCATGTTGATCTTGTATTCTGCCGTGAGGCACTCGCGTTCGGGCATTAATTTGGTATTGGCCGCGTACCCGCCGGCCGAATCGCCAAGGGCAGCGATCACTCCCCCGTGGAAATAGCCGTGTTGTTGCGCCACGGCTTCGGCATAGGGCATCCGAAGTTCACAAAACCCGTCATCGAGGGTCGCGATCGTGGCTCCGAGCGCGCGCATCGCGCCTTGACTTGAGAAGCTATCGCGGACGGTTTGGGCGATCCCAGGGTCAATCATTCAGGGCTCCAGCCAACAGAGAAGTCTCCAAAGACGGATTGTAGCGGCAACTTGACGTTTACGTAAACGTCAAGCTGGCCTTCATCGTTCCGGGGCCGCCTTGGTGCCGCGCCGAGGCGCCTTGGTCGTAGCCCGCATGGCGTCACCCAAGGGCAGGGGTCTTATTCCCGTGTCTGCGAGCAGTTTTCGACACTGGGATTCATGCGTTTCCACTTCCGCGAGCGCGACTTCGATGTCTTCGCGCTGCTGCTCAAGCGTTTGTCGATGTCGTGCCAGGACCGCCAGAAAACGGCTGAGTTGGGCGACGGTATCCTTTGGGGATTCATACATGTCGACCAGCTCCTTGATTTCGGACAGGGCAAGCCCCAGCCGCTTTCCGCGCAGCGTGAGCTTCAGGCGCGTCCGGTCGCGCTGGGAGTAGACGCGCTGCCGTCCGTTGACGCCTTCGCGACTGGGCTCGAGGAGCCCCTGGTCTTCATAGAATCGGATCGCGCGCGGGGTGACATCAAATTCGCGCGCGAGTTCGGTGATCGAATAGGTTGCCATAGCGGACTGTTTCGCGTGATCTGCAGCTTTGCCGCGCTAACGCTACACTCTAGTTTCCGTTAACGTCAATTCTAAGCCCCTTTTGCAAGCGCCGGCGCGTTGTCGAGAGGAGCTTTTCGGCCCGTGAATTCACTCGAAAACCGACTTGAATATCCCTTCGGAGAGGTCCTGCCTCTCCCGGGGGCAAAGCTCGAAATCACTCCAGACGTGTACTGGATTCGAAAGCCGCTGCCCTTTGCCCTGAACCACATCAATCTGTGGCTGCTGCGCGACCGGTTCCAAGGCCGCGCGGGCTGGACGGTCATCGATTGCGGCATCGCCTCCGAGGAGACGCGCGCCCTCTGGGACACCGTGATCGCGCACGAGCTCGAAGGCCTTCCGATCGTCAGGGTTCTTTGCACGCATACCCATCCGGATCATCTGGGCAACGCGGCCTGGCTAACCGAGCGTTTTGCGGCACCGCTTTGGATGACCCTCGGGGAATACGCCATGGGCCGCGTGCTACAGGCCGGGCTGCCAGGAACCGACGGAGCCGGGGTCGTTGCCCACTTCTTGGCCCACGGCTTGGCTGAGTCGGCTCACATCGAAAAGCTGCGCCAGCGAACAAGCTATTTTTCGAAGCTCGTGCCAAAAGTACCCCTCGCCTTTCGGCGCATCGCCGATCAGCAATGGCTGTCCATAGGAGGGCACCAGTGGAAGGTGGTTACCGGCTTTGGGCATTCGCCTGAGCATGCCGCGTTGTACGAACCCGACTCCGGGATCCTGATTTCGGGTGACATGTTGTTGCCGCGGATCTCGACGAATGTCAGCGTGCACGCAATGGAGCCCGAGGCAAACCCGGTGCAGCAGTTCCTCGACTCGATCGACCGTTTTGCAGAGCTGCCGCAGACGACCCTGGTCCTGCCATCCCATGGCAGACCCTTTCGCAAGATGCACGAACGGATCCGTCAGCTCCACGAGCACCATTCCGACCGCCTCGCGGAGGTCCTCACGCTGTGCGAACGGCCAACCACGGCAGCCGATGTCGTTCCGGTGATGTTCAAGCGTGAGCTTGACACGCATCAGCTGTTTTTTGCCTTTGGAGAGGCCCTCGCGCACCTCCACGCACTCTGGTTCAGGGGCCTCTTGGTTCGGACCCTGGATTCCGCCGGCGTATATCGCTTTCAGATCGAACCTGCAGAAAGCGGGGCCGTCTCGCCTCTCGTGGCCTCCTTGGGCTCGAACGCCATATAGCGTTACATTTCGGGGTGGATTCGAAGCCAGGGGGAAGGATGAGAAAGCTTTTTGCGCTGATGTTGTTATCGATCTGGGGGAGCCTTTTCGCGGCGGAACCCGCGCCGCCGATCGAGATCACGCATCCATGGGCGCGAGCGACCGTGCCCGGACAAGCGGCAAGCGGGGCCTTCATGGAGATTCGAAGTCCTGTTGCTGCAGTCATCACCGGACTGAGCAGCCCGGTCGCGGGAGTCGTGCAGATCCACGAGATGGTGGCCAACGGCGATCGCATGTCGATGCGGCCTGTGGCCCGGCTCACCCTGCCGGCATCAACCACGGTTGAGCTTCGGCCCAACGGAATGCACGTGATGCTCCTTGACCTTAGGGTGCCGCTGTCGGCCGGGCAGCATTTCCCGCTGACCTTCGAGATCAGCGAGCCTGGCGGCCGCAAAGCCCAAGCCACCGTGGACGTCGAGGTCCGGGCCCTGGGATCGACACCGTAGAAGACGCACGCCGATGGCAAACAAGACCCACAGTACGCGTCAAAAGCTCACATTTCGGCTGCAACCGACCAAGCCAAGGAACCCGTTGGCCTTGCGCGCTCGTCAAAGGTCGGCCGGGGCGCACGTCAAATCGACATCGGCCAGGCGCGCCGAGGCCAAACGCTTGCTCAAGAAATCGCTGGCCGAGGACTAGCCGGCGCCAAGACCCCGTTGGCCAGGCAGGCGGCGCACAGACACCCGCCCAGCGCCCGGTTGGGCTCAACGGCGGGCAGCGTTGCGCACCAGCAACGCCCTTTCCCCTGCAGGCTGCCGCACAGGAGGCTGGCGTGGCAGCGGGCACACGAGGTGAGTCCGCTCGGTTGGGCGGCTCTTTTGGGGTCAGTGCTCATCGAAGCGGCGCATGGCTTCGCGCAGCCACATCATCTGGTGCTTGAAATTCGTGCAGGCATCGCAGAACGACAGGTGCAAGCGCATCTGCAGGCGCTGGATCGGGCTTAATGGTCGATCCAGCGATTCGGCGACCAGTCGATGCATTTCCTTGCAGGTTCGAATCAGGCTCATGTCGGCGTTACCTTGGGGAGATCTCCGAACCAGTTGAGCTGCAGGCATTCGCGCAGCCGCATGCGGGCGCGATACAGCATCACCCAACAATTGGACGTCGAAATCGCCAATTCCTTACAAATTTCGTCTGTTTCCAGATCCAGCCACTCACGCATCATGAAAACGCGCGCGATCGCGACAGGCAGCCGCTCGACACACACCTGCAGCACATCAAAAAACTCCTGACGTTCGAGGGCGGCGTGCGGGTCGCCCCAGTTGGGAGGCGGGTCCCGAAAATGTCCGTCGGTGGCAAAAAGCTTGTCGAACGCATCCCCCTCGGCCTCGTCCTCGCCGGCCTCGATTTGTACCTCCCGGCGAACTCCTCGAAGGTAATCGATGATCTTGTGCTTGAGGATGCCAATCACGTAGGTTTTCAATGAAGACTGGCCCGCGAAGGCTCCAGGCTTCTCCAGCACCGCAATCAAGGTCTCCGAGACGACATCCTCGGCCCAGGCGTCATTGCGCAGCTGCAGGCGCGCAAAGCGGACCAGGTGGGGCCGTAACGGCGCGAGCTGGGCCCCCATGTCGGAGTCGGTCTGGTCACGAGGATTCGTCATATTCGATGTTCGTGGAGGGTCACTGAAAACCGGGCGGCGGGGTCCGCGGTGGGCGACACTCCAGAGGCCGTCGTGGGCTAAAATGCCTCACCGTTTTCTGGAGGCAGTATGGAATCGTCCCTAAGCAGCACATCTGTCTCTCCTCCCTTGAAGGCCGACATTCTCTCCGAGGCGCTGCCCTACATCAAGCGGTTCCACGGCAAGACCATTGTGATCAAGTATGGCGGCAATGCAATGACCGACGAGAAGCTCCAGGCGGCATTCGCCCATGACGTCGTGATGCTCAAGCTCATCGGCATGAATCCGGTGGTCGTCCACGGGGGCGGCCCGCAGATTGACGACGCCTTGCGCAAACTCGGCAAGAAGGGCGTGTTCATCCAGGGCATGCGCGTCACGGACGAGGAGACGATGGAGGTCGTCGAGTGGGTCCTCGGAGGCGAGGTGCAGCAGGATATCGTCGGGTTGATCAACGCCGCTGGCGGCCAAGCCGTCGGCCTTACCGGCCGCGACGGTGGATTGATCCGTGCGCGCAAGATCAAGATGCAGGACATCAACGATCCGACTAAATTCTATGACATGGGTCGTGTTGGCGAAATCGAATCGATCAATCCCGCGGTCGTTAAGGCCCTCCAGGACGACGCCTTCATTCCGGTCATCTCTCCCATCGGTTTCGGTGAAGACAACGAGAGTTACAACATCAACGCGGATCTGGTCGCCGGCAAACTGGCTGAGATCCTAAAGGCGGAGAAGCTGGTGCTTTTGACCAACACGCCTGGAGTGCTCGACAAGGAAGGCCGATTGCTCACAGGGCTGACGGCCAAAGCGATCGATGAACTCTTTGCTGATGGCACCATTTCGGGAGGGATGCTGCCTAAAATCTCCTCGGCCCTGGAAGCGGCGAAGAGCGGTGTCAACGCGGTCCATATCGTCGACGGGCGTGTGCCACACTGCCTTCTCTTGGAGATCCTGACGTCGCAAGGCGTCGGCACCATGATCCGCAGCCACTAGTTTGGCCTTGACCTTGGGACCCCTGACCTGGTTTTTTGACCTCGACAACACGCTGCACGACGCGTCATTCCGGATTTTTGCGACGATCGATGGCACGATGAACTCCTATATCGAACGCCATCTTCAGGTCAGTCCGGCCGAGGCAGACCGGCTCAGGCGAAGCTATTGGAAGCGCTACGGGGCAACGCTCTTGGGGCTTGTGCGCCATCACAATGTCAAGGCCGAACATTTCCTCGAGGAAACGCACAGTTTTGTCGAGCAGGCGCAAGTGGGTGAACTGATCCGCTCCGAGGCCGGTCTGGAAAGGCTTCTGACGCGATTGCCGGGACGCAAAGTCCTTCTGACTAACGCGCCGGCCCGGTATGCGCAGGTTGTGGTGAACAGTTTAGGGATTCACCGGCACTTCAGGCGGCGCTACGCCATTGAGCATATGCGTATCCATGGGCGATTCCGGCCCAAACCTTCTCGCGCGATGCTGCGCATGCTCCTGGTGCGGGAAGGAGTACGGCCGGGGGCTGCCGTGCTCGTGGAAGATAGCCCCCAAAACCTCAAAAGTGCCCGTTCGTTGGGCCTAAAGACGGTTTTGGTGAATGGCCACACGCCTCCTTTGGGTTCGAAACGAAAAACTCGACCGGCCTACGTCGACCTTCAAGTAAAATCAATCTCCCAACTTGCTCTACGCTATCGCAGGCTGCGCTAAATCATGCCCAACGATCCTGCCCCCGCCGATGCGATTCCCGGTGCCGTCCCGACCCGCACCGGGAGCCGCCGACCGGGAGAGCGGCGACTACAGATACTCCAGACCCTCGCCGAGATGCTGGAGCATCCGAAGGCCGAACGCATCACCACTGCCGCGCTCGCCAGGAAGTTGGATGTCTCCGAGGCGGCTCTTTACCGCCATTTCGCGTCCAAGGCGCAAATGTTCGAAGGACTCATCGAGTTCATCGAGCAAAGCGTATTTGGGCTCATCAATCAGATCACCAGCGGCGAGGAAAACGGTGTCAAACAGGCAAGGCGTATGGTCGCCATGCTTTTGGAGTTTGCGCAGACGAATCGGGGAATGACTCGCGTGCTCATCGGAGACGCCCTGGTGATCGAGGATGAGCGCCTCCAGGGACGCATGAATCAGCTGATGGATCGTCTAGAAGCCTCCCTAAAACAATGCCTGAAAGTCGCGGTCGCACAAGGCGACTATCCGAGCGAGGAAGATCCTGCCGTGCGCGCGAGCTTGATCATGGCATACATCATTGGCCGCTGGTCGCGCTTTGCTAAGACGGGCTTTCGCAAGTCGCCGCTGGAGTACTCCGAAAGCCAGGCGCTCTTGCTTTTGTCGTAGGATCAGCCGCGAGGCTGCGGCACGGCGAATCGGGTTAGCCGATGGCCCCTGCGGGATGTGCCAAGTGCGCTATGTGGGCAGATCCGCTGCAGACCGGACATTCCGTGTCCCGTCCTATACCGAAGGACTGCCAGTGCATCTCGAGGGCATCCAAGAGAAGCAGGCGACCGTTTAGGGTACCGGGTAGGTTGGCGAGGCATTTGAGGGCCTCGGCGGCTTGCATTGCGCCGATGATTCCCGTCAAAGGCGCAAACACCCCCATGGTGGCGCAGTCCTCCTGGACGACGTCTTCCCCCTCGGGGAACAGGCAGCAATAACACGGAGCATTTTCGCGCCGCAAATCAAACACGGTCACCTGTGCGTCGAACCGCATGACCGCTCCCGAAACCAGAGGTTTGCGATGTCTGACGCAGGCGCGGTTAAGCGCGTGCCGCGTGGAGAAATTGTCCGTACAGTCGACGACGAGATCGGCGGCGCTGACGTGCTCTTCGAGCAACGCCCCTGCCAGACGGGCCACGACCGCCTCGAGACATATTTCGGGATTGAGCTCCTGAAGATGGGATTGGGCGGTCAATGCCTTGTACGCGCCAAGATCGCTCGTGCGGTAGAGAACCTGGCGTTGCAGGTTCGTCATCTCGATTCGATCGGGGTCGGCAATGATGAGCCGGCCAATGCCGGCTGCGGCCAGATATTGAGCCGCCGGGCAGCCGAGGCCGCCAGCCCCCACGACCAGCACGCACGCCTGTCGAAAACGCTGTTGCGCCTCGATCCCCAGTTCATTGAGCAGGATGTGGCGCGAGTAGCGCAACAACTCGGAGTCGCTGATGCCGCTGGCGTCGTCAGACAAGTTGGATCGTCGCCATCAGGTTGATTCCACTACGATAGTGAGGCGCACCTCCGGCCCGGTGCGGGGCCGAAGGACATCACTGCCGAGTCACTTGGTCGCAGCCGGCATCGCTGCCGGTGCGGCCGTCGCTGCTGCGTCCGCCGTCATCTTGGCCGTCTCGACCGGCTCGCCTTTTAGGAAATGCAGCGCTTGCTGCAACTGAAAGTCATCCTTGGAGCCAAATTCGATCGGTTTGGCTGCCGGTTTCTTTCCGGCGTCACTGCCGTCGGCCGCCGCGGGACCGGCGTTGGGCGTGTCTCCCACCTTGGCGCCGTTCGACTCGATGGCCTTCTTCACAGCGTCCGGGCTATTTTGCACGAGAGGATTGGCCAGATGACGTTCGAGATCGGATTCGCGAGGGAAGTCAAAGACATTGCCCTGGGCCGTGTCATCCACCACCAGGTCCGGGGTGACGCCCGTGTTCTGGATCGAGCGTCCATTTGGCGTGTAGTAGCGCGAGATGGTCAGTTTGATCCCGGTTTTGCGGTCCGGCGGTAATGGCAGGATAGTCTGGACCGAGCCTTTACCGAAGGTCTGGGTACCCAGGATCGTGGCGCGTTTGTAGTCCTGCAGGGCGCCGGCCACGATTTCCGAGGCCGAGGCGGATCCTCCGTTGACCAGAACCACCATGGGAATATTCTTCACCTCGGCAGGAAGGGCTCTTAAGATATCGTCCCCGCCGCGCTGGTATTCATCCTTGGTGGCAAGGTACTTCATCTGGGCCTCAGCCATCTGGCCCTTGGTCGACACAATGAGACTTTCGGGAGGAAGGAAGGCGGCAGATACGCCGATCGCCCCCGGCAGAACCCCACCCGGATTGTTGCGCAGATCCAAGACGATTGACTTCAAGGGGCCTGCCTTGGCGAGCGTCTCCAATTGCTTGGCCAGGTCTTCGACGGTTGGGTCCTGGAACTGAATGACACGCACGTAGGCGACCCCGGGCTCGAGCATCTTGGCGCGCACGCTTTGTACGCGGATCTCCTCGCGGATGAGCGGAACCACCAGCGGCTTGGGCTCGCCGGCGCGTTGTATGGTCAATGTGACCTTGGTCTTGGGCGCCCCGCGCAGCCGCAGGACCGCGTCGCTAACGGACATTCCCTTCACGTCGGCATCGTCGATCTTCACGATCAGGTCGCCCGACTTGATGCCCGCGCGAAATGCCGGCGTGTCTTCAATCGGTGAGATCACCTTGAGGTAGCCATTTTCGCTGCCCACTTCGATTCCGAGACCTCCAAAGCGCCCGACGGTCTGCTCCTTGAGTTCCTTATAGGCCTTCTCATCCAGGTAGGCGGAGTGCGGGTCGAGGTCGGCCACCATTCCATTGATCGCGCCGGTGAGCAGCTTACGGTCATCGACGGGCTCGACATAGTTGCTTTTGATGACGCCAAACACATCGGCGAACTGCCTAATCTCGTCGACGGGCAAGGGACTGCGCGCATCCGCGATGCGCTGGGCCGTGGCGCTAATGGCGAGACTGAGAGCTACGCCACCCACGATGCCTATTGCGACCAGCCCGACATTCTTTACCGAAATCCGCATGGAGAACCCTTTTTACCGTCGCCTAATCCCGACCCATAATCGCTACCGCCCAGAAACCCAAGCCAAAGGGTCGAACGGTTTGCCCTGATACCTCATTTCAAAGTATAAACCGGTTTCCGGGTTGCCTCCGCTATTGCCCACCGTCGCGACAACATCGCCCATTTTGACGATGTCACCCGGCTGTTTCAGCAGTGACTCATTGTTACCATAGATCGAAAGATACTGATCGCCGTGGTCAATGATGAGCAGGTTTCCAAAGCCTCTGAGCCACTCGGCAAAGACGACGCGGCCGGGAGCGATCGCGTGTACCTCGGTGGCGGCGGGTGCACGGATGAACAGACCCTTCCAAGATGGCCCCCCTTCGGAACGCGTGGCGCCAAACCGGCCGGCCAGCTCCCCTTGGACCGGCAGGCGCATTTTTCCCCTTAAAGCGAGCAAATTGCCGGAAAACGGCGTTTCGGGCGCAATCTCGGCGCGCGAGCCGCCGGTGGCAGGCGCGCGAGCGGAATTCTCGTCAGTGCCTTCCAAGGTCGGTCTCGATTCGGATTCAACCGGTTTTTCGGGGCGGTGTTCTGCCAGCTTTTCCAGCTGCAGCTGCTTCTCGCGCGCTAGCTGACGCTGCCTTTCCCGCTCCTTTGCCTCCCGAGCCTGGCGTTCGATGAGCTTGCCCAGCTGTTCGACGACCTGGGAAAGGCGCCTTTCGTCGCGTTCGAGCGCCCCCGCTTCCGCACGCTGCGACTGGAGTTTTTCGGAGATTTGGGCCAACGTGGCGCGGCGCTGTTCCTCGTCCCTTACGAGATCGCCGCGTTCGGCCTGCTGGCTGGCCGCGATGCTTGCGAGCTCCTGGTTGCGCGCCTGCGCCTGGCTGGAGAGATCTTGAAGCTGGTCCAGGCTCCCTTTCAAATCGCGCAGCACGCCGGCGACGGCGACCGATACATAACCCTCGTATTGGAAATCACGCTGGATGCGGTTCGGATTGTCCCCCGAAAGAAGCAGTCGAAAGGGATCCTGGTTCCCCGCCAGATACTGGTCGTGCAGCATCCGTGCGAGCTCTCGCTGCTGGGTTCCGATGGTCTGGGCCGTTTGCCCCCGGCGCCGCTCGATATCGGAGAGCTGGTTTTGAACCCCAACCTGCTGCTGGCTTAGGTTGTGAAGTTTGCGATTGGCCTCCGATATGGCCCGCTCCGAGCCGGCCAATTGATCCGCAACTTCGCTGCGCGTTGCCTCCCCAGCGGCGATGTCTCGCTTAAGAGCGTCCAGCTTTTGGAGCATCTGCTCCCTCTGCGCAGCCTGTTCTTGCTGGAGCGCGCGCGCTTGCTCCGGATCCAGAGGCGCTGGGGCCGCAACCGTCGGCTCACGGGATTTGCCTGCCCGAGCGCCGAGAGGAGGCGACGCCGGCTTTTTTGAAGGGGCAGGGGCTGGTTTGGCCTTCGCTGCTGCGCTTTCAGATTTTCGCTTGTGCCGGTTGGAGGCACTGGGCTGGCTTTGGTCCGGGACGGTTGCGGCGAGCGTTGCGGTCACGACCGAAAGGGCAAATACGGCAACCCCGACTGGCAAAAGTCGCCAGGGCGACACGGATGTCCGGTCCAAATGCGGCTGCGGCCCAGGCCGCGACGGCAAGCGGCCACTCCCAGCTATTTGGATTTCCCCTGGCCAAGCGGGGACTGGGACGCGGACTGTGCTGCGACGGGCTCCAGGTAGTAATGGCCCAAGGGCCTTAAGTCCGAATCCAATTCGTATACCAGCGGCTTCCCATTCGGAATGTTCAGTCCGACGATGTCCTCGTCGGAGATCCCGTCAAGGTACTTAATGAGCCCACGTAGCGAATTACCGTGCGCCGATATCAGGACCCTCTCGCCCTTCTTGATCGCGGGCGCGATTGCTTCGTGCCAGATCGGCAGCACGCGCTCGACCGTATCTTTAAGGCATTCGGTCAGGGGAATCTGGCTTCGCTCAAGCTTCGCATACCGCGGATCGCCGAAATTCGCGCGAGGATCCCTGGGATCCAGCGGTTCAGGCGGAACGTCATAGCTGCGGCGCCAAATTAGCACCTGCCGGTCCCCGTAGCGGGCCGCCGTCTCGGCTTTGTTGAGCCCTTGCAATGCCCCGTAGTGGCGCTCGTTGAGCCGCCAGGAGATCTCGACGGGCAGCCACATCGAGTCCATTTCTTCTTGGACCAGCCACAATGTTCGGATGGCCCGTTTGAGCACCGAGGTGAAGGCCTTATCAAAATCGTATCCCTTCTCACGCAGTAGGCGACCCGCCGAGCGCGCCTCCTCCTCGCCTTGGGCAGTGAGGTCGACATCGGTCCAACCGGTGAATCGATTCTCTTGATTCCAAGTCGATTCGCCATGGCGAATCAAGACAAGTTTGTACATTTGCACTTCATCCTGTGGATTTCGGGTTGACGCTCAAAGGCGCCCATCTTCGCAAGGAAGCCGGAACGCAGAACTATTTTATAATGGCGGGCCTTGGCGCGACCGAGCCGGGCGAACGATTTCGGCGAAACCGGCTTTGTCCGGATCGACGACGTTTTGCTTGTCCGGATTTCGATGGCCGACGTTCCAACCTGGCAGCTCTTGGGCTGACCCCCCGTGAAATTCATTGTTCAACCGACCACTTTGATGCTCGCAGCCACCGCGTTGGTGAGCGGCGGCATGCTGCTTTGGACGAGCCTTTCGAACCGTTCCGGATCGAAGGCTCTCTCGACACTACAGACAACCCAGCTGATCAACTCGAAAAATGCCGTCGTCATCGATTTGCGCGACGCACCCGAGTTCGCCTCCGGTACCATTACCGGGGCGCGCAACATACCGGCTGATGCGCTCAAGGAGCGCCTGGGAGAACTCGTCCGCTTCAAGACGCGCCCGATCATCCTAGTTTGTGCGAGCGGACAACGGTCGGCACGCGCTGTGTCGGAATTCACAGCCTCCGGTTTCACCGAGGTTTACAATCTTTCCGGTGGCGTTGGCGCCTGGCGCGACGCGGGACTGCCGCTTGTCAAAGGGAACCAGAAAGAGGGTGCGACGTCCAGTGGAAAGAAGGAGAAGGTATGAGCGTTGAGGTGACCATGTATACCACGGGCGTTTGTCCGTTTTGTATCATGGCCGAACGCTTGCTGCGCGCCAAGGGTGTTGCGGCCATCGAGAAGATCCGCGTCGATCTTCAACCGGAACTGCGACATGAAATGATGGCCAAGACCGGGCGCCGTACGGTTCCGCAGATCTATATTGGACAGCGGCACGTCGGAGGCTACGATGATCTCGCCGCGCTGGATCGAGCGGGTGGACTCGATCCGCTCTTGTCTACTGCCTGACGCAAGACCGCCGGGCCCTTCGGGCCCGTTTGCATCGAATACGACTAACCCATCCATTCGAATCCCATTTCCCCTCGAAAGTCCTCGTCCATGGCAGATCCTGCGCAACCTACGTTTAACATTCAACGCGTCTACATGAAAGACGCTTCACTTGAAATCCCCAATGCACCGCGCGTCTTCCTTGAGCTCGAGAATCCCGCCGTGGAGGTGCAACTCGACGTAAGTCATGAGCCGGTGAGCGAAAATATCTTCGAGGTCAGTGTTACCGTGACGATTACCACACGCGTGAAGGATCAGGTCGGCTTCCTTGTCGAGGTCAAGCAGGCGGGGATCTTCGACATCCGCGGCGTGCCGAACGACCAGCTCGATCCTCTTTTGGGCGTGGTCTGTCCCAACATCATTTATCCGTATCTGCGCTCGAACGTCGCGGACCTTGTAACCCGGGCCGGGTTCCCCCCCATCCACCTCGCGGAAATCAACTTCGAGGCCTTTTATCAGCAGCGCAAAGCGGCTGCTGTTCAGCAGGCGCAAAATCCGGGGCTCGTTGGCGCGAACGGACTGCCGGTTCAATGAGCCAGGCAGCGCTCGGGCCGGCCAGGTGTCTGGCCTTTGCGGCTTCGGCATTGGTCGCGGGGATTCTGTGCTGTGGTTGCGGGGTCGCGTCGGCGACCGAGTATCGGTCGGTCGGGCCCGATCCGGCGATCCTCTATGACGCTCCCACGAATCGCGGTCGAAAACTCTTTGTGGCCCCGCGCGGAATGCCGCTCGAGGTGGTGGTCGTGCAGCAGGACTGGATTCGGGTCCGGGATCAATCGGGCGATCTCTCCTGGGTTGAGAAAAAGTCGCTATCGGACAAGCGAACCCTCGTTACGGTCAACGCGACCGCGGCCCATTCGGGGCCGGACGACTCCACTCCGATCGTATTTCGGATTCAGCCTGGTGTCGTGCTCGATTTGCTCGACCCGCCATCGAACGGGTACGTACACGTTCGCCACCGGGATGCGGTGTCGGGATGGATTCCCCTCGGTGACCTCTGGGGTTCCTAACCCCGGCCCTTCGGCTTTGCGGGTCTAAAAGTGCACATCGCGATACTCGGTGCGGGGGCTTGGGGCACTGCGCTGGCCAAAACGGCGGCCGCCCATCACGAGGTCACGCTCTACGCGCGCGACGCCAAGCAAGTGCAAGATTTACTCGCGCATCGTGAAAATCGGCTCTATCTGCCGGGCGTTCATCTTCCGGAGTCGGTCAGGGTGGTGGGTGATCTGGGCATGGCGGTCGCCCCGGCCGATCTGGTTCTCGTCGCCACGCCCGTCGCAGGGCTGCGCAGCGTCTGCGATGCGCTTGGAGGCACCGGATGCCGGGCCTTGGTTTGGCTTTGCAAAGGCATCGAGGAAGAGTCGGGGCTTCTGCCGCATGCCGTGGTGCGATCGATCTTGCCCGAGGCCAGGGGAGCGGTCCTCTCCGGCCCGAGTTTCGCACTCGAGGTCGCGCAGGGTCTCCCCACGGCCTTGACCGTGGCGTCGCAGGACGCGGCCCTGCAGGACGTGGTCGTTGAAGCCCTCCATCGCGACAGCTTACGGGTCTACAAGAGTTCAGACGTGGTCGGAGTCGAGTTGGGGGGGGCGGTCAAAAACGTGCTCGCTATTGCCACGGGCATCGGCGATGGAATGGACTTGGGCCTCAATGCCCGGGCGGCCCTCATCACCCGCGGGCTTTCGGAAATGATGCGACTAGGTGAGGCCATAGGGGCGCGGCCGGAGACGCTCATGGGACTTACTGGGGTGGGTGACTTGATCTTGACCTGCACGGGGGCCCTTTCGAGAAACCGCCAGGTCGGCCTTGCTCTGGGTCGGGGACAATCATTGGCGGAAGTACTGGCGGGTCTCGGACATGCGGTTGAGGGCGTGCGATGCGCGCGCAACGTGCGCGCCATGGCCAGGGAGGGGGGCGTGGAGATGCCCATTACCGAGGCGGTCTGTCGGGTCCTATTTGAAGGTGTCCCGCCGCAGGAAGCGGTCGCGCTGCTGCTCGCAAGGCAGCCTCGCGCCGAGCAATAGAGACGATGCGCGCCCGCTATGAGCCTCCTTTAAAGCCGTTTTGTCGCCATGCTTCGAAGACGACGACAGAGACGGCGTTCGCCAGGTTCAAGCTGCGGCTGGACGCTTGCATCGGCAGACGCAGCTGCTGTCCTCCCGGGAAGGTGGACCGAACCCGAGGGTCGAGCCCGCGCGTTTCAGAACCGAAGACGAGCCAGTCGCCGGGCTTAAAGGCGACGGTGTGGAAAAGGGTTTTGCCGTGGGTGGTAAAGGCGAAGGTACGAGCGCTCGTTGGAGCTTCATGAGCGAGGAAATCGTCCCAGCCGCGATGGACTCGAACAGTCGCATACTCATGATAGTCAAGCCCCGCCCGACGCAACTTCGCATCGTCCAATGGGAACCCGAGCGGCTCGATCAGATGCAACGTGCTGCCTGTATTGGCCGCAAGGCGGATGATGTTGCCGGTGTTCGGCGGGATCTCAGGTGACACCAGAACGATGTTGAACATAAACCGGTATGCTCGAATGGCGGCCGCCCCATCGAAGGTCCGGCCGCCGACTCATCGTCGGAGAAGCCCGGCCCGACCAGGGCGCGCACAACTATCGGTCGAATCTTATACTGCACTCAAGGCTCAGGCTGGTTCGCGTGAGCCACATACGCCTAGATGCCTCCCGTGAAACTCGCACGACCCGGAGTTGACGAAGCCGCCGTGCGCCGGATTCTCGCCCGAGAAAAAGACGAGCCTTCCTTCATCGCCCTTGAGGTGAGCCGCCGCCTGGCCGAGCGCCTTGAACTCATGCGCTTGGAGCCAAAGCGCGTGCTGGACTGCCATAGTCACCCCGTGGGCCAATCCGGGCCGCTTCGGACCGCGTATCCCAAGGCGTTTCACCTCGCGTCCCTGGCGGGCGTGGCGAGACTGCCTTTTCGTGCTGCCCATCCCAGGCCTTTCGTTTTGGGGCTAAAGCATTGGTTCGCGGCTCGCCCCACGCTTCCGCGCTTTTGCGCCGATCTCGATCGGCTACCTCTGCGGGCCGATTCGATTGACCTCATCTGGTCGAATCTCGCGCTGCACTGGCATCCCGAGCCCCACCGCGTCTTTCCCGAGTGGAATCGTGTCCTCACCGTAGGAGGACTACTGCTCTTTAGCACCTATGGTCCTGATACCTTGCGCGAGGTGAGGCAGGCCTTCGACGCGATTGACGCACATCCGCACGTCCTTTCGTTCACCGACATGCACGATTTCGGAGACATGTTGGTTGATTCGGGGTTCGCCACGCCCGTCATGGACATGGAGACGATCACTCTGACCTACGACAGCGAAATCCGACTCTGGGAGGACGTGCGGGCCTTGGGCGGCAATCCTCTTCAGGAGCGACGGCGCGGTCTGTTCAGTCGCGGGCAAGGGGCTCGTCTTTCCGAGGCGCTTAAGGCAACCCAGGGCGCCGATGGTCGGCTTCGCTTGACCTTCGAAGTGGTCTACGGACACGCCTGGAAGGGCACGCCTCGCAAGCTATCCGACGGACGCTCTGTCTTGCGGCGCATCGATCGCCCGCCGACCGCCTGACGTCCGTTCACAGCCGGGGGCTCACCACGGAGTTGATGCGAATCGCGTCCGAGCGCACCTTGCTCGTGACTATGCTCATGATCGGTAAGCCGAGTTATCTCGGAAAGCCTGGATCGGGGTTAACGAAGCAGTGCTCACGGCCGCCCCGGTCGCACTCAGATGAATTCAATTCGGTCCCGCAGGCTCGCTTGCTCGGGAGGGTGGCTTCCCCTATAATTCCGCGGCGCGGCATTGGCTGCGCGCTGGTAGGTATTCTCGAAGTGCGCATCGCCGTGACGCAGCTATGCTTGAGGGGAAACAGACTGTTGGCCGGGATATAAGTTTGCGGCCCGTCGCGCGCGAGTGGCTGCTCAAGCGCAACTGCGCCTTATCCCCGCTGCAACTAGTATTTTTCTATCTCACCCTGGTCTTCGTCTCCCTGCTAATTGGGACTGCTTTCGCGCTTTTAGGTGCGTGGCCTATCCTGCCTTTTTCGGGAGTCGAGATGTTGGCATTGGGTGTCGCGCTTTGGGTTTATGCTCGGCATGCGACTGATCATGAGCGCGTGCTCTTGAACGAGGAGGCGCTCATCGTCGAGACAGTCAACGCGGGGTCGACCACGGTCATGCGGCTCAATCCTTTGTGGGTGCAAGTCGTCACCGAAACGGGGTTTAGGACGGCGGTATTTCTTCGCGAGCAGGGCCGGCGAATCGCCGTGGGACGACATCTCGATGAGGTAGGCCGTAAACGGTTCGCCCACGAGCTCAGGCGCGCACTGGCAGGCTGGTGCGGTCGCGATGTGACGGTTTGAAACGGTATTGAGGACACTATGAATTTCGTCAGACCCTTGCTGCGCACCATCGCGCAAAGTGCCGTCGCTGCCGCATGCGCGGGATATTCACTCGGCAGTTGGGCCGCAGTCGGAGACAGCGAGGGCGGGCCCCGCGTCAACCAACTGAATCTGCCTGAGGGCGTGACCCAGATCTCACGCGAGATCTACGACTTGCACAACGGCATGATGCTGCTGTGCCTCGTGATCTTTGTCGGCGTGTTTTCTGCCATGTTCTATTCCGTGATCGTGCATCGCAAGTCGCGCGGCTATAAGGCAGCCACCTGGCACGAGAGTACGACGGTCGAGATCATCTGGACGATCGTCCCCTTCATCATCGTGATCCTGATGGCGTTGCCGGCCACCAAGACCGTCATCGCGATGAAGGACACGACCAATTCGGATATCACCATCAAGGCGACCGGCTCCCAATGGAAGTGGGGCTACGATTACCTGAAAGGCGAGGGCGAGGGTATTTCGTTCCTCTCAAACCTAGCCACGCCCCGTAGCGAAATCGGCGACCCGGAACTCGGTGAGAAGGCGAACCCGACCAGTAACGAGTACCTGCTCGACGTGGATCATCCCGTCGTCGTACCGGTCAACAAAAAAATCCGGATCATCACCACGGCCAACGACGTGATTCACGCCTGGGCGATTCCGCAATTTGGCGTCAAGCAGGACGCGATCCCGGGATTCGTCCGCGATACTTGGTTTAAGGCCGAAGTCCCCGGTGTCTACCGCGGGGAGTGTCAAGAATTGTGCGGCAAGGAGCACGCGTACATGCCCATCGTGGTTCGCGTCGTTTCCGCTGACGACTACACGAAATGGGTGGCGGCGCAAAAGCAGTTGGCAGTGGCAACCGGTGACGATACGAAAAAGACCTGGTCGCTACCCGAACTCATGGCCCGCGGAGAGCAGGTCTATGGCAATTGCGTCAGTTGCCATCAGGCCAATGGCCAGGGAGTGGCGGGATCGTTTCCTTCGCTCGCGGGTGACCCTGTTGTGACCGGACCCAAGCAGGAGCAGATTCACGTCGTTTTGGATGGCAAGAACAACAAGATGCCGTCCTGGAAGCAGCTTTCGGATGTCGAACTCGCAGCAGTGATCACCTATACGCGCAACAAATGGGGCAATCACCCGGGTGAGATGGTCCAACCTTCGGACATCAAAGCGGCTCGCAGCTAGCTTCCCTATCAAGCCGGACCGGAACCAGGAGATCATCATGAGCAGCACCGCGATCGACCACCTCGACGACCACACGCATGACCATGGGCATCCCCATGGGATCGGCCGCTGGCTGTTCGCCACCAATCACAAGGACATCGGTACGCTCTACCTGTTCTTCGCACTGGCGATGCTGATGGAGGGAGGGGTTCTGGCCCTGGCGCTGCGAACCGAGCTGTTCCAGCCCGGACTCCAGATCGTCGACCCGGAGCTGTTCAATCAGTTCACGACCATGCATGGCCTGATCATGGTTTTCGGTGCCATCATGCCGGCGTTCGTGGGGTTCGCGAATTGGCAGGTCCCCCTCATGATTGGTGCTCCCGACATGGCCTTTGCGCGCATGAACAACCTGAGTTTTTGGTTGTTGCCGCCAGCCGCGATTTTACTGACCGCGTCGTTCTTCGTGCCGGGCGGCGCGACCTCGGCGGGATGGACACTCTATGCTCCGCTCTCGGTGCAAATGGGTCCCGGCATGGACTTGGCGATCTTCGCGATTCACATCATGGGCGCCTCGTCCATCATGGGATCGATCAATATCATCGTGACGATCCTCAACATGCGCGCGCCAGGCATGACGCTCATGAAAATGCCGATGTTCGTGTGGACCTGGCTCATCACGGCGTACCTTCTGATCGCCGTTATGCCGGTACTGGCCGGTGCTATCACGATGGTGCTGACCGATCGCCACTTCGGGACGTCGTTTTTCAATGCCGCCGGCGGCGGCGATCCTGTGATGTATCAGCACATTTTCTGGTTCTTCGGTCACCCGGAGGTCTACATCATGATTCTGCCGGCGTTTGGGATCATCTCACAGGTGATCCCCGCTTTCGCCCGCAAGCCTCTGTTTGGCTATGCCTCGATGGTGTATGCGACCTCCTCGATCGCGATCCTGTCGTTCATCGTCTGGGCGCACCACATGTTCACGACCGGCATGCCTGTGACTGGGCAACTGTTTTTCATGTACGCGACCATGCTCATCGCGGTCCCCACTGGCGTGAAGGTGTTCAACTGGATTGCCACCATGTGGCGTGGCTCTTTGACCTTCGAGACGCCCATGCTGTTTGCGGTGGGCTTTATTTTCGTCTTCACTATGGGCGGCTTTACCGGCCTCATTCTCGCGGTGACGCCGATCGACATCCAGCTGCAAGACACCTATTACGTCGTTGCTCATTTCCACTACGTGTTGGTGGCCGGCTCTCTTTTCGGCCTGTTCGCGGGGTTCTACTACTGGGTCCCCAAATGGACGGGACACATGTATCCGGAAGGGCGCGGGAAATTCCACTTCTGGAATTCGCTCATCTGGTTTAACGTAACTTTTTTTCCAATGCACTTTTTAGGCTTGGCCGGCATGCCGCGGCGCTATGCCGACTATCCGATGCAATTCACCGATTTCCATCAGGTCGCAACCATCGGTGCATTTCTGTTCGGACTTAGTCAGGTTTACTTCCTGTTTTTTGTCGTCATCCCCACGATTAAAGGCGGCGTGCCCGCCGGGGACAAGCCCTGGGAGGGGGCCGAGGGTCTGGAATGGACCGTGCCGAGTCCGGCGCCATTTCATACTTTCGAAACTCCGCCGGTTGTGCAGTGAGTCTGGATTCAGAACGCACCTCATCGACTGATCGCGCCATGGAGCCCAATCTCTCGCCACAGCGACGCCGCAGCAATCGCCGGCTGGGTCTTTTTCTGGGCGCCGTGGCCCTGGCGTTTTTCTTCGCCGTGATTGCCAAGAAAATTTTGATCGGCTGAAATGGATCCCTCGCGTCCTCAGCAGGAAACGCAGCGCCAGAAGGTCAGTCGTCTGAATCTGGGCATGCTGGGCAAGTTGGTGGTTATAACGGTCCTGATGTTCGGATTCGGCTATAGCATGGTCCCGCTCTACAAGAAATTGTGCGAAGTCACTGGGCTCAATGTCCTCACGCCCATTGATCCTGACGCCGCGAAATTTGCGAAGAACACGCAGGTCGATGCCAGTCGTGTCATTACGGTCGAGTTTGATGCGAACTCCCAGGGACCATGGGGATTTCGCCCGAAGCGCAACAGTCTTGAGATTCATCCCGGTGAACTCACGACGATGACCTATTCCATCACGAACAATCAGGACCGTGCCATGCAGGCGCAGGCGATTCCGAGCTATGCACCCATGCAGGCCACGGCGTATTTCCGAAAGCTGGAATGCTTTTGCTTCAAACAGCAGACACTGGGAGCGCATCAGACGCGCGAATTTCCGGTCGTGTTCGTGGTCGATCCGAAATTGCCAAAGGACGTAAAGACCATCACGCTGTCCTACACTTTCTTCGAGGTGGGCGCAGCCCAGGCGGTTCGCCCAGCACCAGCGGCAGCTGGTCCCCCGGGGTAGAAGAGGCGATCATGGACGAGGAGGTGCCGGTAGTTCATCGCAAAGCATCCTTCCTGCGTACGATGCAGGCGGTCTTCTGGTCTTTTTTTGGGGTGCGAAAACGGAGCGACTACGAGCGCGACGCCGCGCAACTGAATCCGATCCACGTGATCATCGCGGGGATCCTCGCGGCTGCGCTCTTCGTAGGGGTTCTGATTTTTATCGTGCGGCAAGTCGTTAAGTAGCCGGGGTTGCGGGTGGGGCTCTGCCCTGTTGTGGCTTAGTGAAGTTCGGGAGATCAAAATGAGTAGTGATACCAAAAGCGGGCCGTACTACTTCGTGCCCAGTCCCTCGAGTTGGCCCGTCCTCGTGGGCGTTTCGATGCTGGCCACGATGTTCGGCGCCGCAGCCTGGGTCAACCAGTTGCCTTTTGGGCCCTACCTCAATCTCGCCGGCATCCTGGGTGTCCTGGTCGTGCTCTTTCGCTGGTTTGGGGATTCCATCTCCGAGTCCGAAGGCGGCCGCTACAACAAGAAGATCGACCTTTCTTACCGCTGGGGGATGAGCTGGTTCATCTTCTCGGAAGTGATGTTTTTCGGCGCCTTCTTTGGGGCGCTTTTCTACGCGCGCGTGATCTCGATGCCGTGGATGGCCGACCTTGATCACAAGTTCCTGTGGCCCGATTTCTCGGCGCATTGGCCCAACATGGGCCCCGCCCAGACAGTCGAGCCATTCACCAAGATGGCACCCTTTCCGGTGCCGACGATCAATACCGCGCTGCTGTTGAGTTCGGGTGTGACGATCACCATCGCCCACCACATGCTGCGTGCCAACCACCGTGCGATGACCGCTTTTTGGCTCGCCATTACGGTTTTGTTGGGCGTGGGCTTTCTCTGCTTGCAGGTGACCGAATACCACGCCGCCTATACCGATCTGAATCTGAAGCTGACCTCTGGCATCTACGGATCGACTTTTTTCATGCTCACGGGATTTCATGGGTTCCACGTGACGCTCGGGGCAATCATGCTCTCGATCATGCTCATTCGCATTTTGCGGGGGCACTTTACGCCGGATCATCACTTCGGCTTCGAGGGCGCCGCGTGGTACTGGCACTTTGTCGACGTGGTTTGGCTGGGCCTTTATGTGGTGGTGTATTGGCTTTGATTCGAGGCAGACCTCACATCCTAGGACGCGCGCCGTCCCGCCCGGTATTCCGGCCGGCCTGTAGTGGCCCAAGGTGCTTGGCGGGAGTGCCGACGGTGGGTCTTAGCTGATCCCGGTGGGAGCGATCCACCCCATCTTGTAGGCGCCTAAAATCATCAGGAACAAGGTGATTGAAAGCCCGACGCGCACGGCCAACATGGTCACCGTCCGATTGGTGGTGCCCTTGTCTTTCATGAGAAAGTACAGTGCTAGGCCGAGACTTCCGACGATCAGACAAAAAGCAATCGCAATGATGTATCGCATTGCTGAATTATTACACCATGTTGCGCCGCATCCCCTTTCGACTTCGCCCCACCTTCTTCGGTCTTGCCATCGCGGGTATTGTCGCTACATTGCTTCTCGGAAATTGGCAGAGGCACAAGGCTGACACCCGCATCCGGCTGCAGCAATCCGTGATTGCCGCGCTTAAGGACCCTCCCATTGACTTGGGCCGCGAAGCATCGGATGCGACTCTTCTCGTAGGCCGTCGGGTCAAGGCAGAAGGGCAGTGGTTGTCCGACGATGTGGTTTATCTCGACAATCGTCCCAACCAGGGGCAGCCGGGCCTGTATGTCCTCATGCCGTTGCGTCTGTCGGACGATCGTGTTTTGATCGTGAATCGCGGCTGGATTGCACGCGATCCGCAAAAGCGCGACAGAATTGGTCCTTACCAGACTCCCCAGGGACGAGTAGGCGTTGTCGGGCTTGTGATCGCCGATGAGAGCCGATTCCTTGAACTCGGGGCTGAGCCTACGCGCAGACCGGGAACGATCTGGCAGAATTTCGACTTCGCGGCTTTCGCGAAGGCGACGGGCCTCGTGCCGTTGCCCATCATCGTGCGCGCGGACTCCCCGCCGGGGGACGGTCTTGCACGCGAGTGGCCTGATCGTGGCGGCGTTTTGTCCTCTCAGATCGCGCGCAACGAGGGCTATGCTTTTCAGTGGTACGCGATGAGTGTCGGAATCATCGTGCTCAGTCTCTATTACGGAATACGCAATGCCCGCCTCGCCTTCTCCCGCAGCGACCACCGCCAAGACCACCTCTCCTAGTGCTCCCCAGGCCTCTATGCGAGGGCGTGCCAAGCTATTTCTGATTCTATTGATCTGCGCGGCACCCGCGCTCGCGTCCTACTACGTCTACTACTTCGTGCGTCCCGATGCGCGAAGCAATTACGGGGATCTCATCGAGCCACAACGTCCACTGCCCCCAGTGACGCTGCATGAACTGGACGAGCGACCCTTCGATCCGACACTGCTTAAGGGAAAGTGGCTCATGGTGATGGTCGACCAGGCGAGCTGCAATGAGCCGTGTGCCGACAAGCTGTATCACATGCGACAGGTTCGCCTGACGACCGGCAAAGAGCGTGAGCGCGTTCAGACCGTTTGGCTCATCACGGACCGCACTTCCCCCTCCGCTGTCGTCCTGCGCGCCTACGCGGGTACCCTCATGCTCCACGCTGATGAACAAGAACTCAAGGCTTGGCTTCCTGCGGCGCCCGACAGCACCATCGAGGACCATATCTACGTCGTCGATCCGCACGGCAACCTCATGATGCGGTTTCCAAAAAACGCCGATCCCAACAGGACCAAGAAGGACCTGGCCAAGTTGCTTTCGGCGTCGAGCATCGGCTAGAGGGATTAGACGCCATGGAACTGGGCCAATGGAGCCTTCTGTTGACCCTGGGTGCTTTAGTCGCCCTCATACCGCTTGGCCTGGTCTGGATGACTCGAGGGTCGCGGCCGCTACGCCGGCTCGCCTGGGTTACGGCCTTTCTGACGTTTGATCTGGTGGTCTTCGGTGGTTTTACGCGCCTGACCGAGTCAGGGCTGGGGTGCCCGGACTGGCCTGGCTGCTTTGCGCGTTCGAGCCCACTTGCCGCGGCACAGGCGATCGACGCCGCGCAGGCGGCGCTTCCCGGAGGACCTGTCACGATGTTGAAGGCGTGGATCGAGATGATCCACCGTTTTCTTGCCATGGCCGTGGGACTTCTGATCGTAGTGATGATGCTGGCGAGCTGGCGGCAACGAAAGCAGGCCGCGCGATTTCCGGGCCTCGCGAGCGCGGCATTCGCCCTCGTCCTAGTGCAAGGCGCATTTGGCGCTCTTACGGTTACGCAAAAGCTCCAACCCGTAATTGTGACCATCCACCTGCTTCTGGGACTGAGCTTGCTCGGTCTTCTCGTTTGGCATGCGCTGGCGATCGACGCGGCAAGTGCGAGCGCCGATGGCCGCCGCCCCGAGTCGTTGCCGTTGAACATGGCGATCCGCATGCTGGCACCGGTAGCCCTGCTCGCGCTCGCAGCCCAAATTGCGCTCGGAGGTTGGGTTAGCACCAACTACGCCGTGCTGGCGTGCCCGGACTTCCCTCTGTGTCGAGGTCAATGGATTCCCGAGATGGATTTGAGTCATGGGTTCGAACTCTGGCGGCAGCTGGGTCGAACCGCAGATCAGGGATTCATTTCCACCTCCGCCTTGATTGCCATCCATTGGGTTCATCGCACCTTTGCCGTGGTGGCAGCCTCATTGCTGGGATGGCTTGTCATTTACCTCTACCGCCTAAAGGCAAACGTACTGGCCACGGGCCTTCTCGGGTTACTCGCTCTCCAGCTAGGCACAGGGCTTGGCAACGTGCTCTTGAGGTGGCCTCTGGCTGTGGCCGTTTTCCACAGTGCAGGAGCTGCAGCCCTCGTGATTACCTTAGTCGTGGTAAATTACCGGGTCGCGCAGTCCCACCACTCCAAGGCCGGTCACAGCGCGCAGACAGCGCGTCTTGCCGCAATCTGATTTCATGCAGCACATCCTTCCAGCGCCCCTCTCCGATAGACTCGCGAGCTACTACGCGTTGACCAAACCTCGGGTCTCGCAGCTCGCCGTTTTCTGTGCAGTGATTGGCATGTTTCTCGCAACCCCCACTGGGCTTCCTGCCTGGGGCACGGTCGTGGCAGCCACCATCGGTATTTGGCTGCTGGCGGGGTCGGCGTTCGCGATCAATTGCTTAGTGGAGCGCGAAATCGATTCGCGGATGGCGCGCACCGCGCGACGGCCCAACGTGCGAGGAGAGGTATCCATTCCCGAGACGCTGGCGTTCTCAGGCGTGCTGTGCTCCCTTGGGGTGGCAATTCTGCTCAACTGGGTCAATCCCCTGACCATGTGGCTGACCATGGCGACCTTTGTCGGATACGCCATTCTTTACACGATCGTCTTAAAGCCGGCGACGCCGCAGAACATCGTCATCGGTGGCGCGGCCGGTGCGATGCCTCCCGCGCTCGGTTGGGCCGCCATCGCCGATGCGGTCCCCGCCCAAGCGTGGGTCCTGGTCCTCATCATCTTTCTGTGGACGCCCCCGCATTTTTGGGCACTGGCACTCTACCGCGCCGACGACTTCGCAAGGTCGGGGCTGCCGATGCTGCCGATCACACATGGCCCCCGGCATACGCGCCTGCAGATCTTCCTCTATACCATTGCCCTGGTTGCGACAACGCTGCTGCCCTTTGCCATCCAGATGAGCGGCTACCCTTATCTCGCTTGCGCTTTAGTTCTCGGGGGGATCTTCATCTTTTTGGCGTGGCGTACCTGGCGCCACTATACCGATCTGCTCGCCCGGCAGTTGTTCCGCTATTCAATCCTCTATCTCACTCTGTTATTTGCGGCCCTGCTCATCGATCATTACTTGGCGCCCGGACTTCTCTAGCAGGCGCGGCGCTACCGGAGCGAATCAAGCCTTAACCGAGATTGCTTCAGAACCGAGTTTCCATGCTGTCGATGGTCCACCGAAGATGGATTTGCGCGCTCGCCCTGGCCGGCCTCTTGGCCGGTCTCCAAGGATGCGGTTCTGCGCGACCGCAATTTCAAAATGTCGACATCACCGGAGCGAACTTCGCGCATGATTTCGCACTCACGGATCAAAACGGAGTTCCGCGCAAACTGGCCGATTTTCGCGGCAAGGCGGTGGTGATGTTTTTCGGCTACACCCAGTGCCCCGACGTCTGCCCGACTACGCTTTCTGATCTCGCCAGCGCAATGCACACGCTCGGACCGCTCAGCGATCGGGTTCAGGTTCTCTTTGTGACCGTGGACCCGGAGCGCGACACGCCCAAGGTTTTGGCGGCGTACGTGCCCAATTTCGATAAGCGCTTTTTGGCACTCTACGGCGATGCAGCGCAAACCGAAACGACCGCGCGCGAATTCAAGGTCTACTACGCGAAGGTACCCGGCCCTACGCCAACGTCATACACCATGGACCACAGCGCAGGCAGCTATGTCTTCGATCCAGAGGGACACGTTCGTCTTTTTATCCGAAATGAAGCCACAGCCGCTTCGATCGCGCACGATCTGAAGATCCTCGTCTCCTAAAGACCTGCGAGAACCCAGAGGGCCTACCCACGGGTTTCGGTGCCCGGGCGGCTTTAAGGCCAAGCCGCCCGGGAAAGCTCTAGTGATATGCCGCGAGCGCGGATTTCATCTTCTTCATCGCCGCCACTTCGATCTGGCGAATTCTCTCCGCAGACACCCCAAACTCGTCTGCCAACTCGTGCAGCGTCACATTGTCGCTGTCTTCATCGGCGAGCCAGCGGGCCTCGATGATGCGTCGACTGCGCGGATCCAATTTCTCCAACGCCGCTCCGATCCCGTCACTTTGGAGCCGGTCGCGCTGCCGCGCCTCGAGCACCTGGGTCGGTTCGTTGTTCTCATCCTTCAGATACGCGATGGGTGCGAAGTCCTCCTCCCCGTCTTCGATCTGCCCCTCAAGGGCGATATCGCCTCCGGTCAGCCGGGTCTCCATCTCCACAACTTCTTCGCGCTTGACGTTGAGTTCCTTCGCCAAGGCATCGACTTCATCAGGCGTAAACGTATGCGTTCCGTTCTTATGGGAACGCAGATTAAAGAAGAGCTTTCTTTGCGCCTTGGTGGTCGCCACCTTGACCAGACGCCAGTTCTTCAGGATGTACTCGTGAATCTCTGCCTTGATCCAATGCATGGCAAACGAGACCAGGCGAACGCCCCGTTCCGGATCGAAACGTTTGACGGCTTTCATCAGCCCTACATTGCCTTCCTGGATGAGATCCGCATGAGGCAATCCATAGCCGAGATAGCCGCGCGCGAGCGCGACGACCAAACGCAAGTGCGACAACACCAGCTGTCCGGCCGCATCGAGGTCGCCGGTCGCCCGATATCGGGTCGCCAGCTCTGCTTCCTGCTGCGCAGTTAAAAGGGGAAGCTTGTTGATTGCCTGAATATAGGCGTCGATCGTGCCGAGCGAACCCGGATTGGCGACGGCAAGCAACAGATTTGAGTTCTTGCTTCCCACAGGTACCAAGTTGTTTTGCTGTAGTGCGATAGTGGACATTGAACACCATCTCCTTTTTTGCTCCTGGGTCTCCAGGAGGCTTCAACACAATTTTAGCACTCGGAACAGGAGAGTGCTAAATTAAACTTCTCTATGCCTGCCATAGCTGGAGTCGATAGACGCGCTACGCTCGGACGGTACGTAATTCATTGTTTTTATAAGACAAAGGAATCGCGGGCGGGTTCCGGATGGGGGTGCCTCAGCTCCTGGCTTGCGTAAGATGCCGGCCAACCGAAAGGACCGAGGCAAACCATCCTAGGATGGCGGCAATTCCGAGAAACCCGGCCGCCTCGTTTAACGTCGGCGGCGCCAGTTGGAATTGCGAACCATACAACCGAGCAAAATTCAGCAAAGCGTCGTTGAGGGGGACAAGGGAAAAATAGACCAGGGCAAGAGCGAGCAAGCCGCCGGCGACTCCCTCCAGAGCGCCGACGTAGTAAAACGGTCGCCGGATGAATCGATTGGTCGCTCCAAACAAGCTCGAGACCTCGATTTCATCGCGCTGCGTCAGAACTTGCAGACGCACCGTATTGAAGATGACGGCGATGACCGCCGCGGCAAGCGCGGTCGCAAGCAACGCGAGCCCGAGCCTCAGAAAGTCGAGCAGTGCCTCGACCCGTTCCACCCATTGCGAGTCCATATGGACATGCTCGACCTTGCCCAAGCGCCGGATCCGATCGGCGATGCTGTTTTGCAGGGCGATCACGTCCTGCGGCGTGCTTGCCGTCGGGGGCGCAATGCGCACGATCCACGCGTCGGGCAAGGGGTTCTGGCTTAAGGCGCTCAGGATCGCGTCCATGCCGGGGCGTTGTTTTAGGTCCGCAAGGGCGCTTTCGCGGGGAACAAAACGAAGCTCTGCTACTCCGGGAAATTCACGTACGGCATTGCCAAGCGCCTGCGCGTCGCTTCTTGTTGCATCGAGGGTCATGAACACGCTGATCTCCGGGTCGCTGGCCAGTCGCCCGGTGATCGGCTGCAGGTCAGACAGCACGGTATAGCCGAACAGCGGCAAGGCCATCGCGACCCCCACGACGAGGATGTTGAGAACGGCCGACAGGGGTTGACGCCTTAAGCGGGCAAACACCTCTAAAAAGGCGAAGCGGTGCTCGGTGAGCCAGGTTCTCATAAACTGCTTCCATCCGGCGCCACTTGAGCACTGATGCGCCCTTGAGCCAAGCGCAAGAGGCGCGGATTCAAGCCATCGAAGAGACGTTCATCGTGCGTCGCGATGAGAATGGTGACGCCTACCTGGTTGAATTGGCGAAAGACATCGATGATGCGGCGCGCTGCCTGTCGGTCGAGGTTGGCCGTGGGCTCGTCGGCTAGGACGATCGCGGGACGGTTCACGATGGCCCGTGCGATCGCGAGTCTTTGCTGATCGCCTCCCGACAAGGCCAGCGGGCTCGCTTTTTCCCGGTCGAGCAGTCCGACCTTGTCTAGCGCGGCGCGAGCGCGCTTGGCGGCGTCGCGCGGAGGCGTTCCCACCACCACCAAGGGCAGAAGCACATTGGCAAAAACGCTCCGATCGGTCAGAAGCTTTTGGTCCTGGAAAATGAGCCCCAGATTGCGCCGCAAGTAAGGGATTCCCGAGGCCCGCAAGGACCCGACGTTTTGTCCGCGCACGACGACGCTTCCAACCGTGGGCCGCTCGATCCCCGCGATCAATTTCAGAAGGGTTGTCTTTCCCGCGCCGGAGTGTCCTGCGACGAAGACCATTTCCCCGGCGTTCACGGTGAAGGTGATCCCGGCTAGGGCCTGTTCCGGACCATACGATTTGTGGACCTGGCTAAATTCGATCACGGCCGCCCGCTCTAGGATGACGGTAGACGTTCGCCAATTGGCGCAACCCGAGGAACAAATGCCGGCAATTGTGCCAGAGCCGCCTTGGATTCGATCTCATTGATGACCCAGTCCCTAAAACGTGCGACGGCCGGCCGCAACTCGCGCCGCGGCCAGACCAGGTAAAACCCGCGTCCGGTTTCAATCTTGCGATCATCGGCCACGATTAATGCGCCGCTGACCAGTTCGCGCTCAACGAACTCACGCGGTTGCAGCGCAACACCCTGGCCCTCGATTGCTGCCGACAAGACCAGCAGCCCATGGCTGAAATACATTCCCGCGTCGGCGTCGACGTCGGTAAAGCCAATTCCGCTGATCCACTGTGGC
This sequence comes from Burkholderiaceae bacterium, assembly GCA_049514215.1. GTDB lineage: Bacteria > Pseudomonadota > Gammaproteobacteria > Burkholderiales > Burkholderiaceae_D > BOG-994. The sequence goes on from JBEKVI010000006.1 coordinate 63,295, forward strand.
CAGAAGTCATCGGGCGGATTCTCGTGAAGCAGGCGAACTGCGGGCCAGGCGAGTCCTCCTTCGGCGCCTGCACGATGGGCCGCCCGATAAGACGGGCTGCACAGGGGAATGACAGTCTCGCTGAACAGAAGGTGGCTCTCAAGCCCTGGATATCCGCCTCTGCCATATCGGATCCCAAGATCGAATTGCTCGTGGGCGAAGTCGATTAGCGCCGGTGTCGCATCGACACGGACCTGGACGCTCGGTTGCAACTGGGTGAAATGCGGTAGTCGGGGAAGCAGCCAACGGGAAGCAAACGTCGGCACGACGGTCAAAAGGACCGTGTCAGCCCGAGGCTTGAGACGCTCGCTGGCCTGAGCGATGCCACGCAGATGCCGCGTGACGGCCGCAAAGAAATCCTGTCCGGCCGGGGTCAGCCGCACGTGTCTTGGCAGGCGCTCAAAGAGTTGGACGCCCAGGTGGTCTTCCAGCAGGCGAATCTGCTGGCTCACGGCGCCGGGTGTGACAAACAATTCGGCAGCGGCGAGCCGAAAGCTCGCGTGGCGTGCCGCCGCTTCAAACGCACGCACCGCGTTCAGGGGCGGAAGCTTCAACCAGGTTCCTTAAAGGATAGATTTTCTAAATTATAGATTCTGAACAATTCGTTTGTAAACACCCGTCGCGCTTCCTATTATGCTAGGACGTTAGCTCGTTTGAACCATTGCGGAGCCCAAAATGAAAATTAACCTGCCTTCACTTTATCTGACCCTTCGGGCGTCTGAGCCGGTTACGATTGTCAACGCTGAAAACACGGTCATCCGCGTCATCGAAGGCCGAGTTTGGATCACGGAGGAGGGTGTTACCGACGACAGCTTCCTTTTCGCCGGTTCCCAGTACCAGGTTCGTACTGGGGGGCGAGTGGTACTAGATAGCGACAGCCTAAGTCGTATCGAGGTGTTGGAATCGGTGGCCGTACGGACCCAGCCGGCTTTCGCAGCTTTCGCTGCCCACATCATCGCGGTGGTCAAACGCCTTGTCGGTACCACGGGAGGTGGGGGCCGCGCAGCCGCCCTCTGATCTCGTGGCCAATCGACGCGGGGCTCGTTTCTAGACCGCGGGTTAGAATCCCGCGGTCATGTCCCGCCTTCTTACCACCTCCCCAGCAGACGCGTCCCTACTGGCCAGACGTCTGGGGGAAACTCGCCTCGTTATCGCGCTGTGCGCCGCATGGTGCGGCACCTGCAAGGAATTTCAGGCGGTGTTCGCGAGGATCGCCCAAAAGCGGCCCGACGCGGTATTCGTCTGGCTTGATATCGAAGACGACAGCGCGCTGGCAGGAGACGTAGACGTCGAGGATTTTCCCACGCTGGCCGTGTTTCGCGATGGCGTCCCGGTCCACTTCGGGGTAAGTCTTCCGCAGGAGGGCGTGGTAACGAGACTCCTGTCCGCGCTCCTTGAGGCCAATGTACCGCCGGCTTCGGTTCCGAAGGAGGTGGCCGAACTGCCCCACCTGCTGCGCGATCGTTCGCCGGTGGGCTAACTCATGAGGGCCTGGACGAATTCGCGCGCCACGAAGGGCTGCAGGTCGTCGAGGCCCTCGCCAACACCAATAAAGTAAACAGGAATGGGCCGCTGGCGCGCGATTGCGGCGAGCACGCCGCCTTTGGCAGTACCGTCAAGCTTGGTGACCACAAGCCCGGTGAGACCGACCGCGTCATCGAAGGCTTTGACCTGGGCCAGCGCGTTTTGCCCGGTGTTTCCGTCGATGACAAGAAGAATCTCGTGGGGCGCACCCGGCATCCCCTTGGCGATCACCCGCCGGATCTTCTTCAGCTCTTCCATGAGGTGTGTCTGGGTCGGCAGGCGGCCCGCGGTATCGGCTAGAAGTACGCCATAGCGCTTCGCTTGCGCCGAGGCGACGGCGTCGAACACGATTGCCGCGGGGTCGCCCGCTTCCTGAGCCACCACATGCACCCCGTTGCGCTCTCCCCATGCCATGAGCTGCTCGCGGGCGGCCGCACGAAAGGTATCGGCGGCTGCCAGGAGCACACTTTTTCCACGCCCTTGAAAATACTTTGCCAGCTTACCGATGCTGGTCGTTTTGCCTGCGCCATTCACACCGGCGATCATGACGACGATCGGTTCCGCACGCTCTAGGGAAAACGATCTTTCAAGCGGGGCGAGCAATTCGCAAAGGACGTCTGCGAGCGCAACCTTCAAAAGCGCCGGGTCCTCGATCCGTTCCCGTTTGGCGCGCGCGCGCAATCCGGACATCAGATGCGCGGTCGCCTCGACCCCGGCATCGGCCATAAGCAATGCGGACTCCAACTCCTCGAAAACCGACTCGTCGACCTTGGATCCGGAAAACACTCCCGTAATGCTTGAACCGGTCTTGCGCAAACTCACGCGCAAACGGTTGAACCAGGACCCCCCTTCAGCTGCAACGGGGCTCCCGGGATCGGGGATCGACACGCTCGCCGGCTCGGGCGGCGGATCGTTGCCGCCGGATTTTCTTCGGAAGTTCAGCATGGAAGGGCAAAAGGGCTAGACGCAACGCCCGGTGGGGGTCTGCAAGCAGCGGTGCTACACTGGAACGATCTTATCACCGTCTCTGCTCGAGCCGCGCCGCCGAGGGGATGACCCGAGTCATTGGCCCAGTCATGCGATCGTCCTCTCCCGCCGCAAAAAGCCGCTCGGTCCCGCGCGCTGCGGGGTCCAAGAGCGCGGTCAGGATCATCGGGGGGCAGTGGAAGAGAACCCCGCTTGTCGTATCCGATGCCGAGGGCCTGCGCCCGACGCCCGATCGGGTGAAGGAGTCGCTGTTTAACTGGTTGCTCCACTTTCATCAAGGATCGCTTCAAGGCCTGCGCGCCTTGGACCTCTTCGCGGGCACCGGCGCGCTGGGCTTCGAGGCGGCATCGAGGGGCGCGCGCGAGGTCGTTCTGGTCGAGAAGAACGCGAACCTTTGCGCGTTGCTCATTGCTGCCAAGAGCAAGCTCGATGCGGGCCACGTGGAGGTTCTGAACTGGGATGCGCTTCGTGCGACGGAAGGGCTATTCGAAAGTGAACGACGCTTTGATCTGATCTTTTTGGATCCCCCTTTCTACGCGGAGTGGCTTATGCGAGCAATTCCTTCTTGCTTGCCTCTGCTAGCCGATGAAGGTCTTCTCTATCTCGAGTCCGAATACGCGATCGATTCCAAGCTCGCCAGCACGTGGGGCCTGGAGTTGCTGCGCGCAGACAAAGCGGGTCAGGTGTTCTATCATCTTCTCCGGCGCAAAATAGGGAATATCCCAGGGGAGAGTTCGCCATGCTGACAGCAGTCTATCCGGGGACATTCGATCCTTTGACGAGGGGCCACGAAGACCTGGTGCGACGCGCATCGAAGTTGTACGAGCGGCTGGTCGTGGGAGTGGCCGATTCACGCAATAAGCGTCCATTTTTTACGCTGGTCGAGAGGGTTGCGATCGCGCGCGAGGTGCTCTCTCACTACGACAATGTGGTGGTCGAGGGCTTTTCCGGTTTATTGAAGGATTTCGTACGAGACCAGGACGCCACGGTGATCGTGCGCGGACTACGCGCGGTCTCTGACTTCGAATACGAGTTCCAGATGGCGGGAATGAACCGCTATCTTCTGCCGGATGTCGAAACGGTATTCCTTACGCCCTCGGATCAGTACATGTTCATCTCGGGAACCATCGTTCGCGAAATTGCCCAGCTTGGCGGAGATGTGAGTAAGTTCACCTTTCCCTCAGTCGAGAAATGGCTCAAAGCCAAGATGGGCAAGGAATAAGTCCAAGATGGCCTTGATGATCACCGACGAGTGCATCAACTGCGACGTCTGCGAGCCGGAATGTCCCAACGCGGCGATTTCAATGGGACTGGAGATCTACGAGATCGATCCGATGCGCTGCACCGAGTGCGTGGGCCACTATGATCAACCGCAGTGTCAAATCGTATGCCCGGTTGCTTGCATCCCATTGGATCCGCGTTGGTCGGAGACTCCCGAGCAACTCAACGAAAAATTCCTGCGCCTGAAGGCCGAAGCGGCCGCGTAGCGCTGCGCGTGTGGCGCTCAACCCCTCGGGTTGCACGCATTCTTCGAAATGCTGGCCACTACTGCAAGACCCCGGTGGCTGCCTGTCGACTCCGGATGCATTCCATCCCCTCAGATTGAAGACTCGTCGCCTGGTCGTGGATGACGCGTGTCTTCCAGCCTAGAGTGCATCTAACGACGCAGCACTGAAGTCCTCAAACCACCGGAGATTGGACATGAAACCGATTCGCAACTGCTTTTGGGCTGGATTGATTCTGACCGCCGCCTTTTTCACGTCACCCTCGTTCGCGCAGGGTCACAAGCCTGTGGCGCAGTTGGAGACCATGACCATCGTTGGGCATCGTACGCCGGCGAACGCTGCCGAGCCCGGGTTAACGTCCGCGGAAGCCGCAAGAGCACCGGCCCAGCGCCTTGAGACGATGGTAATCGTCGGGCACCGCGAAGCCATCGCGACCGATCCAAAGTTTGCTCGCGTAGGGGATACGAACCCGCAGCCTTCACGCGCGTACCCGCTGTAACGAACGTCGGGCGCCCTCGAGGTCAAAGATCTCCGCAGCCTAAGAGGGATCGCGCCGGGGCCTCGCACGGGGAAAAACGGTCCCCAGTCTCACGCGCAAAGATCACCTTCGAATCCCGTGCCCTAACCCCTCGGCGAATGAACCGGGGGACAAAAGCGAGAGTGCACGCGCTGACTGCCCAGTTGCATCAATACCGGAAAAGAGCGGTGCCCGATTCTTCATAGGGATCGCTTAACCGCACGAGTTCAAAGGGACGACGCAGCGTCCCCGCCAACTTCCCCTCTCTTCGCCCGCGCAGGAAACCTCGATCCATTTACCACCGACTTCAAAAATAGTTGACATTACGATTAATCTTTAACAGAATGTGAAAGTATAAGACCAATTCGCACTGGTCTTTCCCAACTCGGAAGGAATGCCATGGACCCGACCCCCAAAGGCTGGCCGCGTATCGCCTCGGCCCTCTTTTATCGCGACGCAGGAAAGATGATCGACTGGCTTTGCGAGGCATTCGATTTCGAGTTGCGCCTCAAAGTTGAAGGAGAAGAGGGTCAAGTTGAGCATAGCGAATTGACCTACGGCGACGGTGTGGTCATGGTCAGTCGGGAGAAGACGGGTGATGAGCGCTTCGGAACCGATATGAAAAGCCCCAGTTCGGTGGGTGCGAATACACAAAACATGATGGTCTACGTGGACGACGCCGATCAGCATTGCGCCCGCGCGCGGGCCGCCGGCGCGAAGATTGTGGCCGAACCCTCGCTTCACGACTACGGCGTGGACTACTGGGCCGATCGCAGCTACGGAGCACTCGATCCGGAGGGACACCTCTGGTGGTTTAGCCAACGTGTGCGAAATCCCGACGGCGCATGACCGGCTCCGACGTCGACCGCACGCTCGCCGCGCTAGCGGATCCAACGCGGCGTGCGGTCATCGATCTCCTACGCGAGAAACCGACTCGCGCAGGAGAGTTGGCCGAGACGATGAACATGAGTGCTCCGGCTTTAAGCCGCCATCTCCGGATTCTGCGCTCCAACGGTCTCATCTCGAGCGATGCCGGGGAGTCGGACGCGCGCGTGCGCCTCTACCGACTCGAACCGTCTGCATTCGTTGCGCTTCGGGACTGGGTCGGGGAAGTCGAAGCGCTCTGGCATCACCAGCTCGCCGGGTTCAAAGCCCGGGCAGACAAGACGGAGTCGACCAAGCATGGGGCATGAACGAGACCAGCCTGTTTCAGCGGATGCGGCGCGCGTGACGGTCGTCGTGAAGGCGGCGCCCGAGCGGGCATTTCACATCTTCACGGAGGAGATTGACCTCTGGTGGCGCCGCGGGCCGCGCTTTCGGTCGTTCACGGCGGAACGTGGACTCATCCATATCGAACCAGGACAGGGCGGCCGTGTGTTCGAATCAGTCACCGAAGGCGGTGAGGAGAGGGTCTTCGAAATCGGCCGAAACCTCGATTGGGACCCCCCGAGAAGACTGGTTTTCGAGTGGCGAATCCGCAATTTTCAACCGCACGAGAAGACGGTCGTCGAAGTGCTCTTCGAGGCGCTGCGAAACGGGACCCGGGTCACCGTAACCCACTCCGGCTGGAGTCAGATCAGGCCTGACCATCCGGCCAGACACGGGTTAGCCAGTCCGGCATTCCTGAGGATGATGGGACTGTGGTGGGCTGACCTCTTGACTGGGCTGCGTGAGCGCACTGCCGCGTACGAGGTCGCGAGGGCTCGCGACTAGGCCTGAGACGGAGAAGGACGTCCGAGCACCTTGGCCTGCAAGTCGTCAAACGCGCTTACGATCCGTCGTACCGGCCCGTTCTTGTGTCCTAAGGCCCCTTCCGGTACCTCCAAATGAATCAGCATCGCGGCATTGCCTTCGAAGACCGCGACGCGGCCATCTTCGAGGACCGTGAAATCCACTCCGCCAAAATCCAGATCCAGTCGACGGCCGATCGCCTCGATGGCCTGAAGGGCGGACGCGCCGAGGCTCGCCTCGGGGTTGGCAAGAAAAAGACGCTCCTCTTCGAGTTTCCACGCATGTTCCTGCATCTGAGCGGAGAAGTAATGGGCAATCCAGTGCGGAGAAATCGCCAAATGGTAGGGATAGGGCACGCGGTCGACATAGACCATACGGTATTTACGGTAGTATCCGTCGCGCGAGCGCGCATCGAGGATTGAGCTGACGTACTGTGGCGTGTCCTTTGCCTGCAGGTACTGGTCCAGTTCGCCGAGGCTTTCGTGGCGGACGATGCCCTCGCCGCCATGGGTGCCCACGGGTCGGGTTATCGTAGGGAAAATGATACCGGCCGCGGCGATCTGGCGGCTTAGCTCCTCAGGCGAGCCCAGCGGCCTGTCGAAGCGCAGGCAGGGTGCGACAACCACGCCTGGCAGCCCTTCGAGCAAGGTCGGCAGGCGATCACGGGTGGCTCGCGAAACGATTTCCGGTGGGTTTAGGATCGGCTTTGAACAGTGCCTAGCGAAGGTCGCGAGTCGCTCGCCAAGCGCCAAAGCAACGTCAGGCTCGCCGATGGCATTAAATACGAGGTCGTATTCGGGGAGCTTCAAGTCCTCGTCGGGTTCGGCATAGTCAAGGAAGTATTTGACGCGGTGACAGCGGTAGGCCGGAAAGAGCGCCTCAAAGGGGGTATTGCCCTCCGTTCCCGTGCACAGCAAAAGCGTGCGGTGATTCGCTGCAGCGCTGGGCTCCAGGAAGACGCGTTGCCGGCGATACGCCAGTTCCCGGTGGATCGTCGCATCGCGTGACCTACCCAGTCGCTGCCACACGGCCGCGAGATTCTGATGGGCGATCACGAGCGTGGGGTCGATCGACAGCGTCAGCCGATACCAGGCGGAGGCAGCGCTGAGATCTCCCGCGATGAGGCATTCAGTGGCGATGTTATACAGGCCGAGCGCGGCGTGCGGGGCGTAACAGTTATCCCGCTCCTGGAGAATTCGCGCCGCGCGCGCGTGGGCTTCGGCGGCTCGCTTATCGCCGCGTGCTTGGGTTAGGCGCGCGAAGGCGAGATGGGTCAGTGGGTCAACCGAAAGCCTCGGATCGGATGCGTCTTCCGAATCAACCCCGTCAGAGGAGGAATTCGGCACCTTCTCGGGAAGGACACAGCCGATCTCCGAGAGGTTTGCAGCGCGGGGTTGCATCATGAATTACTCGGGCAGATTGAACGTAGGGGCCGCAGGTGGCTGACCAGCGGCAAGCGCCAGATCCGACCGCCTACAAAGAATCGACAGAGTGCCAGAACGTGGGTCTTCTCAATTCGCCGAAAAGGCGCACTTCTCAGATGGTTTTCTGCCCTTTGGCTGCCGGTGCCCCCTCTCGGTGCGGCAAGCAGCACTAGACTTCGGTTTGCAGGACGACCTCCCAGATCGTCTCCGGGACAAAACGATCGTCAATCACCCTCTCCTCCATGGACAGAAGGTGCCAGCCGCGCGCAAACAGCGTGATGATCGATTCACGGTCGAAAAAGCGCCTGGGCTGGTCTCCAATCAGAAAATAATTCTCCGAGATTTGCGCATTGCCGCGCGCTCCATACTGCTCATCGTTGGTGGAACTAACCTGGCAGAGCATGAGACCGGGATGCGTGAGGTTCTGGCGGATGCGAGCGACGAGCGCAATGGTTTCTGGCCAATCGAAATAGTGCAGTGAGTAACTCGCGACCACCACACCGATTCGGGCCATCGGTTCTGGGAAGGGTTCGCGTAAATCCTGATGGTAAATTCGGGCCCTGGGCGCCTTCGCCCGGCCGGCCGCTACAGCCTCTGCGGATATATCGAGCCCGACCACATCGAGTCCGGCATCGCACAGGGCAGCCGCGTCGTCGCCGGAGCCACACCCGAGTTGGAGGACGACGGAATGTTTGGCGTGCGCGGCGACGAGGGGCAGCCACCGCTCGAGCCAGCGGTCAGGGTCCATGCCACTCCTTCGAAGTGGCCGAAATTTCAGGCCACGGGATATTCTCACCCCAACATCTAGGACTCGCCATCGACAGATCTTCACGGCGCGTTGCCAAGGTGGGTATTCTCGCACCGCATCGCGCATCTAGCCAGTCCGGCGACGGAGTGGTTTGGGGACGATCTGCCCGGCTCACGAATCTTGCGAATCGGGGCGGGCGACACACGATCGAAGCCGTCCGAGCGCTTGTAGCCCAAAGGGGGATGCCGTGCACCGCGAGGGGACGAGAAGACGTGGACTGCGCGCTTGTGCATCAGCGCAGATTCTAGAAAATGACTGAGCGGGGAGCTCCTCGCGCGATTTTCGTTCAGCGGCGCTGCGGGGCGCGCCGCACGAAGCTTAGAATTCCTCCCAGTCCGACTCTGCGCTACCGGCTTTGGCTAGAATCTCCACAGCGGGCGCTCGCTTCGGCGGAGCATCGGATTTCGACGCGGCAAGCCGATGGACATTCTTGGCGCGGTCCTTGGAGCGTCGCTCAGCTTGGACCTGCACGCCCTTGGCTTTCTCAGGAACTACCGCCGCCGATGTCGGGCGTTGCGCTTCAGATCCGAGCCGAAAGACGGACATCGACGCCTCGAGCTTTTGCGACTGCTCTTGCATCGACTCGGCGGCGGCAGCGGCCTGCTCAACGAGCGCGGCATTTTGCTGCGTGACCTGATCCATCTGGGTGATCGCCTGGTTCACTTGCTCGATTCCGGAGGCTTGTTCCGCGGAGGCGGCGGTGATCTCGTTCATGATGTCCGTCAAACGCTTCACCGAGAGAACCACCTCTTCCATCGTCTTGCCAGCCGAGTCGACCAGGCGTGAACCCGAATTGACCTTCTCGACCGAGTCGCCGATCAGATCCTTGATCTCCCGGGCGGCCCCCGAGCTCCGTTGAGCCAGGCTGCGGACCTCTGCGGCGACGACGGCAAACCCGCGACCCTGGTCACCCGCGCGCGCCGCCTCCACTGCCGCATTCAGCGCAAGAATATTGGTTTGGAAAGCGATCCCATCGATCACACCAATGATGTCCGAGATCCGCTTCGAGCTGCCGGAGATCGCGCTCATGGTCGAGACAACTTCCGCGACGACACTTCCACCTCGCTCGGCGACTTCGGAGGCACTGACCGCAAGCTGATTGGCCTGTCGGGCGTTATCCGCATTCTGCTTGACCGTCGAGGTCAATTCCTCCATCGATGAGGCCGTCTCCTCCAGGCTTGCCGCCTGTTCTTCGGTCCGACTCGAGAGGTCCGAGTTGCCCGTCGCGATCTCGCGTGCGGCGGTGTTGATAGCCTCAGTGGCCTCGCGGATATCGCCGACGATATTGAGCAATTGCACGGCAGTCTGATTGGTGTCGTCCTTGAGTTGTCCGAACGTCCCCGCGTAGTCTGCTTCGATACGTTCCGTCAGGTTTCCGGACGCGATCGCGGAGAGGACTCGCGAGAGATCCGAGAGGCTGTTGTCGGAGACCTCCATGAGACGGTTAAGTTGGCTCACCATCGTTCTAAACGCGTTCTCAAAGCGTTGCTCGTCCCCCCGAACCCGGAAGTTTCCTTCGAGGGCCGCCTTGGCTAGTTCATTGATCTGATCGCTGATGGCGACAAAGCTTTCCCTTACGCCCCGAATTGCCGCAGTGATTTGGACCTGCTGCCCGGGCAAGATTTCCATTTCCACGGAGAAATCGCCCTGGGCGTAGGACTTGACGACTTCAATCGTCCGCTGGTTGACCCGGATGTGCGCTCCAACGAGTTCATTGATGGCAAGGGCCATCTCGCCGAACGTGCCGGGATACTCGTTCGCGGACATGCGATGGCTAATTTCCCCAACGGCGTGCTGGCGGGCCAGCTCGCGCTGCGCTGTCACAAATTTCTGCAGACTGGCTTGCATCTTCTGCATGGAAAGCAGGAGCAGCCCCGTCTCGTCACGGCTCGTGACTTCGATTTCATTCTCGAGATTGCCGTCCGCGATCGCGTCTGCGATGGAGAGCACCTTGCGGAGCGGCTTTGTGATGCTGCGTGTGGTCCAGATTGCTGTCGTGATTCCGAACACGAAGGAAAGCGCGGCAAGGGCCAAAGTCGTGCTGCGGACGACTTCGAACATCTTTTCCGCGCCGTCACGAGCCTCGGTGATCTGCCCTTCCTGGTAGGTCACCATATTCTTGAGCGCAGTCAAGTAGGCCGCCTGCGTCTTGTAGCCCTCCCCGTAGAGCACACGCGTAGCTTCGTCATTACGATTGGCCATGCCCAGCGCGATCACTTCGCTCGTATATCGGACATAGGCCGCCCGAGCATCGCGCATTTCTCGCAGGAGGACCTTCGCCTTTTCATCGCTCACAGTCTTCTCGAGCGTGTCAAATTCCTTCTGAACGTCAGCAAGATTTTTGTCGTAGGCGGCCTTCTGCTCAGCCAGATCCTTGGGGTCGGTCAAGAGAATGATGTCGCGCACAATACGCGCGTTCTCGAGCATCGTTTTCGTAATCTCGTTGACCAGGCGGGTCTTTGGATAGCGGTTGACGGCGATTTGCTCGGTGCCCGAGTTCAGCTGGTCAAAACCCACCATGCCCGAGAATGAGAGCAGCACCACGAGAGCCAATACCAGGACGAAACCGCCACCGACGCGCTGGCCGATCTTAAGATTTGAGAATTTCATGAATATTCTGCCTATGAGGGCCTTGGAGGGGTTACTCGCGAGACGAAGTCAGCAATCCGATCGCATCCGACGAGAGCACGCGCTCCATGTCCATCAGCATGAGGCTGCGCTCGTCGATCTGACCGATTCCGAGCAGCTGGTCCGTGTTAACGGTGCTCCCCATTTCAGGGGCGCGACGGATCTGATCCGCGGTCAAGGAGACGACCTCGCAGACCTGGTCGACGACAATGCCGATCGTGCGAGTCGAAATACTCAAAATGATGACGACCGTTTGCGCGTTATAGGAGGGAATTCCGACCTTTAGGCCAATGCGCAGATCAACGATCGGTACGACCAATCCGCGCAAGTCGACCACGCCCTTGAGGTACGCAGGCGCGTTGACGATGGTGGTGACGGGTCCGTAACCGCGAATCTCCTTGACCTTCAAGATCTCGATCCCGTACTCCTGGCCATCGAGTAAGAAGGTGAGGAACTCCCGACCCGACTGCAGAATGCCAGCATGGCCGGAAAGCGTGGGTTCTTGAGACTGAAGATTGGACTGCATGCCACTCGCCTCTGGACGAAAGGTGCCTGGGGTCGGTCGCAGCGACGCGACGCTCAAATGGATCGCAACGGCGAACCTCGAACGGAGGTTCAAACAGGTATTTCGGACGGATGCGCCAGAAGATGAGGCTGCGCATTGTTAAACATGGTTACAGGGGTGTGCGACCTGCGGTCGCTTCGGGACGCGGCAAACCCGGAAAGTCCGGCCCGAGCGCCTCGGTTTTTACGACGCATCGATAAACTGATCCACCATCCAGGCGTGGGGTGTGTCTGAACCACGAGATTGTCTTTGAGTGGCGGGATCCCAACCGCATACCTCAAGCGTTCGCGTCGAGGCTAATGCCATTTCGCGGAAGTTCGCCGACCCTAGGACTCCAGAGGGGTCGACGGCTGTTCCGGATGGGCGAACTGCCTCGTTTAGGAAGAAGCGGCCGTGGCGGCGAACCTGCGAATTCCCGCGAGCCTTAAGAGATCAAAAAAGACGTTCCGATTGATGAGCCAACTCAGGAATCCATAGCTGGCCCCGCCTGCGGCGATGAGAATGCCAAGGCGCGCAGGCCCCGGGAGCGCCCAAGCCGCCATCGACTCTTGAATCAGCTCGACTATCGCCATCATGGCGCACGAGAGGGAAATGGGAATGGCGACGGCCCGCATGATCTGCAGGAAGCGCAATTCAAGCAGCGCAGTCGTTGCGAGGTAGGTCGGAATCAGATTGAGGACGTTGGCAATGAGATAGCAATTTGCCACCCCCAGGACACCCCAGCGAATACCGATCAGAAACGCACTGACATTCAGGACTGCGCCCAGAATCCCGAGGTAGAAAAGGGTTCGTGTGCGACCCCGTGCCATGAAGACGGTCCCCGTTGAGCTGACGGCCGATTGGATCAATCCGGTAGGTGCAAGGAATCCGAGTACCGGAGCCACTTCCATCCACTGATTTCCCAGCACGACGTGGACAAAAAGGATGCGCAAGATATAGAGGCCGCCCATCAAGGGCGCCGCTACGGCCATGATGACACTGAGCACTCTCAAAAACAGCGGTCCCAAAAGCTCCGGGGAGTCTTGCGCTCGGCTCATGACCGGAAAGAGCGCACGTCCCGAGATCCATGACATGTTCTGCACCGGAAACAGCATGATCCGATAGGCAAGCGAATAGACCCCCAAGGGCGTGGCGCCCAGATAGCGACCGATCACGAGGCTGTCGGCGTTACGCGAAAGGTAGTTCACCATATTAAACGCGGCGAGGTTGCCTCCGAAGTGCCAGAGCGCCCGGATTTGACCCATGCGAAAATGCCACCGTGGCCGCCATCGGGTAGCCACCAAAAGTTGAATGGTGGACAGTGCGGCTCCGACCAAGGATTGCGCAACGAGGCTGTAAGGTCCTGCGCCAAGGAGCGCCGCGCCCACAGCGACGAGGAAGGCCAGGACGCTGCTGACGACCTCTATGCGGGTAACGACGATGAATTGCGACTCGCGCTCCAACAGTGCTTGCGAAACCGTTCCAAGGCTCGATAGAGGAAACGTCAGAGACAGAAGAAGCAGAATTGGAATCACTTCGGTCGCGTGAAGAAACCGTGCCGTGATTGGAGCCGTGGCAGCAAGGATCACCCCCAGTGCAAGACCGAGGATGTTGCTGAACCAAAATGCGGACAACGTAGTCTCGTCATCCAATTCCTTCTTCTGGATGACGGCCGCGCTGGTCCCGAGATCCCGAAGAACGTTGGCCAGGTTGGTCACGATCGTCGCCATCGCAACGAGACCATAATCCGAAGGCTTTAGGAGGCGCGACAGCACGAGCAGTCCTGCAATTTGGAGCAGGACACGCACCGCCTGAGAGATGCCTATCCAACGGGCGTTCGAGAGCGCAGACACCGACCTATCCTTTACAAACTGGGGAAGATCCACCGCGCCAGCCAAAAGAACGGTCTTGCGTGGCGTCACGGACTGTCGCCTGATTGGAATCGATTTCGTCCGCGAGGACAAGCTTTGACCTTGACCCCCAAAAGGGGTGCCAACGTGAGTGGGTTCGCAGCCAAACCACGAGGCCGGGCGATGCGCGGTTGTTCATAGGGTCGTCGAAATCAACGGCATCGCCAAGCCGACGCGGGCAAGGCGCGTACACCGTCGCGACGGGCCGAGCGCGATGTAGACGCGCGAGGTCCCCCTGCTGTTATGGGATAGCCCAGAGCACCGTGGTTGCGATGAAAGGCTCGATTGATCACGCGATGGATGCAGCGCTTTTGGAGTCCAGAAACGACAGGGGTCGAGGCAGCGGCCTGCGATCTCGTGCCGCGCGCGTTATGGGAGAAAAATCCCTGCAGATGCCCGCAAGATTCGAGCCATGGTACACCAGCTGGGATCGATCCTTAGATCGCGTGGCCGTCGCATCGTTCGAGCCCGGCCCCGACCGCTTTGATTCCCGTCGTACCGATCTCGACATGAAAGGGATGGATCGTTCTCCAGGCTTCGACCATTGCGAGATTGCCTCGTACGCAGGCCCCTGTAGTAACCGACGAGCTTCTCTGATCGAGCAAAGGTTCTCGTAAAGATTGCGTAAATATTCGGGACCCTTTCGGGGGAGCCTGTCATTTTTACGAGTTGTTTACGGACGTTCTGTTGTAATCGATCGCGTTGTCCTGAACGGATTAGCAACTGTTCGTGAAGGAATGTGGGATCTGAAGCTATCCAGGATTCCGTTTCGCACGAAGAGATTCGCTTCCTCCTCCTTTTCACAACTCAGAAAAATGGATCAGTGCGCCATGAGAACGCGAATTGTCTCGGCTTCAGAAAGCCGGTCGTGCGGGTCGCTGCACAAACGCGGTTCGAGGTTGGCCTCCGGTTTGGCTGGGCTCGCTCTTCTGGCCCTCGCTCAAGGGGCCTTCGCTGAAGAAGACGCGGCCCCTGCGCCCTCGAAGGGCGTCTGCGACCCCTACAAGAATTTTGAATGTCTCGACGACTACCTCGGTCAGGGGTTCTGGGAGCGCCTGTCCCATTATTACGATCTCGAGTGGGGTCAGCCCGCCGGTCCCTCCGATCCCAAGGCCCCGGAAGCGCGTCGAGCGGACTGGCCCCCGGCCGCAGAGTCGACGCCCCCCATGCCATTTACGGAATGGCCCTATGGTGGGACCACCCCCTTGGGCGTGACGCGTCCCGGGTCCGTCGATAGCCCGCTCATGGAAGCGCTGGGCACAACGAGCTTTGGTCAGTGGCTGAACGCAAACAACTTTCAGCTCTACGGCTGGGTCGACGTTGGCGGCAATATTAGTACCAGTACCGTAAAGCCCGGCGGGAATGCTCCTGCGGCCTACTTGTACACGCCCAACACGGTCCAACTCGATCAAGCTGTCCTTTATTTGGATCGATTCCCGGATACGGTCCAGAAGGACCATATCGATTGGGGAATGCGTTTTTCGGTCATGTACGGCGAGAATTATCGCTACACGACGTCATACGGACTCGCGAGTTATCAGCTCCTCGATGAGAACAAGGTCAATGGATACGACTTTCCCATGTTCTACGGGGAGCTTTTCATCCCCTATGTCGCCGAAGGCATGATGGTACGAGTGGGCCGATTCATATCCCTACCCGACATTGAGGCGCAGCTCGCCCCGAACAATTACATGTACACGCACTCGATGACGTATACGTTCGATAACTATACGAACACCGGGATCCAGACCTCACTTGCGCTCAACAAGAATTGGATTCTCCAGTTCGGCATCACTTCGGGAACGGAGGCCGCGTTGACCCACGTGCATGAAACGGTGGGTAATCCCTATCCCGATGTCCCGGGTACGGGGCCCGGACAAGCAGGCTATAACCCGCTTTACCCTTACTCGAGCTTTAAGAAGGATCCCGGTGCGATGCCAAGCTATACGGGTTGCGTGCGCTATACGACCGATAGCGGCAGAGACGACGTGAACGTCTGCGCGGACGCCATCAACTCCGGAGAGTACGGTTACAACAATCTGCAATGGTATGGATTCACGGCTTACCATCAGTTCGATGAGCACTGGCATCTTTCCTTCGAGGCCTATCATCTGTTCGAAAGGGATGTGCCCAATGCGCTCAACAGCGATGTGCAGACGATCTACGCCAATGGCGGAGCGCCCTTTGCGCCGCGCTACGTCCCGTACAACGCTCCGGGCCTGGCGATCTGCTCATCCGCGAACGTCGTGAGCTGCCGTGCCGGTGCTTGGGGGGAGGTGGCATATCTCAACTATTCGCCGGATCCCATGAACAATATCTCGATTCGCCCTGAACTTTACTGGGATCCGCAAGGCCAACGGACCGGGGTGCCCACGCACTACGTGAATCTCGCGGTCGGCTGGCAGCACTGGTTTTCGCCTCAGGTCGAGATTCGTCCGGAAATCGCGTACTACCATTCGCTGGACGCACCGGCATTTAACGGAAATTCGAATGCCGGCATTGCGCCGAATAAGTCGACAGAGGTCATCGTCTCGGCCGACCTCATCTGGCACTTCTAGTCACTTGCTGCTTGAGTCCGGCGCACTAAGGCTGAAGTACCTAGCCGTTGATCGGACGTCGGCGGCGAATCCAATCGAGCAGCTGATTGGGAACAAGAGCCTTCGTTAGCGCGCGCCGCGACATGCCGTTGACCACGCCGTAGCGAAGCGTGGCATCGGCGAGCAGGCGCATCGCGAGCCAAGGGCGAAGCTCTGCGTTGGAGTAAGCCGCGTCGATCGATGCGCGAGCGACTTGTCCCCTTAACGAGGCTCTGTTGCGCCGAACCAGTTCGGGATCGCGCGCGCAACTTCGCTGGTACACGTGAAGACCGTCGAGACTGTCGCGCGGCTTGTGCGAGGACATCTGCGTGTCCGAACGACGGTACTGCAAGAGCGGCCGCTCGACGTATCCAAACTGGGTCACCCTGGCCACGCGCACGAGCCAATCCCAGTCGGTTGCCGAGCGCGCTTCGGGATCGAATCCGCCCGCCACCTGCAAGACGGATGCTCGCACCATGACCGTAGGCGGGTGCGCGAAATTTCCGTGCGCCATGGCGTCGTAGACATTGCCAAACGCCACCTTGACCGATTCGGTAGCCGGTCGCGGCGCGGGCAGATACGAGGCGATTTCAAGAGTATCCGCCTTGGCATACTTCGACAGAGGTCCGCCGAGCTCCGGCGCGCAACTCGAATAATACTGTCCAATATAGGAATCGGCGATCGGCCCGGTCGAATCAAAGGCGCCAAAATCCGAACAGCACAACCCGATCTCCGGATGGGCGCGCATCAACGCCACTTGGATGGCCAATCTCTCCGGGGCGCAGATATCGTCATGATCCATGAGCGCCACGAACTCGCCCCGGGCCTGCCTTAGGGCGGCATTGCGGGCGGCGGCGAGGCCCGCGTTCTTTTGGCGAATACTGTGGATCCGGTCGCCATAGGTTTGAAGCAGTTCCCAAGTCCCATCCGTCGAGCCGTCGTCGACGACGAGCAGCTCGACGTCGGAATAGGTCTGCGCAAGCACGCTATCGATGGCCTGGGCAAGCTCGCGGGCGCCGTTATAGACGGGCAATGCAACAGTGACCAAGCCTTGTATTGGATTTGCCGGAAGTGGGGACGAACCATTGAGGCCTTGCGACATCGGACTTGCCCTCTCTATTGTTAGTGAGCGCTAACTACTATTCTGAATCCGCTCAAACCTGCACCGACCCCTGAACAAGCCAGCCCGCCGCGCACGTCCTTTCCCCAAAGTGCAGCCCCAGTCAAGAGGTGCGCCGTCGTAACCCGAGCTAAAGCAATGATTTGCGCGACGAATAGTTGGTCTGCTGCCGCGCGGTTTGGAGGATAAGACGGACCGCTGTTTCCGCGTCTCTGTTACTTCTGGTAACAGTTTAATGGAAACCCGTTGGGCCTGCAGAGGTGTGACAAGCCTGCGGCCACCCCCGTCCTTAACGTTTCCGGCCAGGTTTTAGCATTGCAGCAGAGATCCCACCGCGATGGAACCGCCAAGCCGAGAATTCGGTGTCCGTGAGAGGCGCGTGTTGCATATTTTTCCCGATCCGCGAATCCGCCTTGGGCTGGATTTTGAATGCGGGGCACTGTCACAAGGGGCGCGCCAATGGCGATACCGCCCGTGATCCCTCACGTCCAGAGAGGAGATGCCGGGGAGGGTCTTCGGGCCGGGTCAACAATTCAGCATCCACGCTGCTTGGCCGCGCGCCCAATCGTCGATTTCGGTTTTTCTTTGTGCCTAGACGTTAAAGCGGAAATGCATCACGTCTCCGTCCTGAACCACGTATTCCTTTCCTTCGAGCCGTAGGCGTCCCTTCTCCTTGGCCCCCGCCTCTCCTTTGCAGCTGATGAAATCGGCATATGCAATGACCTCGGCCCGGATGAATCCCCGCTCGAAGTCCGTGTGAATCACCCCGGCGGCTTGGGGAGCCGTTGCACCGATTTGCACCGTCCATGCGCGTACCTCTTTGACCCCCGCAGTGAAATAGGTTTGCAACCCAAGCAAAGTGAAGGCAGCCCGTACCAGCCGGTTTAGCCCTGGTTCGGTCATCCCCATGTCGTTAAGAAAGACCTCCTTGTCGCCATCGGGCAGGTCAGCGATCTCGGATTCGATCGCTGCGCAAATCGCGACGACCGGCACCCCTTGTGCCCGTGCGTATTCCTGCAGTTTCGTGAGCAACGGATTGTTCTCGAAGCCGTGCTCCGAGACATTGGCGACGTACATGGCGGGCTTTGCCGTGATAAGGCAAAGTGGCTTGATCAGTTCCTCTTCTTCGTGCGTGAGGCCCAATGATCGGACCGGCAGCGCCTGATCCAAATGCGAGCGGACGCGCTCGAGAACGGCTACGAGTTTTCCAGCTTCCTTGTCATTTCCCGACTTCGCGGCCTTTGCGTAACGCTGGTAGCTTTTATCGACCGTTGCCAGATCGGCAAGCGCCAATTCCGTCTGGATCACCTCCAAGTCGGCAATCGGGTCGACTTTGCCGGCGACGTGGATGATGTTGGGGTCTTCGAAACAGCGTACGACGTTGACGATCGCATTGGTCTCGCGGATGTGCGCAAGAAACTGGTTGCCCAGCCCCTCTCCTTTCGAGGCGCCCGCGACGAGACCGGCGATGTCGACAAATTCAACGACAGCTGGGACCACGCGCTCGGGCACGACGATCTGCGCCAGTTCCGCCAGGCGCGCATCGGGCAGTTCAACGACCCCGACATTGGGTTCAATGGTGCAAAACGGATAGTTCTCCGCCGCGATCCCAGCCTTGGTTAACGCGTTAAACAGCGTCGACTTGCCGACGTTGGGTAGCCCAACAATGCCACATTGCAGCGCCATAAACCTCTTTCAGTATGCAATCGTCACGACAGGGCTCTCGGAATCCCGCCCAGTAAGAACGTGTAGTTCGCCGCTCGATAGGCGCCAATTCTACCGCCGCCCACATGACGCACCAAGAATTGCGCCCCAAACGAGATCCTCGAAAAGCCCTCGCCTGATAGACCTAGAAATCGCCTCCTCGGGCGCGTCTGCCGACCGAAATCCCGACGAATCCTTTGTGGCCCTCCGAAACGAAACCGCACGGGCTACTTGGTATGCAGTTTCATGATGGCCGTGGCCATGTCCCCTGCGAACACGTAGGGAAGCACAGCGATGCTTCGCTCGATGGCGGAATCGATCAGTGTCTGATCATTCGCCCGAGGTGGATGCAGAACGAAATCCACGACATCTTGCTCGAGGTTTAGGCTCCGTGGATGTCCAATGCCGATGCGTAAGCGCCAGAATTCCGGGGTACCTAAATGCTGGGCGATGTCCTTTAATCCATTGTGCCCAGCGTGACCGCCACCCAACTTCAGTTTCGCCGTGCCCGGTAGAAGGTCGAGCTCGTCGTGAGCAACCAGGATCTCGCCGGGGGCGATCTTGAAAAAGCGTGACAAGGCGCCCACGGATTGCCCTGAACGGTTCATGAACGTCTGGGGCAGCAGGAGATGCGCACTCCCAACCCGCGCCGTGCGGCCAAAGAACCCGGCTTCTTGTCGAAACTGGACGCCGACATTGACGGCATAGCTCTCCACGAGCCAGAAGCCAGCGTTGTGGCGCGTGGCCTCGTATTGCGGGCCGGGGTTTCCCAGTCCAACCAGAAGTCGAATTGTCATTTGAGGGGATCCAGCGTCATGCATTCGGCGATTGTAGTGTTCAGCGGTCCGACAAATGCCCGTTGCAACCGCGGTATAATTAGGTTGCCGGCGCAAGGCCGTGCGTTGAGTTCCTCGGAACTCGATTCGATCCGGGCCTGCGCATCGAGAGGGCCGGGTTTGAACCCACGTCGGTCCACGAAGCCTGCCGCCCAACCGGGGCTAAAATGAACGTAGAAGCTGACCGTCTGCCGCTCCTCTTTTCCGCGCTCGCGTTTGCTGCGGAAAAACACCGCGACCAAAAGCGAAAGGGACAAGATGCCAGTCCCTACATCAACCATCCCATCGAAGTGGCGCGCATCCTCGCCGCGGAGGGCGGCGTCACCGATCCTGTCACTCTGGCTGCTGCGATTTTGCACGACACGGTTGAGGACACCTGCACCACGCCTGAAGAACTGCGCGAACTTTTTGGCAGCGAGATTGCAGATGTCGTAGCCGAGGTGACGGACGACAAGACGTTGCCCAAAAGCGAGCGTAAGCGACTTCAGATCGAGCACGCCCCACACCTTTCCGAGCGGGCGAAGCGCGTCAAACTCGCCGACAAAATCGCCAATATCCGCGACGTCGCTGCACGACCACCGCAGTCCTGGAACCTTGAGCGCCGACAGCAGTACTTCGATTGGGCGCAGGATGTCGTCAACGGCCTGCGCGGAACCAACGCCGGCCTCGAGCGTGTCTTCGACCAGGCATTTATTCAAAAGCCGAGCTAGCTCCAAGCCGGCTCGCGGTTTTACGCGAGAACTTGAAGCGCTCGGCTTTCGGTCTACTTCTTCTCGGTTGCGGGGGCTGCAGCAGCGCCTGCAGCAGGCGTTGCGGTCGCGTCGGCGGCCGCAACGGGCGCCGGCTCTTCCATTCCACGCGGGACCGTTACGGTCACAACGACGTAGTTCTCCTGACTGACGGCGGTCACGCCCTCAGGCAGCTTGAGATCCTGGACGTGAACCGTTTGCCCCACGGAGAGATTGGACAGATCAACCTCGATGAACTCGGGAAGATCCTTCGGCAGACAGGACACGTCGATCTCGGTGAAGACGTGGCTGACGACTGCGCTCGACTGTTTTACCGCCGGCGAGTTCTCCGCGTTCACGAAGTGCAGCGGAACTTTGACGTGAATCTTCTCGTTGGCTGCGACGCGCTGAAAGTCGACGTGAAGGACCTGGGGTTTGAATGCATGCATCTGGACGTCGCGCAAAAGCACCGACTCACCCGGGCGGCCGTCGATCTCGAGATCGAGGATCGATGCATGAAAGGCTTCCTTGCGCAGGGCATGGAAGAGAGCGTTATGGTCCAACTCGATGGGCGTAGGATTGGCAGAGCTTCCATAGAGAATTCCAGGAACCTTGCCGGCGCGGCGAAGGCGGCGGCTCGCACCCGTACCTTGCGCCGTGCGCGATGTAGCGACGACTTTCATTGCGTTCTCCAAAAAAAGGTTGGCTGTCCGCGACCAGACAGCAAATGCCCCGAAATCGAACCCGGTTTCCCGGGCTTCCCGTATCGGGGCTTACGGTATTCTTGGCTGGGAGGCCTAATCAACGAACAACGAACTGACTGAGTCCCCCTTGCTGATGCGGGTGATCGTCTCGGCCAGAAGCGGCGCGCATGACAACTGCCGAATCTTCGAACTTTTCTGCGCATCCCGATTCAACGGGATCGTATCGATCACGACGACTTCATCGAGCGCGCTTGCATCGATTCTCTGCACCGCACCTCCCGAGAGCACCGGATGCGTGCAGTAGGCCATCACCTTCAAGGCCCCGCGCTCCTTGAGCGCTTGAGCCGCTTTGCACAGGGTGTTGGCAGTATCCACCATGTCATCCATGATGACCGCCGTGCGCCCGTCCACGTCACCGATGATATTCATGACTTCCGCGACATTGGCGCGCGGGCGTCGTTTGTCGATAATGGCAAGATCGACGTCCAAGCGCTTGGCAAACGCCCGAGCTCGAACGACTCCCCCCACGTCCGGCGACACGACCTGCACGTTCTCCAAATTTTGCTTGTAGAGGTCGGCCAGCAATATGGGCGAGGCGTAGATGTTATCGACGGGAATATCGAAAAAGCCCTGAATCTGATCGGCATGCAAATCCATCGTCAGGACGCGGTCCACTCCCACGGCCTGTAACATGTTCGCGACGACCTTGGCCGAGATTGCAAAGCGCCCCGAGCGCGGCCGACGGTCTTGCCTCGCGTAACCGAAATAGGGCACGGCTGCGGTAATACGACCCGCCGACGAGCGCTTGAGCGCGTCGACCATCACCACTAACTCCATCAAATTGTCATTCGTCGGAGCGCACGTCGATTGCAGCACCACGACGTCCTTTCCGCGCACATTTTCCTGTATTTCAATATTGACCTCACCGTCGGAGAACCGCCCGACGATGGCCTTGCCCAACGGCTGGTTGAGGTTCTTCGCCACCGCCGCCGCGAGTTGCGGATTGGCGTTACCGGTAAAGAGCATCACGCCTTCGGTCATGGTAATCCCTGCATTTGCGACGCTGACAACGAAGAATGGCTGGGGAGGAAGGATTCGAACCTTCGCATGCCGGAATCAAAATCCGGTGCCTTAACCAGCTTGGCGACTCCCCAACACAACCGCGCCAGTCCGGAGCCGTTTCTTGGGGCCCGGACCATAACTTCCAAAACCGCACGCCCGTCAGGCCGCCCAGCTCGCAAGTGGATGGTGGGTCAAGCTCGCACAGGCCCATCCCGACCAGCGATCGGGGATGCCGACCAGGGACTCCTCGGCCGCCGCGCGCGAGGAGAAAGCGCAAAATACACAGGCCCCAGAGCCGCTCATTCGTGCCGGTCCGAATCGTCCAAGCCAGGCGAGGGCAGCGCCGACCTCAGGGTAGTGCGCCACGGCAACCGGTTCGAGATCGTTATGCCCGAAACCGTCTTCAAACCGGGGAAGCTCAGGCTTTAACGCGTCCGCACAAAAGTCCGCCATTTTGATGGGAACCGTGTCCCTTGTCAATTCAGGCGCTTCGAAGATCCGCCGCGTCGGGACTTCCACACCGGGGAAAATGACGGCGAAAAAGCGCGAGTCGCTTTGTAGCGGCCAAAGCGCCTCGCCGATTCCACGAGCGAAGGCATTGTGTCCAAAGAGGAAGAATGGCACATCGGCGCCAAGCGAAAGCCCCATCTCGATCAGATCGACCCGCTTCATGCCGATCCCCCAGAGGCGGTTGAGCGCGAGAAGGGTGGTCGCCGCGTCTGAACTTCCCCCGCCAAGCCCACCTCCCATGGGGATTTTCTTCTCGAGGGTCAATTCCACCCCCTGCTCGCATCCCGATTTTTCCTGTAGCAGTTTGGCGGCGCGCACGGTCAGGTCGACCGATTCCGGAACCTGGGCAAGGGCGTTAATACGGACGATGCGGCCATCCCGGCGCGAGGTGAAGTGCAAGGTGTCGCCAAGGTCAATGAGTTGAAACGCGCTCTCGAGCAGATGATAGCCATCCGCGCGTCGACCCGTCACGTGCAAGAAAAGATTGAGCTTGGCCGGCGCCGGACAATTGCGTAGCGAGTTCACGAACCGACTCGACTATCGACCACGATGCGTAGCTCGAGCGCAATGCCTGGGCCGGGATAGTTAAGACTCACCCGGCTAGGCGCATCCTCGGGGCTGCCCGCGGGGTAGGTAACGGTCCAGCCATTCTCGACAAGTCGCCTTGTCCCATCAGGATCGATTTTGGTCGCGGTGTTGGGATCGGCCGTACGCCCCTCTAACCAGGCACGCAAACCAGCGACGGGCAGGGTCCAGCCAAGCACATCCGTGGTCAAGGCTTCCGGGGTCCCCGCAGTGAAAGTGCGCCCGTCGCTGAGGGTCAATGTGGACCGGTTGGGTTCGCTGCGGATGCGCGCGATCGTCTGCCCGAGGGGATTGAGCAAGACCAGATCCACGTCCTGATCGTGCTCGGACCAGTCGAAGTTCGCGAAAACCGTGTCTTCCTTGCCGCTGGCGAAGCTGTGGTAATGCACTGAAATTCGGCCAGTGAGTTCGCGATCGGGAGGTCGAGCGTCGGGTCCCTCTGACGGTGCCCCCGAGGGCGGGCTCGTGGCACACGCCGCCAGCGCGAGTATGCAAACAAGGAGCCACGCTCGCCAGGCAAGACGTGGCATCGCTTGATGCTGAAAAATCAACTCAGAGGGATCCGATACGGACGTTCAAGCGCGCCAATGTCGCCCGTAGCACCTCGTTGTCCGGTTCCTTGTGGCCCGCCTCTCTCCAGTACTTTTCAGCATCGGCGCGGCGACCCGAGACCCAGAGAACCTCGCCCAAGTGAACCGCGATCTCGGGATCGTTACGCAGGCCATACGCGCGTTCGAGCGACTCGATCGCCTGCGCATTGTTGCCGAGGCGGTATTGAACCCATCCGAGGCTATCGATGATCGAGGCGTCGTCGGGTGCGAGCGAGAGAGCCTTTTCGATGAGTTGTCTGGCTTCTTCAAGCCGGATGTTGCGATCGGCAAGGCTGTAGCCGAGCGCGTTGTAAGCCTGCGCGTTGTCGGGCTGCATCTTGATCAGTTTGCGCATCTGCGCTTCCATCAGATCGATGCGGTCCAGTTTCTCGGCCGTCATACCCAGGTCGTAGATGAGATCGGGATCGTCCGGATGGTCGACGAGCGCTTTCTGAATGAGCTCTAATGCGTCCTGGCTATGGTCTGTATCCCGCAGCAACTGCGCTTCGGTGAGCAGAATCTGCGTGCGCTCGCGGTCGTTACGGGGCGTCAGGTTGTGAAGCTCGCTACGGGCCAAGGGGAGTTTTCCCGTGTGAGCAAGGATCACCGCGCGCCGCAACCGTGCCGTGAGGTAGTCGCTGCCCCCGTCGACGTGATCAAGGTAACCGAGGGCCTCCGGATAGTTCTTCTGGTCCTCCGCGATTTGGGCTAGGTAGAGATACGCAGAGCCGATGGTGCGGCCGGACTGGGTATCGCTCGCACTCTCGTCGTCGGAATCGCTCGACTGATCCTGCGAGCGGATGGCGATGAAGCGCTCGAAGTAGTCCTTTGCCTCGCGTGGACGCTCCGCTTGATACGACAGCAGCGCCAGGGCGTAGATCGTGTCAGTATCGTGAGGCTGCGCCTTCAGGATCGCCTCAAACTCCTTGCTTGCGTCGGCATACCGCTTCTGACCAATCAGAAAACGTGCATAACCCATGCGCACTTCGACGGACTTGGCGTCGCGTCGCAGAAATCCGGTCAAAACAGCTTCCGCTTCATTAGGAGCGCTTGCCTGCAGATATTGGGCCGTGAGCACCACCGTTGCGGGCGCCGCTGGATAGAGTTGCGCCGACGTCCGTGCTTCCTGGACCGCGAGTTCGCCATTGCCCGCCGCAAGCGCCAGTTGCGCTACCGACAGGTGGGCCTCCGGAATATTGGGGTAGTCTGCAGCTAAGTGCTGCATGACGGCCAACGCTTCGGACCGGTTGGGCGAGCGCATGAGCGTGCTTGCGGTCTGCGAAAAGGCGATCGGCTTCGAACTTGCTTTTGCCAAGACGTCCCGCAATAAAGGTTCGGCGTCATTGAGCTGACCCGAAAGCACCAGGATGGTGAGCAGAGTGCCCGTGGCTTCTTCCGATTGCGGACTCAAATCGCGCCACAAACGTGCCGCTTGCAGCGCTGAATTCGCTTGGTGGGCCATGAGCGCGAATTCCGTCGCGCGCCGCGCGATGCGGGGATCCTGCGTCTCTTTTGCCAGGCCGTACTCGGCGGTGAACGCGGCATCGGGCAGACCGCGTTGCGCGAGGACCTCCGCCATGAGCAATTGGTACAATGTCCGCGAATCGAGGCTGTAGTTGGGCAGCGCATCACGCAGGTCCGCCCCGCCCGAATCGTCGCTCGACTGCGGCGCTACGACGGGACCTGAATTTCCCGGCGCCGTGGCGCAGGCCGCAATGAAGATCGTGGAAGCGAAGGCACTCGCGCGCAAGAGCGCCCGGACCGTTCGCTCCTGGGACAGCAAAGACTGCGCAAGGCGCATGAGTTGTCGTGCGCCAGCAGCAGCAATAGGGGCGAAAATGGTCACTTCCGTTTCCGATTCAGAACGTCGTAACATTGATCTTAGGTTGAAAGCCTGGTCGCCGCAACATGCCCGAACTTCCCGAGGTTGAGGTCACCCGGCGGGGCATCGCTCCCTATGTCGAAGGACGCCTGATCGAGGGTGTAACGATTCGTAACGCGGCGCTCAGATGGCCCATACCCTCGAACCTGGGCCGTAATCTCATCGGCTCTACCATCAAGACCGTCGGTCGGCGCGGAAAGTTCATCCTCTTCGACTGTGAAAGTCCTTCCGTGAGCGGCACGATGCTGATTCATCTCGGCATGACGGGCACGCTCAGGGTGGTGGCTGCTACCGAGGCCATCAAGAACCACGATCACGTCGACATTCATTTCGGGGCAAAGCGGCTGCGATTTAACGATCCGCGGCGCTTTGGCGCAATCCTCTGGCACGGTTCCGACCATCCCGAGCCGCTCGAGTCCAGCCGATATCTCAAAGGACTCGGTGTCGAGCCGTTTTCGCTGGCATTCGCAGGCGATGCAGGCGGAAACCTGCTGTACGAACGAACGCGGTCCCGATCCGTCTCCGTGAAGCAAATGTTGCTCTCGGGTCAGGTGGTGGTCGGAGTAGGCAACATCTACGCATCGGAAAGTCTGTTTCGCGCGGGCATTAATCCCAAGATCGCGGCCGGCCGACTCGGCCGGGCGCGCTACCAGCGCCTCGCCGAAGAAATACGCCTCACTCTTGCGGCGGCGATCCATAAGGGTGGAAGCAGTTTGCGCGATTTCGTCGGAAGCGACGGAGAATCGGGCTACTTCCAGCTCGAGTATTTTGTCTACGATCGCGCCGGCCTGCCCTGCCGCCTCTGCAACACTCCCGTGCGTTCCCTGCGACAAGGTCAACGCTCGACTTTTTACTGTCCCCGGTGCCAACGTCGCTAGAACGCCACTGTCCCGGCGCTAAAACCCTACAACGCTAGCTTCTGGCAATCTCCTTCGATTATGCTTGGCTGCTCAGATACTAGTTCATGAGAAGTGCATAAGCTCCTGATGCAATGAATAATCTCGTCGAAAAGTTTCAGGAGTACAGCACTTGGCGATTTACGCTGACCCGCGCGATTGAACGCTACCGGGAGTGGCTAAAGCAAGCCAGCCTAGGGGACGCCCAGACGGATGCGCGCATCAACCGCGTCCTGGGGCGCTTGGCTGACGACAAGCTCTCGATCGCTTTTGTCGCCGAGTTCTCACGCGGCAAATCCGAACTGATCAATTCGATCTTCTTTGCGGACTACGGACAGCGCATCTTGCCCTCATCGGCAGGACGCACCACGATGTGCCCAACGGAGCTTCTGTACGACGACACGCTACCTGCTTCGATTCGCCTCCTCCCCATCGAAACTCGTGCGTTTCACGCGACCACGGCCGAATACAAGGCGCTGCCCCAAGAATGGCAGGTCTTTCCTCTCGATACCAGTTCCGGCGATGGCATGCTGCAGGCGTTCCGACAAGTGAGCCTTGTCAAACGCGTCTCGGTCGACGATGCGCGGCGTTACGGACTGTTCGATGAGACCGATCCCGACCAGATGAATGCGATCGATGGCGCCGGTACGGTTGAGGTATCGATGTGGCGCCACGCAGTCATCAACTTTCCTCATCCTCTCTTGGAACAAGGCCTGGTCATTCTTGATACGCCGGGGCTGAATGCGATCGGAACCGAGCCGGAGTTGACCTTAAATCTGATCCCCAACGCCCACGCGGTCCTGTTCATTCTCGCCGCCGACACGGGTGTCACCAAGAGCGACATCGAAGTCTGGCGCAAACACATCGGGGGCCCTCGCAAGCAAGGCCGCATGGTCGTGCTCAACAAGATCGACAGCATGTGGGATGAGCTAAAGACGCCGGCCGAAGTGGATGCGGAGATCCAAAAGCAGGTGGACAGTTGCGCGCAGATACTGGGGCTGGAGACGCACCAGATGTTTCCTGTGTCGGCGCAAAAGGGGCTCCTTGCGAAGGTCAACCACGACGATGCGCTCTTGGCCAAGAGCCGCCTGCCCGCCTTGGAACAGGCGCTCTCGGTGGAACTCATTCCGCAAAAGCAGAGCATTGTGCGAGAGCTCATACGCCAGGAATTGATCGAGTTGGTTCAAGGCGCACAAGGGATTTTGACGGCGCGTGAGACCAGCCTTGGGCTTCAGGCGGCGGAACTGCGTAGTCTGCGTGGCAAGAACAGCAGCGTGGTCACACACATGGTCGCCCGGGTGCGGGCAGAAAAAGACGAGTTCGACAAGACGCTCGTGACGTTCCAGGCGATGCGTTCGGTCTATTCGAAACTGACGCACCAGGTGTTTGCCGACCTCGGTCTCAATAAGCTGCGCGATGACGTGCGTTCCACGCGCGAGCGCATGATGCAAGAGCTGACTTTCTCCACCGCTTTACGCGCGGCCATGCAGGCTTTCTTCATGAGTGCGCGTCGGCGTCTTGGCGGATCCCAGGAAAAGATCGACGAGATTTCGCGCATGGTGGCGAGTATGTATCAGCGCTTTGGTACGGAACACGGGATGATCCTGGGAGTCCCGATGGGCTTTTCGCTTTCCCGTTATCGCGGCGAGATTGAGCGCGTCGAAAAGGTCTATCAAGAACGGTTTGGGCTGCTCACCATTCTTTCGACTGATCAGCTGGTCCTCACCCAAAAATTTTTCGAGTCGATTGCAAGCCGGGTTAAGGAAACCTTCGAGACCGCGAATCGCGACGTCGAGGCGTGGCTCAAGGCCATCATTGCTCCGTTGGAAGGCCAGATCCGGGAACATCAGTCGCAACTGCGGCGGCGGTTGGAATCGATTCGCCACATCCAGGACGCGAGCGAGACTCTGGAGGAGCGTATCGGCGAGGTCAATGCGCAGCAGTCCGAACTGGAGGGCTACCATGCGCACCTGCACGAACTGAACCAGGAGATGATGGCGACTCTGGAATCCTCCGTGTCCTCTGAAGAGAGTGTGCTGACTCTTTAGTCCTCGTGTCTGAACCCGGATCCAAAGCAGGTGCGTCCCCTAAAGACGCTTCGGAGGGCAGTCTGAGAGAGTTTTCCGAGAGTTTGATCGCCTGGCAGCGGCGTGAAGGCAGGCATGATTTGCCCTGGCAGGGTAGCCGCGATGCCTATCGGGTCTGGGTCTCGGAGGTCATGCTTCAGCAGACCCAGGTGGCCGCGGTCATCGGCTACTACCAGCGCTTCCTTGCAGCTTTTCCCACGGTAGAGGCTCTCGCTGCCGCGTCCTTGGAACGCGTTTTGGCTCTCTGGAGCGGATTGGGTTATTACAGCCGGGCGCGCAATTTGCACGCATGCGCGCGTCGGGTGGTCGCCGATTTTTCCGGCGTGTTTCCTTCCGCCCCCGAGATTTTGGAGACACTTCCGGGAATTGGCAGATCAACGGCATCGGCCATCGCGGTATTTAGCGCCGGAATACGGGCCCCCATTCTGGATGGGAACGTAAAGCGAGTCCTATCTCGCAGCTTCGGAATTGAAGGCTATCCGGGAGAAAAGGCCGTGCACGATCGGCTTTGGCAGTTGGCCGAGCGATTGCTGCCTGCAAGCCAAATCGAGGCTTACACCCAAGGGCTCATGGATTTCGGCGCAACCGTTTGCACGCCGCGTAAACCCCGCTGTGAGGTGTGTTTTTTCAAGCATCGGTGCGTCGCGTTCGGTCAAGGCCGAATCGACGAACTGCCTGCGCGCAAGGCCGCGCGCCACTACCCCGAGCGCCATGTCGTGATGCTCGTATTGCATCACACGGGCGCGGTGCTCCTTCAGAAGCGACCCGCCCCTGGCATTTGGGGGGGCCTCTGGTGCTTGCCCGAATGGCCCAAAGACACGGGCGGGGCTGCCGCACTCGCGTTTGCGCGGGACCATGGCCGGATCGCGAGTGTCGCCACACTCGCGTCCTTTGCACACGGATTTACTCACTTTCGGCTGTGGGTTGAGGTCCTCGCCGTGGATCTCGCAGCCCCGCTTCGATCCGGCACGAACCCCGGTGAGCTTTGGCTCGATCTGGCCGATGCCAGCGGGGCCGCTTTGCCGGCTCCCATCAAACGGCTTTTGCTTGGCCTTTTGCGGGCCTCACCGCTACACGCCGGCGAAGTTCTCAAGACATAGTGGATTAGCGTTAGGGCTTGGTCTGGGTGGCGCTGGCTGCCTGCAAGCCGTAGCCCATGACTTTCCAGGAGCCATCTTTTTCCTGCGACATGGTCACGTACTCATTGGCGGGCTCAACACTTTTGAACTCTGTGTAGTACATGATCGAAACATAGTGTCCGGGAGGCGCTCCAGGAATCGCATCTTTCGGGGTCGCATCTCTTAATACGCGCGACTTCACTCCCCCGGCACTGCCCAGTTTGTCCGCGGCGCCCTTGTCCCAGTCCGCTTCGCGGATATTCCGTTGAAAGACGGGCGACGCCTTGGTCCAAGCCTGACCATATTGGCCTGAGTCGACGAGGACGAGCCAAGCCTTGGCTCCCTCCTCGGCCTTGGTGACGCTCTCGTCCGATGCGCTCGCGGGGGGCGGGGCGGCGGATGTGGGCGGGGGCATTTGCGGTGTTTGGGCGGCGCAAGCGCCCCAACAGACCATGAGACAAAGGAATCGGATTGCAGTTTTCAAGTCATCTCTCCAGAAATTGGTGTGTGCTTCTACCTCGTAGGATTACGACACGGCGGCAGAGCCGATAGTTCGCACGAAGAATCGCGATGCACCACCGATCGAGGCTGGTGCTCAATGGTCGGCAGCATACTCTGTCCGCCTTTGGATGCTGTTGAACTCAGCCGCGCGGCGATCAATTGTTGCGGAGTTTACAACCGCTTACACGGGGCAGAGAAGATTTTAACTCCGCCGGCCAGAAGCGGGCGCCTTCGAACATCGACGCGGGCAAGGGCTTTGGCCCGCACCGGCCATAGGCCCTGATTCAGAGGATCTTCTGCTGTAGCAGGTACTGA
Organism: Burkholderiaceae bacterium; assembly: GCA_049514215.1. Classification (GTDB taxonomy): domain Bacteria; phylum Pseudomonadota; class Gammaproteobacteria; order Burkholderiales; family Burkholderiaceae_D; genus BOG-994. The sequence continues at coordinate 94,126 of JBEKVI010000006.1, forward strand.
TGCACGATGGACAAGCGGGTCGGAGCATCCGTGAGTTCCATCAGCTTTTGTTTGGCGGCGAGCGAGATCGGAAGGATTTCGCAAAGGCGGTTACCGACCCATGTCGAATCGTCCAGGCGATAGGGTTGCGCGATGGGCAGCTTGCCTTCAGGGTCGATCTTGTCAATCTCCCGATTGAGCTGCTGAATGATGCGCTGAAGCAACTCGGCGCAGGCGACGTACTGGGGCGCGACCGGACTTGCCTCTTCGCGCTCGAGTGACTCGACGCTGGCGCGTAACAGGCCATTGGGCTCCACGTGCGTGTGCGCTATCCGAAAGCGCTCGGTCCCCCGGGTCGAAATTTGAAGCACGCCCAGTTGCTCCATGTTCCAGTCGGTAATGGTGGCCCGGCAGCCGATCGGCTCCGGCTGTGCCGATCCCCCGACCTCTTTACCCTTGCGAATGAGACAGACGCCAAACGGTCGCGCGTCGCGCATGCAGTCGCGCACCATGTCCATGTAACGCGCCTCGAAGATGCGAAGAGGCAACATGCCGCCCGGGAAGAGGACCGCGTTCAGTGGGAAGATCGGCAATTCCAGCGCGGTGGGTGTGGGTACGATGGGTTGGGCCACACGACGCCTTCAAGGAGCGGCTTGAAGGGTCTGAATGTCGAGCGCGCGGTGCCGCACCAACACGGCGGCGTCCGCTCGAAAGCGCTCAGCCAGCCGCTCGACACAGTAGACAGACCGGTGCTGTCCACCAGTGCAACCGATCGCCACGCTCAGGTAGCTGCGGTTGTCTTCGACGTAGGCCGGCAACCACCGCTCGACGAAGTCGCCGATGTCTCGAATCATTCTTTCAACCATCGGGACACCTGCGAGAAAGGCGATAACGGGTGCGTCTTTGCCCGTCAAGGGCCGCAACACCGGGTCATAGTAGGGGTTGGGTAGACAGCGCACATCGAAGACGAGATCGGCATCCAAAGGAACGCCCTTCTTGAACGCAAATGATTCGAAGAGCAGTGTCAGACCCGAACGATCGATGCGGATGAAATCGCGCACCCAGGATCGCATCGTCTGGGGCGGCAGGCCGCTCGTGTCCAGAGATTGCCCGATTCCATCGAGAACGGATAGTCGCGCCCGCTCCTCCTCGATGCTCTCCTCAAGAGTGCGTCCGCTTCCCGGCTCTGACAAGGGGTGTCGCCGGCGGCTCTCCGAATAGCGCTGCACCAAGGTGGGCGTGTCGGCGGTCAGGAAAAGCACTTGGACTTCCGAACCAAAGCGACGCAAAACTGAGATTAAGGAGGGCAATTCCGAAACCGACGTGACACCGGTGCGTGCATCGATACTGACCGCCACCGCCTCTTGCCCTGTTGTGTACATCTCCTGCACCAGTTCCACCAAGAACCGCGAAGGAAGATTGTCGACGACGGCATAACCCGCGTCTTCGAGCACGTTAAGCGCGATGGATTTGCCGGATCCGGACATGCCGGTGACGATGAGCACACGCATGAAACTGGCGACGCCTGACGCGCCTAAGAAACAGAGCAGTCATCATAACAAAGCCTCGATGACAAGGCAGCGCGACTTGCGCGACGGGCGCCTACTGAGCGGAACTACGGCGCCGGGGAAGCACGGGATCTCGAGAAGGGCCGCTTGGATCGGAGTCCGCAGGCTGGATCGCATCGCCCACTTGCCGCCGCATTTCCAAGGCCTGCCGGTCCATGAATTCTCGCATCGTGTCGATGCCGCGCAATTGCAAAATGGTATTTCGCACGGCGGCTTCCGCCAGAACCGCGATGTTGCGACCCATGTCCACCGGGATGACCACCTTGCGAACTTGGATTCCGAGAATCTCTTCGGCGAGTACATCGAGCGGCATGCGTTGATAGTGGTTGTCCATTGTGGTGCGGCGTACCAGGTGGACGATGAGTCTTAAGCGCATCTTGCGACGCACTGCCGTCTCGCCGAAGATGGCCTTGATGTCGAGCAATCCAAGGCCACGGACTTCAAGAAGGTTGGCCAGTAACTGGGGGCAGCGGCCCTCGATCGTGTGTGGCCCAACGCAGGCCAGTTCGACCACATCGTCCGCAACCAGGCCGTGCCCTCGAGAGATGAGCTCGAGCGCAAGTTCACTCTTGCCAAGCCCCGATTCCCCCGTAATTAGGACGCCCACCCCGAGCACGTCCATGAGCACGCCGTGCACAGTCGTGCGTTCGGTCAGAGTGCGGGCGAGGTAATGCCGCAACGCTTCAATGACCCGCGCGGCTTCAAGAGGAGTTCCAAGCAGTGGAATCTTTTCCTCCTCGCAAACTTGGGTGAGCCCAGCCGGTGGCTCCAGTCCCTCGGCGACCAACACCGCAGGCGGGCGCAACGAGCCGATCTCGGAGAGTAAGAGTCGGTGCCGCTTTTCTGCGAATCGCGACAGGTATTCGATTTCCTGAACACCGAGAACTTGGATCCGGGCAGGATGAATGAGATTCAGATAGCCAACGAGATCCGGGGTCGCGAATCGATTGTTCCACGGAATACTGGTATCGGCGGCCGGCCCGGATGGCTCACCGGCAAGCCAGGTCAGAGAAAGCGCTTCGCGATTGTCCGCGAACAGCTGCAGGATGGTGCTCAAGGTGGAGGAGGGGCGGGCAACTAGGCTGCGGGACGGATCGGTTCCCAATTGACCAGCATCTGATGCACCGACCCGGGATCTGGCGCGGCGGCGAGGGCATCCCGAAAGGCTGGGTCGGAGAGCATCTGGGCAAGTTCCGAAAGAATTTCGAGGTGGGCCTGGGTCGCCTGTTCAGGGACGAGCAGGAAGATGAGGATCGACACCGGCTTGCCGTCGGGAGCGTCGAAAGGAATCGATTCCGCGAGCCGGATGAAAGCAGCCACCGGCTCCCTTAGACCTTTGATGCGACCATGGGGAATGGCGACGCCTTGACCGAGGCCAGTCGAACCGAGCCGCTCACGGGCAAAAAGATTGTCGAAGACTTTGCTGCGCGCGATTCCCTGATGATTCTCAAAGAGCAGACCGGCTTGTTCGAACACGCGTTTCTTGCTCGAAGCTGAGAGATCCAACACGACGTTGGTCGGAGGGAGCAGCTTGCTAATGAGATTCATGGAGAGTTATTGGCGCGACCCCGGGTCGAAACCTGCCGAACCCAAGGCGGCGCACCATCACGATCAGGGAGGGCGATTATATCTCCAAGATTAGCCGGATGACAGGCAATCGCGCTGCGTTGCAGCAGCTTTGACATTTCGCGAATCGGGACCCGCTCCGGTCCCGGAACGCCGTCCGCGCTAGGCCAGTACCTGGCGTTTGAGCGCCCCGCCGGGACGCGATCGAAGGCATTCCTTATGTTTGATCACTTGGCGATCCAATTTGTCGATAAGACAGTCGATGGCCGCGTAGAGATCTGGCTGGATGGCCTCGCAGTGAATGTCTTTTCCCCGTAGATGGAGGTTGATTTCTGCCTTTTGCTGGAGTTTGTCCACCGATAACAGCACCGTAACGTCGATGACGTGATCGAAATGCCTTTTGATTCGAGACAACTTGTTTAAAGCGTATTCGCGAATCGAAGGGGTAATTTCGAGATGGTGTCCGCTGATGGTGAGATTCATTACGAAGGCTCCTTTTGCAGAACGGCGGTGGCACAGCGTGTGGCAGAGGTTGGGCGCAAATGACGCGCTGCAACATGCCCTTAGAGGGATTTACGCAGACTAACGGGAGGGATACGGAGGGCTTCGCGGTACTTGGCGATGGTGCGACGGGCCACGACGATGCCTTGTTCCCCTAGCATCTCTGCGATCTTGCTGTCGGAGAGTGGTTTTTTGGGGTCTTCAGCTCCTATGAGTTGACGGATAAGGGCACGGATGGCGGTACTTGAGGCCGCTCCCCCGGCCTCGGTGGCAACATGGCTACCGAAAAAGTACTTGAGTTCGAAGGTCCCCATCGGACTGAGCATGTACTTTTGCGTCGTCACCCGGGACACGGTGGACTCGTGTAATCCTAGTGTATCTGCGATTTCACGCAACACAAGGGGGCGCATCGCTACTTCGCCGTGGGTGAAGAAATTCCGTTGCCTTTCAACAATTGCCTCGGACACCCGCAAGATGGTGTCGAAGCGTTGCTGAACGTTTTTGATCAGCCAACGCGCTTCCTGCAGTCGCGCTGCGAGCGAGGCGGCCTGCTCGGTGCCACGATGTTCCCGTAGGATCTGCGCATACATGCGATTGATTCGCAGCTGGGGCATGACATCCGGATTCAGAGTCGCGCGCCACGCCCCCTTGACCTTTCGGACGATGACGTCAGGAACGACGTACTGGACATCGTCGGCGAGGAAGGCTCGTCCGGGAAAAGGGGTCAGATTGCGGATGAGGCTGTGGGCGGCGCGCAGCGCATTGTCGTCACAGCGCAACAGGCGCTTGAGCTTCGTAAAATCGTGTGCGGCCAAGAGCTCCAAATGCTCGCGCACGATGGCCACGGCGAGTTCCCGGGTGCCACGGTCGGCCCGCATCGCTGCGTTGCCAGCCTCGGGCCGCAGTTGCAACGCGAGGCACTCCGATGCATTACGTGCTCCTACCCCAGGTGGATCAAAGCTCTGGATGAGATTGAGGGCCATGGTCAATTCCTCTGCCTCAACCTCGAGTTGCGTAGGAAGAAACTCGGCGATTTCCTCAAGGGGTTGACGCAGGTAACCGTCCTCGTCGATCGCCTCGATCAAGACGCTCACCAGGGCATGGTCACGGCGCGAAAGCTTGGTCACCGAGAGCTGAGCAAGGAGGTGGTCGCGAAGCGAAGTTGGGACGGCCGCGAGTTGCGGCATCTCCATTTCGTCGTCTGAGGACGCGTTTCGACGGCCCCCATCGGACGAGGACCAGTCGGACCCAAAGTCCCTCTCCGAGGCCAGGTTACCTTCACCCGTGCCAGCCTCAGCCGAGGGACCTTCCGATTCGTCCTGACCGCGCCCGTCTGCGGCTTCGGAGACGGGGGCGTCCGATTCGTAGCGTTCACTTTTTAAGGTTCCGTCGCCGCTTAACCGTAGCGAGTTCGTGAACGGGTCATCGGCACGCTCCAGCAGTGGGTTCTCCGTCAGAACCTGTTCAATTTCTTGATTGAGTTCGAGAGTGGACAGCTGCAAGAGCCGAATGGACTGTTGCAGCTGTGGAGTGAGGGCCAGGTGCTGTGAAAGCTTGAGCTGGAGCACCTGTTTCATGTTCGGATCACCGCCCCAACCTGGTTACATGCGAAAGTGCTCGCCGAGGTACACGCGGCGGACACTTTCATTGCGGACGATCTCGTCTGGCCGGCCGGCTGCGAGCACCTCGCCGGCGTTGATGATGTAGGCGTGGTCACAGATCCCAAGGGTCTCGCGGACGTTGTGATCGGTGATCAGGACCCCGATGGAGCGCGCCTTCAGGAAGCGCACGATGCGCTGAATCTCGATGACCGCGATGGGATCGATCCCCGCGAAAGGCTCATCGAGAAGAATGAAGCGCGGGGAAGTGGCGAGCGAGCGGGCGATCTCGACCCGACGGCGCTCGCCTCCGGAAAGGGACAAGGCGCTGTTAGTGCGGATATTCTGAATCTGAAGGTCGTCGAGGAGCGCATCCATGCGCTCCTCGATGGCGGACTCAGTCAATCGTTTGCCGTTGCTATCCCATTGCAGTTCAAGAACGGCGCGGATGTTTTCTTCGACGCTGAGCTGTCGAAAAACGGAGGCCTCCTGGGGCAGGTAGGACAGGCCAAGTCGGGCGCGCCGATGAATCGGCAACCGCGTGACAACGGCGTCGTCTAACGTAATCTGTCCGGCGTCGGCTCCAACGAGGCCGACGATCATATAGAAACAGGTGGTCTTGCCAGCGCCGTTAGGGCCGAGCAGACCGACAACTTCTCCACTGCGCACTTCCAACGAGACGTCTTTGACCACGGTGCGTGTCCCATAGGACTTGCGCAGGTTCGCGGCGGCCAGCGTGCTATTTAGGTGAAGTGCGCCGGCCGCAGGCGACATCACGACTGTGGCAGGTTCAGGTTTATTCATCAGGCTTCGTCTGCAGCTGAAGCGACGGCTTTAGGGGCTCCGTCGGATCAGTCTTCGCTGGAGTGGCGCTCGTCGATCCGCTCGAAGATCCACTCGGCTGCGAGGAAGGCGTCGTCGTGGGCGGGACGGGTGAGCCTTTGGACGCCGCCGGCGCATTGGGTCCGGTCGGAGTGTTACTGGTCTTGGCGGGAGCGAACAGGGCATGAGCGCGCTCCGCACTCGGCCCTGACTGGACAACGTACTGCTCGGTCGTACTGTTGTACTGGACCATATCCCCGCGAATTTCGTCCTGTATCACGCCGCCATCGAGTCGTCTGACCACGGCCTTCACGAAGATTTTGGCGAGATCGGCTTTCTCATCATATTCGAGTCGCTCCCCTTCCCCCTCGATGTACTGGTCGGGATATCCTTCGCGCTTCTGATGGAAATACACGAGTTTGCCTGGGGCATCCATGGTCGCGGTGCCGTAGTCATAGTTCTCCGGATCGCGGCGCACCACGAGCTTGTCGCAGCGGATCAGTATCGTTCCCTTGGTCAGGATGACATGGCCCGTGAAGACATAGATCTGGTGCAGGTCATCGAACTCGGAGCTGTCGTAGTCGATGTGCGTGGGCTTGTCATGGTCGGCCTTCTCCGCGAAGGCGGGCCTGCCGCCGCCGACGGTGAGCAGAAGTGCACTAAGCGCAAGAATGGTCTGGCGAAGCCAGGAACGGCGCGCCCGGGCGATCATGGTCCAACCTTGGCTGCGGAAGGTTTCGCGGACTTATGCATCTGTGGCTCAAATATGGCCTCGCCGCGGGCACGCACGCCTTCGTTCATTTTGATCGTGCGATTGGTATTGTCAAATACCAGGGTCTGCGAGACGATCCGCGAACCTCCTTGCTCGATCAAGAAGGGCTGATTGCTCTTGGCGATGTCTTCTTCCGGATAGACCTCAAGGTACGTGCCGCTGGCCCTCAGTTCGGGATTGTTGGCTGTTGCCGCACGCGTGATGAGCACCCCGCCCTTTAGCGTCACCTGCTCGGCGTCACTGGTCACGTTGCCTGAATTCGCCCGCATGTGTACCGTCGGGCTGTCGGGTCTTGCGCTCGTGATCTCCGGATTGGTCAACACCGTCGAGTCATCGTCCGCAAAATGGGTCATCCGTGCCGAGTTCACGCTGTAGAGGGCGTTGCCCTTGTCATCCATGCGCGTGAGATTGAAGTTCTCCGCGAAATAGTCGATCTGATGACCCGCGCGGCGGGGCACCGGGTCAGAAAGCCGGGCGCGTTCGGCAAGCCAGTAAGAACCGGCAGCGAGCGAACTGAGCAAGACGAGGGAGCCCACGAGGGTGCCGCGATCGCGCATGGGTTACTCCAGAAATCGGGCCATGAGGCCCTCAAGCTTGCCCTGCGCGCTTAGGATCAGTTCGGCGACTTCTCGTGCCGCACCGTGGCCTCCAGCGCGCGAGCTCATCCAGTGGGCATGCGCTGCCACTGTGTTCGCAGCATGCGGCACAGTCGCGGCGAAACCGACTCGGCGCATCACCGGGATGTCCATGACATCGTCACCCATAAAGCCCGTTTCGCGGGGCGACTTGCGGACCTGGCGCAGGAGGGTATCCAATGCCACACGCTTGTCCTCCACGCCCTCCATCACGCGCTCGATTCCCAAGTCGGCAGCGCGCCTTTGCACTGCCTTCGATTTTCGGCCGGAGATGATGGCCACCGTGATGCCCACCTGCTTTAGCCAAATCAAGCCCTGGCCATCGAGGACGTGAAAGACCTTGGTGGTCTCGCCGTCGCCCCCATAGTGTAGGCTGCCATCGGTGAGCACCCCATCGACATCGAAAATCATCACCTCCAGCGGTGCCAGGCGCTGCAGAAGTGTGGGGGCGCGCTCTTCGCTAGCGAGCATTAAATGACCTTTGAGTTCGTAAGATCGTGGATGTGCAAAGCGCCTACCAAGGCGCCCTTGGAATCCACGACCAGAAGCTGGTTGATACGGTAACGCTCCATGACCTCGGCCGCCTCGGCGGCAAGCCGGTCCGGACCTATTCTGTGGGGACGGGAATGCATGACATCCCCCACCATGATATTCGAGAGGTTCTGGGTCTTTTCCAAGAGGCGACGCAGGTCACCATCAGTGAAGATTCCGACGAGTTCTCCCTGGGTACCCAGAACCGCAGTCATCGCCATGGCCTTGCGTGTGATCTCAAGGAGGGCTTCGGACAAGGACGCTGATCGGGGTATCGTGGGCACGGCGCTGCCGACCCGCATGATGTCGGACACGCGCGTAAGTAGGCGTCTTCCAAGCGTCCCGCCGGGATGCGAACGCGCGAAATCCTCCGGGCCAAAGCCGCGCAAATCCAGAAGTGTCACCGCTAGCGCGTCGCCCATGGCCAAGGCGGCTGTCGTGCTCGCCGTGGGCGCCAGATTCAGGGGGCAGGCTTCCTTGTCGACGCCGGCATCGAGGTGGACGTCGGCAATCTGGGCCAAGGTTGAATCGCTGTTGCCCGTAATCGCGATCAGTTTGGCCCCTTGCCGCTTTAATACCGGCAGGATCGTCAGCATTTCCGCCGACTCCCCGGAATTCGATAGCGCGATGAAAACGTCATCCCGCGTCACCATACCCAGATCCCCGTGGCTCGCCTCACCTGCATGGACGAAAAATGCCGGCGTTCCGGTGCTCGCGAAGGTCGATGCGATTTTGTGGGCGATGTGCCCTGACTTCCCCACGCCGCTGACGACCACTCGGCCACGGCACGCCATCAGGAGATGAATGGCTGCGTGAAAGCTGGCGTCCAGGCGCTTGGCAAGGGCCCAGACGGCCTGGGCCTCGATCTCGAACACCTCTCGGGCAAACGCGAGGACACGCTCCGGATCCGACGGACTCGTCGGCGACTCGGTAGAGTCCTGAAGTGATGAATGGGGATGCGCGGAGACCATCGGGCTAGTATAACAAAGGCATAGTTATTGCTTGGCGGGTCCGCCCCGACTCCCCCACGGTCACGGGCCTGTCCATCGAATCCTCATAGCGGGAGCCAAGATGAGCACGCTCGAACTGGTCCTACTGTTCCTTTTGGCCGCTGTCGCCGGCGTGGTCCTGTTTCGCAGCCTGAAGCTTCCCCCCATGCTGGGCTACTTGAGCGTGGGCATCCTGATCGGCCCCCACGCCTTGGGTCTTGCACCCGACTCCCCGGAGACCCGTCGCCTTGGTGAGTTCGGAGTGGTGTTTCTCATGTTCTCCATCGGCCTCGAATTCAATCTGGCGAAGCTCTGGACCATGCGACGCACGGTTTTTGGCTTGGGACTGGCCCAGGTCGTCTTGACGATCGTAGCGACAGTAGGCGCCGGCTGGGTTCTGGCCGTATGGCCCGGCGGAAAGGCCGCCTTGCCTATCGCGACCTGGTTCGCCCTGGGCGCAGCGCTGGCGATGTCCTCGACGGCGATCGTCGTCAAGCTCATGAAAGACCGACTCGAGATCGAGTCGGCGCACGGACGAGAGATCGTGGGCGTTCTCCTTTTCCAGGACCTGGCCGTGGTGCTCCTTTTGGTGTTGATTCCAGCCATCTCAGAACCGCCCACCGACCTTGTCTCCACCCTAGCGCGTGCCGGTCTGAAGGCAGCGGTCTTGCTGGCGTTGCTACTCGTGTTCGGCCAGCGCCTCATGCGTGCGTGGTTCCATATCGTTGCCCGCCGGCGGTCACAGGAGCTGTTCATGTTGAACATTCTTCTGACCACTCTCGGACTGGCCTGGCTTACGGAACGGGCGGGCCTCTCTCTGGCACTTGGGGCATTCGTCGCGGGCATGCTGATCGCCGAGACCGAATACCACCATCAGGTCGAGGAGGACATCAAGCCTTTTCGCGACGTCCTTCTCGGGCTCTTTTTCATCTCCATTGGGATGCTTTTAAATGTCGGCGTTGTCGCAAACCATCTTGCGCTGGTGGTACTGCTCTTGGTGGGGCCGGTCCTGCTCAAGCTACTTCTCGTGACTGCCTTGGCGCGCGCCTTCGGTTGCCCCACCGGAACGGCGATTCGCATCGGTCTCGCCTTGGCCCAGGCGGGGGAGTTTGGCTTCGTGCTGCTGCAACAGGCCGGTGCATTAGGGATCATCGACCCGTTATTTCTGCAGGCGGTGCTCGCATCGATGCTTCTGTCGATGCTGTGCGCGCCGCTGGCCATCCACTACAGCGATCGCATCGTGCTGAAAGTGTCGGCAGGGGAATGGCTGCGCCAGTCGGTGGCGTTGACGCAAATCGCCTCGCGCGGGTTAGCGGTGCAAAAGCATGTGATCGTGTGCGGCTTCGGACGCAGCGGCCAATCGCTGGCGAAACTGCTTGAGCAGGAGCATATGACCTATCTCGCATTGGATCTGGATCCCGATCGCGTTCGAGAGGCAGCCGCGGCCGGGGATAACGTCGTCTATGGCGACGCCTCGCGCCGCGAATATCTTCTTGCCGCAGGCATTCATCGAGCCGCGTGCCTGGTCATCAGTTATGCCGACACGCCTTCGGCTTTGCGCGTACTCGACCACGCGCACGCCCTGCGACCGGACCTGCCCGTGATCGTGCGCACGTTTGACGACACAGATCTGGATCAACTTCGTGCGGCCGGGGCGAGCGAGGTCGTTCCGGAGATCATCGAGGGCAGTCTGATGCTGGCCACCCACGCGCTACTCCTTCTCGGAATTCCGGTGTCTCGAGTGGTACGACTGGTACGCCACGTTCGAGAGGAACGCTACAGTCTGCTGCGAGGATTCTTCCATGGGGCGGATGATCCGGCCGGATTGTCGGAAGCTCTGCAATTGAGGTTACATTCAGTGACGATTCCAGAGGCGGCCTGGTCCGTTGGCAAGTCCCTGGAGGAACTCGCGCTCGATCAGTTGGAGGTGACCGTTACGGCTTTGCGTCGCGATGCCGTTCGCACGATGGATCCGCCACCGAAGATGTGCCTTTGCGCTGGCGATTCGCTCGTATTGCGTGGCACGGCTGAGGCAGTCGAATTGGCCGAGCAATCCCTGCTAGCACCAGGGATCCTTCATTTTCGTCGCGCTCACGGCCCATCCTGACCGAATGGCGAGTCGATGGTATTTCGGCGCGCAAGATATAATCCCCTGCTTCCGCGGCGGTCGGGCTTTCCGCGTCCCGACTGAAATAATCAAGAAATTGACCGGCCCCTACCTCGAACGTGTCTAGCGCACCCCCGACATTCCTGATCGAGATCGACAGCCTGAGTTTCGCCTACACGGCCAGGCAGGTTCTTTCCGGAGTCAATATGCGCTTTGGACGAGGTCAGGTCGTTGCGGTCATGGGAACCTCCGGGTCCGGCAAGACCACCATTTTGCGACTGATCGGGGGCCAGATCACGCCACAGTCGGGTTCCGTAAAAGTAGCGGGACAAGCAGTTCACATGCTGGACAAAGAGGGGCTCTACGAGCTCCGGCGCAAGATGGGGATGCTGTTCCAGTTTGGCGCCCTGTTTACCGACCTCACTGTCTTCGAGAACGTCGCATTCCCATTGCGCGAGCATACGGACCTGCGGGAATCGCTCATCCGGGACCTGGTTCTCATGAAGCTGCAGGCTGTGGGACTGCGCGGAGCGCATGCCTTGCGCACCGGAGAGATATCTGGGGGCATGGCAAGACGCGTGGCGCTGGCCCGCGCCATAGCGCTTGATCCCCAGATCATCATGTACGACGAGCCCTTTGCCGGACTCGATCCAATTTCACTAGGCGTGACCGCGAATCTGATCAAGCGATTGAATACCGCTCTGGGCGCCACCTCCATCATGGTCACCCACGAGGTGCAGCAGAGTTTTGCGATCGCCGACTATGTCTATTTCATCGCCGCCGGCAAGGTCGCAGCGGAGGGAACTCCCGAAGATCTCATGGCATCGACCGACCCCTTCGTTCGCCAATTCGTCGATGCGGCCCCTGATGGACCCGTCGGATTCCAGTATCCGGCTCGGCCGTACGCCGTCGATCTGGGTATGAGTTCATGACCGACTTCATCGAGCAAGTCGGGGCCTGGTGCGCGGAAGGTATACGCCGATTGGGATACGGCGCGCGTTTTTTCGTCGTTGTGTTGGGCAAGACGCCTTTTGCCATACGCCGATTCGGTCTGGTTCGCGATCAAATTCACTTCATCGGCAATTACTCCCTGCTCATCATCCTCGTTTCGGGATTGTTTATCGGCTTTGTTCTGGGACTGCAGGGTTATTACACATTGCAGACATTTGGCTCTGAGGAACTGCTGGGAAGGCTGGTCGCGCTTTCGTTGTTCCGCGAGTTGGGTCCGGTCATCACAGCTTTGCTGTATGCTGGCCGCGCCGGAACTTCGCTCACGGCAGAGATCGGTTTGATGAAGGCAGGCGAGCAGATCTCGGCGATGGAAATGATGGCGGTCGATCCACTTGCGCGCGTGTTTGCTCCCCGGTTTGTGGCAGGCGTTATTTCCGTTCCGATCCTCTCCCTGCTGTTCTCGGCCATCGGCGTGTTCGGAGGCTATCTGATTGGCGTGCGGCTCGTCGGCGTGGACGCGGGCGCTTTCTGGTCGCAGATGCAAGCGGGCGTGGACATTGTCCGCGACTTGGGAAACGGTATTTTGAAGAGCCTCGTGTTTGGTATCGCGGTGACCTTCATCGCGCTCTACCAGGGATTCGAGGCCGAGCCGACCCCCGAGGGCGTCTCGCGAGCCACGACGCGCACGGTGGTAAGTTCGTCGCTGACCGTGCTGGGCCTCGATTTCATTCTGACCGCAATGATGTTTGGTGGAAGGTAGGCATCGGATGAACAAGAAAAGCACAGATTTTGCAGTGGGTCTTTTCGTCATCGCCGGAATGGTGGCGTTGCTGTTTTTGTCCCTGAAGGCGGGAAACCTCACTTCGATTGACTTCTCGTCCCGCACTTATCTCGTGCGCGCCAAATTCGACAATATCGGTGGTCTGAAGGTCAGGGCACCCGTGCGCAGCGCGGGCGTCGTGGTGGGGCGCGTGGAGCGGATCGATTTCGATAACCATACCTATCAAGCTGTGGCGACGCTCGCGATCAATGACCAGTTTCACTTCCCGAAGGACACCGCGGCCAAGATCCTGACCTCGGGTCTGCTGGGCGAGCAATATATCGGCATGGATCCGGGCGGCGATCCGGATATGCTGGCGGCGGGCGATCAGATCCAAAACACCCAATCGGCCGTTGTCCTGGAGAACCTGATTAGTCAATTTCTCTTCAGCAAGGCGGCCGAGCCCAGCAACTCCGATGCGCAAAAAGGCGACGACTCGGGCAACGGCTCGCCCCCGAAGCCCAACGGACCTGATCTGAGCGTGCCCTCTCCCAACGCCGGGGGCGGGTCATCGAAATCCGCCCCGGGAAAGGACAAGAAACCATGACATGCGTGATTGGCGAGCGGTGCGTACGGCTGGTCGGTCTGGCCCTACTGATGGGCGCTGTGACATTTTTCTCGGGGTGCGCCGCCACCGCTCCCGATCCTCGCGATCCTCTTGAGGGGATCAATCGTGCGACCTACAAGCTCAATGATGCTCTGGATAAGGCGGTTTTAAAGCCGGTCGCGCAAGGCTACAACGCCGTTTTGCCGCAACCGGTGCGCAATTGTGTGGGCAACGTGTTCGGGAATATCGGAGATCTCTACACCGGGGTAAACAATTTGCTCGAGGGTAATGCGCAAGACGCCGCGACGGACGTGTGCCGCGTCGCGGTGAACTCGACAATGGGTGTTCTGGGCTGCTTTGACGTTGCATCCAGTGGAGGCTTGCCCAAGCATAAGAAGGACTTTGGCATCACCCTGGGCGTTTGGGGCATCGGACCTGGACCGTACCTGGTACTGCCTTTCTTTGGCCCAAGCGATGTGCGTGACGGGGTAGGCCTGGTCGCGGACCTCTACGCTGACCCGATCGGTTACATCTATCCGGTTTGGCAGCGCAATACGATCGAAGTTGTCCGGATCATCGACACCCGCGCCTCCTTACTGGGTGCAGGCAATCTTTTACAAGGCGCAGCGCTCGATGAATATGTGTTTGTCCGCGACGGCTGGTTCACGCGCCGCCGCAGCCAGATTTACAATGGAAATCCCCCGGATGAACCCGATTCAGATGCGGACGAGCCCGGGGTCAATCCACAGCAAGGGACTCAGCCGTCCAACAAGGCGGCTCCCACAGCAAAATGAATTCAGAACGGCACTGCTTGTGCGCGGATCCGGCGACGGAACGTTCTCGAAGAGGGAACGTCCAACCTGCGCGCACAGAGCCGAATTAGGAGGAATGTATGCAGAACGGAAATAGATCGCGGTGGCTAGGCAGTTGGATCGCATTTCTCGTGGTCGTCTTGAGTGTGTCCTCTGGGCCGGTCGTGGCGGCTGACGCTACCGAGGCTCCCGACGTCCTTGTCAAGAAGGTCGTATCGGATGTCATGGATACGGCGAAGAAGGACTCCGACATCCAGTCGGGAAACATCAGCAAGATCAATGCGCTGGTGGAGTCAAAGATCCTTCCGTACGTGGACTTCAACAAAATGACGGCCAGCGCGGTGGGTCGAAATTGGGCAAGCGCCAGCCCCGAGCAACAGGGTCAAATCACCGAACAATTCAAGAGGCTATTGACCTATACCTACTCTGGCGCACTCTCACAGATTCGTGACCAGACCATTCAGTACAAACCGTTTCGAGCGGATCCTGCCGATACCCTGGTCCAAGTCAATACCGAGGTCGTCAACACCCGGGGCGGCGAACCGGTGCAATTGAATTACAAGCTTCAAAAAGAAGCCGATGGATGGAAGATCATCGACGTGAACGTGCTTGGCGTCTGGTTGGTCCAAAACTATCGCAATACCTTTGCCCAGCAGGTGACTTCGGGCGGCATTGACGGACTCATCAAGGCATTGAAGGATAAGAATGACTCTTTGGCGGCCAGCGGTCCCCAGAAAGGCAAGGCATAGTGACCTATACGGTCTCAGAGCCCATTACCATGGCTGTGGCGAGCGAGGCGCTCGTCGCCGGCAATGCGGCGATCGAGGCCGGTCAGAGCGAGTTCTCGCTATCGAATCTGACGGGTTCCGATTCCTCTGCGTTGGCCGTGCTCCTGGCTTGGCAGCGTCGCGCGACGCGACAGAGCCGGTCGCTGCGCTTTGTTGATGTTCCCTCCGAGATCGTGCAGTTTGCGATGCTGTATGGAATCCAGGCGTTTCTGCCTGGCTTTCCGGATTCCCCCCTCCCCACACTGCAGGGACAACCTGTAAGCCCGCGCGCCAGCAGTCCTGCTGACAATTCGCACCGACACTGACGCCAACAGGGTTTTTGCCTGGCATGGACCTGCGGGTCCAAAAAACTGCACGTTCGTGCTGGCCTATAATCGAAGAATTTGTCCGGTCCCCGTCCATGATGTCGGTCGCCATTCGCATTGAGAACGTAAAAAAGCGCTATGGGGCGCTTCAAGCACTTGCAGGGGTCAGTCTGGAAATCGGCGCGGGCGAATTTTTCGGGCTCCTGGGCCCCAATGGGGCCGGGAAAACCACCCTCATCTCGATTATCGCGGGACTAACGCACGCTGACGAAGGCAGCGTGTCAGTCCTCGGCCGTGACGTCGTTGCCGACTCGAGATCGAGCCGCAAGCTGCTAGGCGTCGTACCGCAGGAATTGGTGTTCGACCCCTTCTTTACCGTGCGCGAGACTCTGAAAATTCAGTCGGGGTACTTCGGGTTGACCCGAAATGACGACTGGATCGATGAAGTTATGTTGCACCTGGATCTCACCGGCAAGGCGAACGTCAACATGCGGGCGCTTTCGGGAGGCATGAAACGGCGCGTCCTCGTCGCGCAGGCTCTGGTTCACAAGCCACCCGTCATCGTGCTCGACGAGCCAACCGCCGGCGTGGACGTCGAATTGCGTCAAACGCTTTGGCAATTCGTCCGACGGCTCAATGAAGAGGGTCACACCGTCGTCCTCACGACGCACTATCTGGAGGAAGCCCAAGCCCTGTGCGAACGCATCGCCATGCTCAAGGCGGGCAAAGTCGTGGCGCTCGACTCGACTCCCGCGCTGCTCGAGCGGGTCTCGGGGCGGCAGTTGCTGCTGACCTTCAAGTCCGGGCACCTGCCGCCGGATCTGCGCGCCTATGCGTCCGATCCCGAGGGAGCTGTAACGGCCCGCAAAGTTGCGTTGCGGCTCTATGACATTGGAACCATCGAGATGATCCTGGCGCGCTGTCGCAGTGTGGGCGCGGAACTCGAAGATGTGGAACTCCAAAGCCCCGATCTGGAAGATGTCTTCGTCCAGGTCATGCAAGGAGCCCATGCGTGACTAGCCAGCCGCTCGAGCCCGTCCATGCGGTCGCACCGCTCGTGGCCCGCTTCGCGCCGCCCGGCAGCCGCGCCCACTACTCGCCGTTTACCGGCTTTCGGACCCTGTTCTACAAGGAATCACTGCGCTTTTGGAAAGTCAGTTTTCAGACGGTCGGCGCGCCCATCCTCACCGCGGTGCTCTATCTACTGATTTTTGCGCACGTTCTGGAAAATCACGTCAAGGTCTTCGACCGCGTGGGCTATACCGCCTTTTTGATTCCGGGGCTCGTCATGATGTCGATGCTTCAGAACGCATTCGCCAACAGCGTCTCTTCGCTCATCCAGTCCAAAATCAGCGGCAATCTGGTCTTCATTCTGCTGCCGCCTTTGTCTCACTGGGATATCTTCTCGGCTTACGTTCTGGCTGCGATTTTGCGCGCCGCGGTCGTCGGAGTGGGGGTCCTCCTGGCGACGATCTGGTTTGCCTGGGAAACCCCGGCAGCGCCGGTCTGGATCCTTGTGTTCGCCCTTCTGGGTTCGGCGGTCATGGGCAGTCTGGGCTTGGTCGCCGGGAT
Source organism: Burkholderiaceae bacterium (assembly GCA_049514215.1). Lineage (GTDB taxonomy): Bacteria > Pseudomonadota > Gammaproteobacteria > Burkholderiales > Burkholderiaceae_D > BOG-994. Next base: position 110,989 of record JBEKVI010000006.1, read on the forward strand.
CTGGGCTGAAAAATTTGACCAGGTTGCGGCCTTCCAGAATTTTCTCATCATGCCCGCTACGTTTCTTTCGGGCGTCTTCTACTCGATCCGTTCATTGCCGAGCTTCTGGCAGGCGGTGTCCCACGCGAATCCCTTTTTCTACATGATCGACGGTTTTCGATACGGTTTCTTTGGTGTCTCGGATGTCTCGCCCTGGCTGAGCCTGGCCGTCGTTGGGACGACCTTCCTGGCGTGCGCTGGCATCGCCGTTCGACTTCTGAAAACCGGCTACAAACTTAGGCCCTGACATGCTTCCCACTCCAGACGAGGTTAGACAATATATTCTTGCGGGACTGACTTGCGAGCACGTCACGGTCTCGGGCGACGGTCAGCATTTCGAAGCACTCATCGTGAGTCCGGCCTTCCATGGACAGCGCCTCGTTCAGCGTCACCAGCTCGTCTACCGGGCTCTGGGCGATCGGATGCGCGCTGAGATCCACGCCCTTTCGATGAAGACTCTCACACCCGAAGAATGGCAGACCCAGCGTGGATAAGCTGCTGATCTCGGGGGGAAATCGTCTAAGCGGTGAGGTGAGGGTAAGCGGCGCAAAAAATGCCGCCCTTCCAATCCTGTGCGCGAGCCTGTTGACCCCGGGGCCGTTAACGCTGACCAACGTTCCCCGTTTGCGTGACGTCGCGACCATACTTAGGCTGCTGCGCCAGATGGGGGTCGAGGTCGAGCAGGGGCGCTCTGAGCTCACCATTAGCGCCCGCGAACTGACGCGGCTAGAAGCTCCTTACGACCTGGTCAAGACCATGCGCGCCTCGATCCTGGTGCTCGGCCCCCTGCTGGCCCGCTTTGGTGAGGCCCGTGTTTCACTGCCGGGGGGATGCGCGATCGGCGCTCGCCCCGTTGACCAGCACATCAAGGGCCTCGAGGCCATGGGTGCGTCGATCGAGATCGAGGCCGGCTATATCGTCGCTCGAGCGCGGCGCCTGCTCGGGGCGCGCATCGTGACCGACATGGTTACAGTGACCGGTACGGAAAACCTCATGATGGCTGCCGTACTGGCCCACGGTGAGACGGTCCTTGAGAACGCCGCCCGGGAACCCGAGGTGGTCGATCTCGCCGAGGTGCTGGTGGGCATGGGAGCGAAGATCTCGGGTGCGGGCTCGGATCGCATAGTCATTGAGGGAGTGGCGCAGCTGCATGGAACTCGGCATCGAATCATGCCGGACCGGATCGAGGCTGGGACTTTTCTGTGCGCGGTGGCCGCGACCGGCGGCGACGTCACCCTCGTGGATGCGCGCCCCTCAACGCTCGATGCGATGGTGACCAAGCTGCGGGCCGCCGGCGTTGGCATCGACTGCGGGTCCGACTCGGTGCGCGTTTGGGCTGAGAAGACGGAGGCGCGTGGGCGGCTAAAGCCGATGAATATTCGTACCTCCGAATATCCGGCCTTTCCAACTGACATGCAAGCGCAGTTTATGGCCTTGAACTGCATCGCGGCCGGGACCAGCCGTGTGACAGAAACGATCTTCGAGAACCGCTTCATGCATGTGGCCGAACTTAGCCGGCTGGGTGCCGACATCGAGATTGAGGGCAACACCGCAATCGTCAAAGGACGACCCATTCTTTGTGGCGCGGCCGTCATGGCCACGGACCTGCGTGCCTCGGCAGGATTGGTCATCGGGGCCTTGATGGCTCAAGGTGAAACGACCATCGACCGGATTTACCACTTGGACCGCGGCTACGAGAAAATGGAGGTCAAGCTCGCGCATCTGGGGGCGCAGATCGAGCGGCGCCCTGGGGAGGAGATCAGTTGACAGCACCTCTGACGCTGGCTCTCTCGAAAGGCCGGATTTTCACCGAGACCGTACCCCTTCTCGCGCGGGCCGGAATCGTGGTCGCCGAGGATCCCGAAGTCTCGCGTCGGCTGATCCTCGAGACCTCGCGAGCCGATTTGCGGATCATCATTGTTCGCGCGGCCGATGTACCCACCTACGTCCAGTACGGCGCGGCCGATATCGGTGTGGCCGGAAAGGATGTCCTGCTCGAGCACGGCACCGAGGGGCTGTACCAACCCATTGATTTGGGGATCGCGAAATGCCGCATGTCGGTCGCGGTACCGGAAGGATTCGGCTACCAAAACGCGGTGCGTCAAGGCGCTCGCCTGCGGGTAGCAACCAAATACCTGCGCACCGCGCGCGAGCACTTCGCGGCCAAAGGGGTCCACGTGGATCTGATCAAGCTCTACGGCTCCATGGAGCTCGCACCCCTGATCGGATTAGCGGATGCGATCGTGGATCTAGTCTCGAGTGGGCATACCCTGCGAGCCAATCATCTGGTCGAGGTCGAGCAGATTATGGCGATCTCTGCCAAGCTGATCGTCAATCAGGCGGCGCTCAAGCTCAAGCGAGCCGCGATCCAGCCGCTTCTGGAGATGTTTGCCGATGTCACGGCCCAGCAGGGAGTTGCGAAATGAATACAATCCGGCGTCTCGTCTCCAGTGCGCCCGATTTCTCGAGCGCTTTGGATGCGCTTCTACGCTATGACACGGATGACGATTCGGATGCCGACCAGGCGGCGGCCCGAATTTTGCGCGACGTCAAGGCGCGGGGCGACGTCGCGGTGCTGGAATACACGGAGCGCTTCGATCAGTTTCGGGCGGTGTCGGTTGCGGCCCTCGAAATCATGCCCGCCGAACTCGAGCGCGCCTTGCGAGAGCTACCCGAGGCGCAGCGCCGGGCATTGCGCACCGCCGCCGAGCGCATCACCGCTTACCACGAACACCAACGGGCCGCGTCCTGGCGGTACACGGAAGAAAGCGGAACGGAACTCGGCCAGAAGATTACTGCTTTGGATCGGGTCGGGCTCTACGTTCCGGGAGGCAAAGCGGCCTACCCCTCGTCGCTGCTCATGAACGCGCTTCCGGCAAAGGTGGCGGGTGTGGGCGAGATCGTCCTCGTCACCCCGACTCCCCGTGGCGAACGCAATCCCCTTGTTCTCGCCGCCGCCGCCATCGCCGGGGTGGGTCGGGTCTTTGCCATTGGCGGAGCCCAAGCCGTGGGCGCTTTGGCCTACGGTACGCAGACGGTCCCAGCAGTCGACAAAATCGTGGGCCCGGGCAACGCCTACGTAGCGGCTGCCAAGCGAAGGGTCTTTGGAGTCGTTGGGATCGACATGATTGCGGGACCCTCGGAAATCCTCGTGATCGCCGACGGATCGGCCCCGCCCGATTGGGTCGCGATGGATCTGTTTTCGCAGGCGGAGCACGACGAGGCCGCCCAGGCCATTCTGCTGTGCCCGGACCGGCGCTACCTCGATGCCGTCGAGAAGGCGCTCGAAGCTCTCTTGCCGGAGCTCCCGCGCGCTGCGATTATCCAGGTCTCGCTAACGAACCGGTGCGCCTTGATCGAGGTGGCCGATCTCAAGGAAGCGTGCGATCTGTCGAACCGCATCGCTCCGGAACATTTGGAGCTTTCCGTACGCGATCCCGAGGGTCTGCTCGCCCATATCCGACACGCAGGTGCGATCTTTATGGGTCCTTACAGTTCAGAGTCTCTCGGAGACTATTGCGCCGGACCGAATCACGTTTTGCCCACGGCCCGCACGGCGCGCTTCTCATCGCCTCTGGGTGTCTACGACTTTCAGAAGCGCTCGAGCATCATCAAGGTCAGTCGGGCCGGTGCAAGCGTGCTGGGCCGTGTGGCAAAGGAGCTGGCGTTAGGCGAGGGTCTTGAGGCTCATGCGCGTTCAGCCGAACTGCGCATCGAACCGGGCGAGTCAACGCGATGAAGGAGCCACCACGCACAATGGCGCTCGCGCAGCGCGTGGCCTCGGTCCTGCGCGAAGACGTGCTGACCATGCAGGCGTATCCCGTGGCGCAGTCAGAGGGGTTCGTCAAGCTTGATCTGATGGAGAATCCATTTACCCTACCGCAGGCCATCAGGGCGGAACTGGGCCAGCGCATGGCCGAACTCGCCGTGAATCGTTATCCCGCGCCGCGGCCGCCGGGCCTGTTGGGGGCGATCCGCAAGGCCATGGCGGTTCCGGATTCCGCGGAGATTCTGTTGGGTAACGGTTCGGACGAGCTCATCAACATCCTGGCCATGGGGTGCGCGAAACCAGGTGCGAAGATTCTGTCGCTGGCGCCTAGCTTCGTCATGTACGAGTTCTCGGCGCGCCTCGCGCAGATCGGATTTGTCAGTGTTCCCTTGCGGCCGGACTTCTCGCTCGATCTCGACGCGACCCTGAGTGCGATCGCGCAACATCGCCCCGCGTTGATCTATCTCTCATATCCGAACAATCCCACGGGAACCCTATATCCGCGTGCTGCCGTCGAGGCAATCCTGGCCGCAGCGCCTGGGCTTGTCATCGTCGATGAAGCCTACCAGCCGTTCGCTTTGGACACCTTCATGCCCTTGGCCGGATCCGTCGACCAACTGCTGGTCATGCGGACTCTTTCCAAGAGCGGGTTGGCCGGAGCGCGCCTCGGATATGTCGTCGGCAAGCCCGAGTGGATCGAGCAGTTTGACAAGCTGCGCCCTCCGTTTAACGTCAATGTCTTCACCCAGTGTTATTCGGAGCTGGTGCTCGAGCGACTCGAGATTCTCGATGAGCAGGCAAAGCTGCTGCGCGCTGAGCGCACCCGGCTTGCCGCCGAGCTGGCTGCCCGGGCTGGCATCACTGTGTTCCCTTCGGCGGCCAATTTCATCCTTTTTCGGATCGACAGCGACGACCCAGAGACAGCCACGAGGGTATTCGAGGGACTTAAGGCGCGAAAGGTGCTCATCAAGAATCTCTCTCGCGCCCATCCGTTGCTCGCCAACTGCTTGCGTGTTACCGTGTCCTACCCCGAGGAAAACGCCGCATTTCTTGCGGCCTTGGGGGCCAGCCTGGATGCCAGTCCGGGGGGCCCCGTCTAGCCCATCATGAGAATCGGCGACGTTACGCGCAATACCGCTGAAACCAGGATCCGTGTCTCCGTCAATCTGGATGGAACCGGACAGGCCGTTCTCGCAACGGGCGTCCCATTTCTTGATCACATGCTCGACCAAGTCGCGCGCCACGGTCTCGTCGACCTGGAGATTGCCGCAGACGGCGACCTGCACATCGACGCGCACCATACCGTCGAAGACATCGGAATCACTCTGGGCCAGGCGGTGAACCGAGCGATCGGTGCGAAGGCGGGGATTCGGCGCTACGGCCACGCCTACGTGCCCCTGGATGAGGCGCTTTCTCGAGTCGTCATCGATTTCTCGGGGCGGCCGGGTCTGGATTTTCATGTCGACTGGAAACGCGCGATGATTGGACAGTTCGACGTCGATCTGGCGCACGAGTTTTTCCAGGGGTTTGTGAATCACGCGCTCGTCACGTTGCATGTTGATAACCTGCGCGGAGAAAACGCTCACCACCAATGCGAAACCGTGTTCAAGGCGTTTGGGCGGGCCTTGCGAATGGCGATCGAACTCGACCCGCGCATGGCGGGCGTGGTGCCCTCCACCAAGGGAATTCTTTGAATCCGGCCCTCTAGGCCCTTCTTATTTCGCATGACTCGCATCGCAATCGTCGACTACGGCATGGGGAATCTCCGCTCCGTGTTCCAGGCTTTGCGCCACGCGGCCCCGCAAGCCCAGGTGGAGGTCACGAGTCTCGAATCGGCCATACGAGCGGCCGATCGGATCGTTTTGCCGGGGCAGGGGGCTATGCCGGCCTGTATGGCGACCCTGGCCGCCTCCGGGCTCACCGAGGCCGTTTTGGAGGCAGCCCGTTCCAAACCCCTCTTAGGCGTTTGTCTTGGCGAGCAGATGCTGTGCGACCTCAGTGACGAGGGCCCCACACGCGGGTTGGGCCTTATTCCCGGACGATGCATTCGATTTGACGGCCAGAGTACGCACTCGGGCTCACCTCGCCTGAAGATTCCGCATATGGGCTGGAACCGTGTGCGCCAGTCACGCGTTAAGGAAAAGGCGCATCCCCTCTGGGCGAATATTCCGGACCAGACCTGGTTTTACTTCGTCCACAGTTACTATGTGCAAACGCTCGACCCGGCCCACTCGGTTGGGGTCACCGAGTATGGCGAACCCTTTACCTGTGCCATCGCACGCGATAATATTTTTGCTACGCAATTTCACCCGGAGAAAAGCGCTGCCCTGGGCCTTCGGCTCTATCGGAACTTTGTCGAGTGGCATCCCTGACATCCGAGCGCATGGCGTAATCTCCCCAAGGTTCTTCCCCTCCCGACCCCTTTATCCATGCTATTGATCCCGGCGATCGATCTGAAGGACGGACATTGCGTCCGCTTGCGGCAGGGAGATATGAATGACGCGACCCTGTTTTCAGAGGATCCGGCAGCCATGGCGCGTCACTGGGTCGCCCAAGGGGCACGTCGGCTCCACCTCGTCGATCTGAACGGAGCCGTGCGCGTTTTGGATGACGGACTGGCCTACGTGATCATCGGCACGGCGGCGGTCAAGAATCCGGGCTTTCTTCACGATGCCTGCGGCGCGTTTCCTGGACAGATCATCGTCGGCCTGGACGCGAAAGACGGCAAGGTGGCGACCGACGGCTGGTCGAAGATGACGCGCCACGAGGTCATCGATCTAGCTCGCAAGTTCGAAGATTACGGTGTCGAAGCATTGATTTACACGGACATCGGACGGGACGGCATGCTCTCGGGCATCAACATCGCGGCCACCGTGAAGCTGGCCCAGTCGGTGACAATCCCCATCATCGCCAGTGGTGGTCTGGCCAGGATCGAAGACGTTGAGGCCCTCTGCGCGATAGAGGACGAAGGCGTCAATGGGGTAATCTGTGGTCGTGCCATCTACACTGGTGATCTGGATTTCAAATCTGCCCAGGCAAAAGCCGACGCGCTGAGCCCGGAAGAATGAACGAGGCGATCTGAAATTCCGGATTTGGCGCGATACCAAACCCGAGTTGATTCGACCGGCCGGCCGTTCGGATCCGAAGGCTGGAGCGATTCGGAGACCCTGACGACTTAAATATGCTAGCCAAGCGAATCATTCCCTGTCTTGATGTCACCGCCGGCCGAGTGGTGAAAGGCGTCAATTTCGTGGCCCTGAGGGACGCTGGGGATCCCGTGGCGATCGCCCGCGGCTACGATGCGGCTGGCGCCGACGAACTGGCCTTTCTCGATATCACGGCCAGCTCCGACGATCGCGATCTCATTCTCCCGGTTATCGAAGCCGTTGCAGATCAGGTCTTCATACCCCTGACGGTCGGTGGAGGGGTGAGGTCGGTGAGCGACGTTCGACGTCTTCTGAACTCGGGTGCCGATAAGGTCAGCATGAACTCCAGCGCCGTCGCAGATCCCCGGCTCGTGGCTTCGGCTTCGGATCGGTTCGGGGCCCAGTGCATCGTCGTGGCCGTTGACGCAAAGGCAGAGCCCGATGGTCGCTGGCAGGTCTACACGCATGGCGGGCGGCGCGCGACCGGGCTCGATGCCGTCGAGTGGGCGGTTCGGGCGGCCCAATTGGGTGCCGGAGAAATTCTTCTGACCAGCATGGACCGCGATGGCACCGGGATCGGCTTCGATCTCGAGCTCACTCGCGCGGTGGCAGACGCGGTATCGGTCCCGCTTATCGCCAGCGGCGGGGTGGGTTCCCTCGCCCATCTGGCGGAAGGCGTTGTCAAAGGGGGCGCCGATGCCGTGCTTGCCGCGAGCATCTTCCATTTCGGCACCTTTAGCATTGGGCAGGCGAAGGCTTATATGGCGGACCAGGGCATCCCGATGCGAATCGAATAAGAGAATATTCATGGCAGAATCTTCGCAATGGTTGGACCAGGTAAGCTGGGATGCAAACGGACTCGTATCAGTCATCGTTCAAGAGCGGGCCTCGGGCGACGTGCTGATGTTCGCCCACATGAATCGCGAAGCGCTGCTGGCGACTCTGGAGCAGGGCGAGGCGGTGTTTTGGAGCCGTTCGCGCAAGCGTCTGTGGCATAAGGGAGAGCAATCGGGACACATCCAGAAAGTGGTGGAAATTAGACTCGATTGCGATGCCGATGCCCTTTTGCTCTCGGTCGAGCAAGTCGCGGGAATCGCCTGTCATACCGGACGCCACAGCTGCTTTTTTCGACGGCTTGAGGCTTCGGCCGCAGTCCAGCCGGTGTGGAAGGAAGTCGAGCCCGTGCTGGTCGATCCGGTAACCTTATATTCCAAATGAGTGACTTACTGGCACGACTGACCGCCGTCATCGAAGCCCGACGTGCGGCCGATCCCGAGAAATCCTACGTGGCGCGGCTCTTTGCCAAAGGCGAGGATGCCATCTTGAAGAAGATCGGGGAGGAAGCGACCGAGACCGTCATGGCGGCCAAAGACGGTCACCCGGATCGGATCGTCGCCGAGACGGCCGATTTGTGGTTTCATTCGATGGTCCTTCTGGCGCTGCACGGCCTGTCGGCCGAAGACGTACTAAAAGAACTGGCGCGCCGGGAGGGTCTGTCGGGTTTGGACGAGATGGCGCTGCGCAAAGTCAGGCAACGGGAACTCGATCCTGGGGGGAACTGTGATTAACGAGTGTATCTTCTGTCAGATCGTCAAGGGTCAGATTCCGGCAAAGCTGGTCTACGAGGACGAAGACGTTGTCGTTTTTCCGGACATCCGGCCGGCGGCACCGATCCACCTCCTCATCGTACCCAAGCTCCATATCGAGACCCTCGCGGACTGCGAAACCCAACATCACCCTCTGTTGGGTAAAATGTTGGGTCTAGCGCCCCGACTGGCCCGGGAACACGGAGTTGGCTTTGAGGGCAAGGACGAGGCTGGCGGATTCAAGACGCTGGTCAATACCGGTCCCGGCGGCGGCCAAGAGGTCTATCATCTGCACATTCACGTGCTGGGCGGCCCAAAGCCCTGGAAACCGCGCTAATCGCGAAGCCCGGCGAACGGGCGACTGGGATGTAATTCGGGGTAACTTGCAGGCGGGGCGCGTCCCGCGGGAGATTCAAAAATGGGTAGCTTTAGCATCTGGCACTGGTTGATCGTCCTGGCGATCGTGCTTTTGGTCTTCGGAACGAAAAAATTGCGGAATATTGGGGAGGACTTGGGTGGCGCAGTGAAGGGATTCAAGGAAGGCATGAAGGACCCCGATCAGACTTCGACGGAGGAGCCCCCTCGCGTTGCGGATAAAACAACGATTGATGTCGAAGCCAAAGAAAAGAACCACGTATAGGCCCAAACGCCAGGGCGAGTCTCTCCAGTTCTCGCGGATATCCATTCGATGCGCGGCGCCTGAAGCCGCAGCGCCTGTGCGGCCGTAGACGCCGCTTAACTGTCCGCTGATCCTCATGTTTGGAATCGACGTTGAAAAGCTGGCTATTATCGGGACGGTCGCGCTGATCGTTCTGGGGCCGGAACGCCTCCCGCGCCTGGCGCGAACTCTCGGGGCGCTTCTGGGCAGGGCGCAGCGCTACATGGCCGACGTCAAGGCCGAGGTCGCCCGCGAGATCCAGCTCGATGAGCTGAAAAACGTGCGTGATACGGTGCGTGACGCGGCCCGCAACGTGGAGAGTTCTGTCTACGGCAAATTTGCCCAGACGCAAAGCGACATTACGCAGGCGATCGGAAACCTGTCCGGTGGTGCGTCCCCGACTACGTCGGCCGAGCCAGCCGCGGAGACCCGTCCGGCGCCGCTTCCTGCTTCACGCAAGAAGCTCGAAAAATGGCGTCGCAACATGGCCCAGCGCCAGGGCGCCACCCCGTTGTGGTATCGGCTCGAGCACCGTCAACGCACTCGGCTTTTGTCCGGGGCGGCGCGAGTAGCGCGCTACCGCACCCGGCCGTCGCGCTAGGTCGCCGGGTCGATACAGCATGAGTGATCCCAAACGGATTGAATCGGCATCAGCCGATGAGGGCGAATCCTTCATCTCTCATCTGGTCGAGTTGCGTACGCGTCTGGTGCGTGCTTCGATCGCCGTGATCGGCGTATTCGTTTGTCTCATGCCCTTTTCCGCGCGCATCTACGATCTCTTGGCCGCTCCGATGCTCCATGCGCTACCTGCCGGTACGCGCATGATCGCCACGGGAGTGGTCACTCCGTTTCTCGTGCCCGTAAAGGTGACGCTTCTCGCCGCGTTCGTCATCGCGCTACCCTGGGTTTTGTATCAGGCCTGGGCCTTCATCGCGCCGGGCCTCTATACCAGCGAGAAACGACTCGCGTTGCCCATCATCGTCTCGAGCTTCCTGTTGTTTCTGTGTGGGATTGCGTTTTCGTACTTCGTCGTCTTCGGCACTGTATTTCGCGTCATCAACGAATTCGCTCCGAAGTCGGTTAGCGTCGCTCCGGATATCGACAGCTATCTGAGTTTCGTCATGACCATGTTCCTGGCCTTTGGAGTGACATTCGAGGTGCCCGTCGTGATCGTGGTGCTAGTGCGCTTCGGGGTCATAACGGTGGCGCAGCTCAAACAGATCCGCCCCTATATGATTGTCGGGGCCTTTATCGTGGCCGCCGTGGTCACGCCGCCGGACGCCATGTCGATGATGCTGCTCGCGGTGCCCTTGATCGTGCTCTACGAGGCGGGTATTTTGGCGGCCGGCTTTGTTTCGGCCCGAGGCGCGGTCGATCCCGACGCGGCCACGACCAAGTCCGCCTCTTCCTAGGCGCGCGCTTAGCTCACACCGCTTTGCTTGAGCCATGCGAGCGTACCCAACTGAATCTTGATGAGTTCCTCGGCGCAGAATCCGGGCACTTCAGTGAGTATCGTCGCGACACCGGCGTCATCGCCGCGCTCCATTTTCTCGGCAAGCTCAAGCAGGACCCCCAGCTTTCCTTCGCGATGGAGAAGCGCCTCGCGCAAGGGGGTTCCGTAGTTCAGCTCATCGAGGATTTCACGCAGTGGCCAGCCCAGTACGCGCTCGATGAGCGAGAGCAATCCCACCACGAAGGCGGAACGTCGTTCGACCACAGTGCTAGTCGGGTCTGAGCCCGCCAGATCCTCAAGCAGCTTGGCCCGTGCGACGGCGAGTTGCAGAAGTGGATTGTGTCCGAACTCCGAAGACTCCCCGGCGAAGACGAGGATCTGGACGAGTCGGACAAGGCGATCCCGCCCTAACATTGCAAGCGCATCCGGGAGCGACGCGATGGTGCGACGCATAAGGGCATTGGAGCTCGCATTCGCCGCGCGCAACGTGGCCACGGAGAGGTCCGGCAGGCGCTTGAGTTGTTCGACAATTGCCGCCGAATCGGCATCGTCTTTGAGCAGTTTTAACATGCGCAGCAACGCGGCCACGTCGACCGACCGAGATGCCGCTTTTGCCGCCGAGTCGGCTAGGAAGTGGTAGCCCTCGAAAAGATCGAAGCCGTGTGCTTGGGCGCGTTCGAATAACTCGGTCGTCTGCACCTGCTCGGCCATAAGCCGAATCCCCGGCCTGCGCACGTCAACGGCGAGCGACTCCAGAAAGGGACTTGTCGCCTTTGAGACGTCGACTTGGATAATGGCCATCTGATCCAGCAAGGGCTCGAGATAGTAGGCGTTCCCTCGGTAGTCGGCCATGGCAAACGAGTAGCCCTTGTCTCGCAGGTCGCGGACGCGAAAGAGCACGTCGCGTTCTGGTTTGATTTCGGACAGACGCAGCACAACGTCGTCGAACGGCAACGCTTCAATGAGCTCATCGAACAGCAATTTTCGATCGACGTTCACAAACCCAAAACAGCTCCCCACGGCGCTCTCGATGCCGATGCCGTAGAACGCGTTGGTCACGAGACCGTACGTGCGGGCGATCTCATCGGACTCGCTGTCTTCTGCCAATCCCGCCAAATGAACGCGCAGATCATAGCCAATCAGGACCTTCTGCGAAGTCATGATGGGCTCGCGCGTGAGATACGGCGTATCCATGTTCACGAAGATGCAAGCCGAATTACACGCGCGCCGGTATGGATCGTCTGATCCTGCGGCCAGTGCGGCCACTGACGTCGAGCATTTATCCCTCAGATCTAGAAAACCAGACCGCGCGGGCCGATTCCCGGCACGCGTCTCGGACCCTGCACGCCTTGTCATAACCGAGCCACAACACTGCGTCTCTCCTCCTTAGGAGGGGGACGACTTGGTTTCGGCTAGCACTTCACGCAGCCATGCGACAAGAGGGAGGGCCGAAGCGAGACGCTCGGCGATGGTGGTGGCAAGACGCGGACCTGAAGACTTGGTCAGTCGGGATTCATGCGAGACGATATAACTTTTGAGCTTGATGAAATCAATCCCAGGGCTGCTCGCGTCGAATCCCTTGGGAGGACGCGTGAGCCCATCGCTCAGATCCAGGCCGCCGAAAGCCTGAACCAGCTTGGCTCCGCGGGAGATACGCTTTAGCCGAGCCGGGTCGGCCGCGATCGCCCGACGGATGGTGAGCAGAGCAGGCGGGGGCGGCAGATAGCAGCCGGCGGCAACCAAAAGTTTGCCCGCGGCATCGATGTGAAAATAATACATGGGGGCCTGGGATTTCTTCCCCTGGGCTGCTAGCGCTGCGCTAAAGGTGGTCTTGTAGGGTGTCTTGTCGTGGGAGAATCGGACATCGCGATAAATCCGAAAGAGCGCTTTTTTCGGATCGAGGGTCGCGATGGATGCGTCCGTTCGTCCCAACTCCTTGATCACGTCCGCGACGACGGCCGTGAACTCCTCGCGCAAAATGGCATAGCTGGGCTGGTTCATGACGAACCACGCCTTATTGTTGTTCTCCGACAGGCCTTGCAAGAATTGGACTAAAGCGGGTAAATGCATCGCGGGCGTTGGGCGGCGGCCTTCTAGTTATCGCTGGTCGGTTGCGGTTTGGGGCGCCGTCCGATCTTGACCGACAGCGCGAGCTCCTGGCTGCCGCGCACAATCGACAGGCGGGACGTGCTCCCCGGCCTCAGTTGCGCGATGTGATTGAGCATGGTCGTCGTGTCATCGATCTGGGTCTCGTCGACGCCGACCAAGATGTCACCGGGCTTGAGCCCCGCTTTGTCCGCTGGTCCGTTGCGCATCACTCCGGTGATGAGTGCGCCCCTCGTGCGCGGTAGCTTGAGGGCCTCGACCATCTCGGGCGTGATTTCTTGCGGTTCCACGCCGATATATCCGCGCACGACCTGCCCCGTGGCAATGATGCTCTCCATCACCTGCTTGGCGGTCGACGCCGGGATGGCAAATCCGATCCCCAGTGAGCCACCGGCATGAGAGTTGGAGTAGATCGCCGTGTTAATGCCAATCAGGTTGCCGGAGGCGTCTACGAGTGCGCCGCCGGAGTTACCGGGATTGATCGCGGCATCGGTCTGAATGAAGTTCTCGAAGGTATTGATGCCGAGATGATTGCGACCCAACGCGCTTACGATGCCCATGGTGACTGTCTGGCCCACGGCGAATGGATTGCCGATGGCCAGCACCACATCACCGACCTGTGCTCGGTCGGATTGACCGAAGGTGATCGTTGGCAAATTTGCCAGTTCAATCCTGACCACGGCGAGATCGGTTTCGGGATCGGAACCGACCACCTTTGCATTGGCCTTGCGTCCGTCGGCCAACGCGACCTCGATGTCGTCTGCCGACTCGACGACATGATTGTTGGTCAGAATGTATCCCTTGGGGCTCACAATGACGCCCGATCCCAGGCTAGCGATCTGCTGGCGCCCGCCGCCTCCGGGTTGATCGCCGAAAAAGCGGCGCAAGACCTCGTCCTCGCCTGTAGGGGCATGCAGGTTGACTTCCTTGCTGGTGTTGATGTTGACGACTGCGGGCATCGCGCGCCGCGCCGCCTCTGCATAAGAGGTCAACGCCTCGTGACGGCTCACGGAGACGGGCGCGCCGGATTCCACCTCCAGGACCGAGCTCAATGCCGTCGCGGAAGTGGTTTCCGCGCGGCGCGCAAGCCACTCCGGATGGAGGGTGCTCACAACGAAGAGGACCGCGATGCATACGGTTGCGGTTTGCGAGAAAGTCAGCCAGAGCTTGCGGAGCATGGCACCAAGAGCTAAGTAGGCGCCCGTGAAAAGGCGGGGAGGAAAACGTGGACTCAACAAGCCCGGTCGTTCCTTAACCAACTCCCCGATTATTGCCCAAAAAGGCAAGACCACAAAGCGCAGACACGGGTCACAAGCGAGACTTGTGCCCGGTCTAGGTCACGCGACGATTTGGCTATTTGCGCAACGAGTCGCGGATTTCGCGAAGCAGGATGATGTCTTCAGGGGGCGCTGTGGGAGCCGGGGGGGCCTCGTGCACGACGCTGCGCTTAAGACGGTTAATGTAACGAACCATCAAAAAGATGATGAAGGCCAGAATCATGAAATTCACGAACACGGTAATGAAACTTCCGTAGGCGAAAACCGGCAAATTGGCCTTCTGAAGCTCGGCTACTGTCATGGCGCCGTGGTAGTCGGCAGGCACCGAGCCTAGGACCATGAAATAGTTGGAAAAGTCGATCTTGCCGAAAAACAGGCTCACCACCGGCATGATGATGTCCTTGACCAACGAATCCACGATTTTACCGAATGCTCCGCCAATGATGACCCCGACGGCGAGGTCGATCACATTCCCCTTGATGGCGAATTCACGAAATTCCGAAATCATGCCCATGCTTTTTTTTCCTTTCCCTTTGAGACCCCGTGAACTGGGGTGCACCGTATTTACCACAAAATCCCGCGCAGCCGTCCCAATGCCGATCGGGGACGGAGCTTCAGGATCGTCGTCCAATACTATTCGACTCGGCTATTTTTGCGAAACCCCTTCTGAAAGCTGCGCATCGCGGTAGCACCTCGCCCCTTGGCCCGTCCGGGAGCGCACAGCGGTCAGCTTTCGTGAAGTGATCGAATGCGGTAAACTTGAAGGTTGAAGAAAATCTTGCAAAAAGCAACGTCGGGGAAAACATGAGTAACGGTCAGCCTGCGGACAGCTCGCGCCGCACCTGGATTATTGCAACCTGCGTTGCTGGCGGTGCCGCCGGAGTCGCGACCGCGTACCCTTTTGTCGACTCGATGGAGCCTTCAGAAGCGGCCAAGGCGGCCGGTGCGCCCGTCGAGGTGGACATTTCGGGCATGGCGGTTGGGGAACAGCGTACTGCGGAGTGGCGCGGCCAGCCCATCTGGATTGTCAGGCGCAGCCCAGAGATGGTGAGCGATCTGGCCAAAAATGACCCGGAGTTGGCCGATCCGGAGTCCAAGCGCAACGCCGACGGTCCAGACGCGCTCAATCCGCCGTTCGCCTGCAAGAATGAATGGCGTTCGATCAAGAAAGAGTATCTGGTTCTCGTGGGAATCTGCACCCATCTCGGTTGTTCTCCTGGCGCAAAGTTCACGCCGGGTGCGCAACCTAGCCTACCCCCGAGTTGGGAAGGGGGATGGCTGTGTCCCTGCCATGGCTCGACGTTCGATTTGGCGGGGCGCGTCTTCAAGAACAAACCGGCGCCAGACAACTTGCGCGTTCCGCCATACCGGTTCTTAAGCGACACGCGACTTCTGATTGGCGAAACGGACAAGGCCTAAGGGCTTGCTGCTGGAGTTCTAACCTATGGCAAACGAAAAGACTGTCCCGGCCGATGCCCCCGTCGGTGTACGCGCCTTAAACTGGATCGACAACCGTTTCCCGCTTTCGGCGCTGTGGAACGAACACCTGGCGCGCTATTACGCGCCGAAGAACTTCAATTTCTGGTACTTCTTTGGCAGCCTCGCACTGCTCGTTCTGGTGATTCAGATCGTCACGGGCATCTTCCTCGTGATGCACTACAAGCCCGACGCGCGCGAAGCGTTCGTTTCGATCGAGGCGATCATGCGGGATGTGCCGTGGGGCTGGCTGGTTCGCTACATGCACTCCACTGGCGCATCCGCCTTCTTCATCGTGGTCTACTTTCACATGTTCCGCGGGCTTATGTATGGCTCGTATCGCAAGCCGCGCGAACTGGTGTGGATCTTCGGTGTCGCCATCTTCTTGTGTCTCATGGCCGAGGCCTTCTTCGGATATTTGCTTCCCTGGGGGCAAATGTCGTTCTGGGGCGCGCAGGTCATCGTGAATCTGTTTTCGGCAATTCCGTTTGTCGGACCTGACCTGTCTTTGTGGATCCGTGGCGATTACGTCGTCTCGGATGCGACGCTCAATCGATTTTTCTCATTTCACGTGATTGCCATCCCCTTGGTCCTGTTGGGCCTTGTGGCGGCGCACCTGATTGCCCTGCACGAAGTTGGGTCGAACAATCCCGACGGCATCGAGATCAAAAAGCAGAAGGATGCCAATGGGATCCCCCTCGATGGAATTCCTTTCCATCCGTACTACACCGTTCATGACCTCATGGGCGTATCGGGCTTTCTGCTGTTTTTCTGTGCGGTCATCTTCTACGCTCCGGAGATGGGCGGATATTTCCTTGAAGCCAACAACTTTCTGCCCGCGGACCCCTTAAAGACGCCGCCCCATATTGCGCCGGTCTGGTACTTCACGCCGTTTTATTCGATGCTGCGTGCGACCACCGACGTGTTCAAGATCGTTCTAATGGTTGCCGTGGTGGTTGCGTTCGTCGTCTGGTTCCTGCGGGTCAAGCCAAAGGCCCTTTGGGCCGGTACCGCAGCCATTGCGGGACTGGTCGCCTTGTATCTTCTGCAGGTATTGGACGCGAAGTTCTTCGGCGTAGTCATCATGGGTGGAGCGGTTGTGATCCTCTTCTTTCTGCCATGGCTTGACTACAGCCCCGTCAAGTCAATCCGCTACCGACCGAGCTGGCATTCGGTACTTTACGCAATTTTTGTGGTTGTCTTCCTTGTGCTCGGGTACCTGGGTACACAGGAGCCCAATCCGACGACGAACGCCATTTCGCAGGTGGGGACGCTGTACTACTTTACCTTTTTCCTTGCGATGCCAATCTGGAGTCAGCTGGGGCAATTTAAGACCGTCCCCGAGCGCGTGACGTTCCACGCGCACTGAACAGTGAGAGGATCGACCATGAAAAAGCTGCTCCCGATTCTTCTCCTTTGGCCCATTCTGACATTCGCGGAAGGGCCCAGCTACGATGCGGCGCCGGATCTCGCGAACAATCCGGCTGCGCTTCAGCGTGGAGCGAAACTCTTCGTTAACTATTGCCTGAACTGCCACAGCGCGGCCTCCATGCGCTACAACCGGTTGCGCGACATTGGTCTAACCGAGGAAGAGATCAAGGCCAACTTGCTGTTCACGTCAGACAAGATCGGCGATACGATGAAAGTCGCGTTGCGACCGTCAGACGGGAAAGCCTGGTTCGGTACGGCGCCACCGGATCTCTCGGTCATGGCGCGCGCCAAGTCGCCCGATTACATCTACACGTACTTGCGCACCTACTACCGAGATCCGACGCGCCCAACCGGCTGGAATAACCTGGCCTATCCCAATACGGCGATGCCGCACGTGCTTTGGCAACTACAAGGGGTTCGCGAGGCCGTATTTGTGGATCGCGAGAGCCGTGAAAATCCGGGCGAGAAGTCGCATGAGTTCGATCATTTCACCCAGGTGACGCCTGGCCTGCTCGATTCGGTTGACTACGACAACGCCGCGGCCGATTTGGCGGCCTTCATGGATTATATGTCCGAGCCAGCGCGCGATGATCGGCACCGATTGGGCGTCTGGGTGCTGCTGTTTCTCACTGTACTTTGGCTCATCACGTGGCGCCTGAACGCCGCCTTCTGGAAAGACGTCAAATAGAGGTTTAACGGGGGCGCAAGACGCCTTTGACGTTCTTCACGGGTGAGCCAAGGCTCACCCTGTTCGCTTTTACGGGGTACGAAAAATGATGGTTCTTTACTCGGGCACGACCTGCCCATTTAGCCAACGCTGTCGCCTGGTGCTCTTTGAGAAGGGCATGGATTTCGAGATCCGGGACGTTGATCTGTTCAACAAGCCCGAAGACATCTCGGTCATGAATCCGTATGGACAAGTGCCCATTCTCGTCGAACGCGACCTGATACTGTACGAATCCAATATCATCAACGAGTATATCGACGAGCGATTCCCGCATCCGCAGCTGATGCCGGCGGATCCGGTAATGCGTGCGCGTGCGCGGCTTTTCTTGTTTAATTTCGAAAAGGAACTCTTCGTCCACGTGGGGACACTCGAAAATGTCCCATCGAAGGGCCACGAGAAATCCCATGAGAGGGCGAGAGCCTCGATTCGCGACCGTCTCACCCAGTTGGCACCCATTTTCCTGAAGAACAAGTACATGCTGGGTGACGAGTTTTCCATGCTGGACGTGGCCATCGCTCCCTTGCTGTGGCGCTTGGACCACTATGGAATCGAGTTGTCCAAGAATGCCGCGCCGCTCATGAAGTATGCTGAGCGTATCTTCTCGCGCCCAGCCTATATCGAAGCACTCACTCCGTCGGAAAAAGTGATGCGCCGCTAGAGGCAAGTTGCCGTCCGTTTGCCATGTCAGAAGAAACCTCGACCAAGCCTTACTTGATTCGCGCCATTTATGAATGGTGCACGGACAACGGTTACACGCCTTATCTGGCCGTGCAGGTCGACGACCAGACGGTAGTACCGCGCGACTTCGTCAAAAATGGCGAAATCGTGCTGAATATCAGTGCCTTGGCCACAAGCCGGCTTTCGCTGGGTAACGAGTTTGTGGACTTCCAGGCTCGCTTCGGCGGTGTTGCGAGAGCAATTTCGGTCCCGGTGCGAAACGTCAGTGCCGTCTATGCTCGTGAAAATGGCCACGGAATGGCCTTCGAGGTCACCAAGGGTGAAGGACAAGGTCACGATGCGCCCCCGGCAGCGCTGCCTGCGCCGACTTCCCCTCCCCGCCTATCCCAGGAGAGACGCGCGCTGACTCCGGTTGAATCGACTCCGGCAAAGTCCACTCCGGAAGGCCCGGACGACGGTCCCAAAGGTAAGCCGAAGCTCACCATCGTGAAGTCATAGCCTCCCTTTGGTGGAGGTCATTTGTCAACTGCTGCATGCTCGCAACAGGATCCCGTGATAGAACGGGGGGGAGCGCTTATCGAGGCTTGCCTGATTACGGATTTGGTGGATACTTCCGAAACTCAAATCGGGGGGCCAACAAATGCATCGCGTCTCTGTCAAGTTCGCAATCGTTCTGACTACGCTCGTGGTCCTGTGGTGCCCTGCCGACGGCGCACAGCCAACCAAGCAGGTGGGATCCCTCGGAGGTGCCGATGTGCCCGACTCGGTCATCTGCAGCACAAACGCCTACGATCGGACGAGACCGTTCTTGATCGGGGAGAAGACGGTCTACTTCGTCAATATCCGCGATGGCGATCGTGTCAAATCTCCATTTCGCGTGGCGTTTGCCGTCTCCGGCATGGGAGTATCTCCGGTGAAGGCCGGCGTACTGGAGAACACAGGCCACCATCACATCCTGATCGATCAACCGATCCCCGTCGATATCAAGGCTCCGATCCCTTTTGACAAGCCGGACGAATACGAGCACCAGCATTACAAACACTTTGGAGGAGGCGAGACGGAAACCGTTCTGAATCTTCCGCCCGGTCGCCATACGCTTCGGCTTCTGTTCGCAAACAACCAGCATATTCCGTACTACATGGGCAGCAAGGAGATCACGATCGAAGTCATTGGCCAACAGCAAAACTAGCCAAGAGACCTTGTCGGCCCTTCTGACGACGACCGCGTACTCGCGCCCGAGACTTCAGCCGGAATCGGTTATCAT
Source organism: Burkholderiaceae bacterium (assembly GCA_049514215.1). Taxonomy (GTDB): domain Bacteria; phylum Pseudomonadota; class Gammaproteobacteria; order Burkholderiales; family Burkholderiaceae_D; genus BOG-994. The sequence goes on from JBEKVI010000006.1 coordinate 130,599, forward strand.
TTCAAGCGAAGCCGGCTTAGCTCATCAGGTAGAGCAGTTGATTTGTAATCATCAGGTGGCGGGTTCGAGTCCTGCAGCCGGCACCAATGAAGTCAATTGTTTGCGCGCTTCTTTGCGCAGATTGAGGACCTTCAAAATCGCCCGAGGCCAAACTGGGGACAGTCCTTTTTACGGAGACTGTCGTGGCGACCTTGATCAAGACGACGAGGGGCGGACGAGACGAACCCCGATCCGAAGGCTTCTTATCATCCTCTCCAATTATTTGAGACTGGTCGTCGAGAACTGTGCGCACGCTACGGCGAATCGCGCTGGAAAGTGATCGTCAAGCAAGGCGCGAGCGGCCGTATTGAGTGGGCGGATTGGCGCTCACGCGATCCAGACGCCGGCGCGTGCCCGTGAGCTTCTGACTTACGCCCAGTCGCTAGCTCGAGGTGTTGCTCAGCGCGTTGCCCGCTCGGACAATGGATTGCGCGGCGCGCTCGAGCTTGGCCTGCATTCGTTCGGTCGGTCCGGCCACGGTGATGACGTAGGGGGAATTGCCGCTTAAAAATAATCGCGAAATCGTCACGACGCCCGGCAGACTCTCTTCCTGGTTGAGAAACCAGCCGCGGGCCGTCGCCTCCCGGATGTCCTCAAGCAGCCGCGATCTTGAGATGATGGTCTTGCGTGTAAATCGCTTGAGGTGGAGCGACGCGAGGGTGTCTTCCAGTTCCCTATCGTCAAGCGATCCCAGCACCGCCTTGCCCGCCGAGGTGGCATAGACGCTGCGAATTTCCGATCCGACCCTTACGGAGAACCGTAATGGCTGCGCCGGTTCTAGAACAAGTAGATAGACGACACGCAATCCGTTCGCACTAGCCAGGCAGACGGTCTCCTGCAATTCGTCGCGGATCCCCTCAAGCAGAACGCGTGCGCGCTGCACCACCGAATCGTTGGCGGCGATGACCTCGCAAAGATCGTACATCCGGCGTGTCGGATAGAAGCCCGCGCGCGGGCCGGTTTCGTAAGCGTAGCCGCGGTTTTGCAACGCGCGAATTACGTCGTGGCAACTCGATGTCGGAATGTCGAGCAGTCGCGCCAGATCCGTTACGGACAGCGGCCGCTTCTGCGCGGCAAACACTTCGAAGATATCTAGCGTTCGCTCGACGATCTTTGACATGCAGCGCTCCGTGAGGGAAGTGCGACATTCTAGCCGCGGCGTGCTGCCACTGTTGGAAAATCGGCGCGGGCGGATGGCGCGCATCGGCTGATCAAGTAGCGGTCGCAACGATCCTTGCACAGGGCGTAGTCGAGGAGTACTATTGTCGCCATAGCGTATGATATTTCGCCACCGCGAACTATTAGCAGCCAGCATGATGGAACAGTCTGTCCAGCAGCAACTGGGGCCGCGTGAGCGGTCCAAGGAACTACGCGCTGACGGCGGTCACGGGATTTGGGCAGGATGCCGATAAGCACCAAGTCGGCAGGCCTCAATCACCCTTTGACGACACCTGCGAGCGAGGCCGCTATCGACTGGCTGATCGCTGGTTCCCCTGCGGAAATCTAAGATTTTATGTCCTAGAAAAGAGGAAGAGGCGAGATGTCGTTCGCGATAGAGGTCTACCGGGGCTACAAAATTTTGATATCGAGCGAGCCGGTCGGCACCTTGTACCGGGCAGCCTACGAGATTTACGATCCTGGTGGCAGGCTAATGTCGTTGGTGCGGAACTCGGAAGCAGAACTATTCGACGACGAGACCAGCGCCTCAATCGATGCGGTGAGGCGCGCGAAGAAGGTAGTCGACGCTGAATTCACCGCGTAGGTCCCCTACCCATGATCCGGCCTGAATGAGTGGGCAAGCGCGACGGGACTAATCGAGGGTCTCCAGTTCTACGCCGATAAACGATCGTGGTTGCTACTACTCGTCATAACCCGGCCTGGCAAGTGCATGACGGTGGTCATGCCCGTCGTTGTCGCGATCGAAGTCCCTAGAGGACCGGCACGATGAGAATTTTAGTGGCCGATGACAATCGGGACATCACGGACTCGTTCTCGATTTTGTTTAGCGTTCTGGGACACCAAGTCGAGACTGCCTACGATGGTGTGGCGGCATGCGAGAAGGCGCTCACCTTTCGACCTGAAGCCGCGCTCCTGGATATCCGTATGCCTGGTAAACACGGCTACGACGTCGCCATCTTTCTGCGCTCATTGGGTTCGATTCTGCCCGGCCGTCTCATTGGTATGACCGGAGAGGGCGGCCCGGAAGCAAAGCTACGAGCGCTCGCCTCGGGATTTAGCCATCTCATCATCAAGCCAGCGTCATTCGATACAGTCCTCGAACTGCTAAATGCCTCCGAAGTAGACGGCTCGGAACGTTAAGACGCGCCCGGTCAGCGGACAGCTAGAAGAAGCGGACGCATTCCCGGACACCATCAATACGCTTGAGGCCGTGCTCGTGCGGATTGCAACGTAATGGGGCTTGGCGCGAGACTGGCAGGAAATGTAACGAGATAATCCGGCCTGTCGTTTAGGCATTAATCCTGTTGCCACCTTACTGTTCGTGACCCTGGGCGAATGGATGCGACGGCAGACCATGCGTGCGATTGCGACGGAGAAGTCGCGCGACGCACGGTTTCATCGCGTCATCGATACCTCTACCGTGCCATTCAGCTTGTTGAGACCGGTTAGGAAAGACGGGGTCGTCGTCGACTTCGCGCTGGAGTACGCAAACCCGGCCTCGTTGACCACCCTCAAGCTCCCATCCGATCGACTGGGCGGCAACATTGCAGAGCTCTTCCCAGAAACTTGGGATGAACCTGGTCTGTTCGACCGTTATGTTCGCGTTCTGAGTACGGCGGGGGGCGACGCGCCCATCTTTGTGTCGGCAGACCCGCTTCGACTCTCGCAGGTGTTTGTGAATCTCTTGACTAACGCAGCCGAGTTTCCAGCGAGGGAGGCTCAATCAGGAGAATGACTCGGGTTGAGGAGGCACAAGCCGTGATAGACATCATCGACGAAGGCTGGGGCATCAATCCACGACACCTCGAACGTGTCTTTGGGCTCTTCGAGCAGCTTCATCCTTGGATGACTGCACTCCGGCGGGTCTTGGCATTGGTCTGGCTATAGCGCGGGCCCTGACCGAATTGCAGGGCGGCTCGCTGACGGCCCATAGCGAGGGGGAAGATCGTGGAAGCACGTTTACCGTCAGAATCCCGATGCGCCCCAAGGAAGAGGCGGATGACTCCGCCGACGCGATCCTGCCGCCCTTCAGAGCCCGAACGATCGTGATCGTTGATGACAACAGGGACGCTGCCGATTCCCTGGCTCTGTTTCTTGCCGCACGTGGCCACCGCGTCAATGTCACATATGAGGGTTGGAAAGGACTGCAGCTCATCAGCGAACTTCAGCCGAAGATCGGCATCCCGGACCTTCACCTTCCGGGAGTACGGCCTTGAGGTAGCGAAATTGCTACGAGGCTCCGGAACGTCGACAACGCTATTGGCGCTAACAGGCTTCGGCCAGGAGCTGGACCGTGAGGCAACCCGCCACGCCGGGATCGAACGGCATTTCTTGAGGCCCGTAAAACCCATACGAGCTGGCGCAATTTCTGGAGTGCCTGCCTTAGTTTGTTGCCAGACCGCGTTACTCGGTGGGCCGCGGTCCGAGTTTTTCGGCCAGCGCGGAATCGTCACCCAGGAAATCGGCATGCTTGGCGCTTAAAGGGCTCGTACTTACCTTGCGCTGCAAAGGGCTTGGTCTTTGCGACGAGGGCTGTGACTCGGTCGCCAGTGATGGGTCACCCTTACCACGTCTTGTCGAGAATCTCTGGTGCATCAATACCCTTATTGACCACAGACGTCCTGCTTCATGGTGGTCACGGGGAAAAGGGCACTCCGGCCGAGGCCGCAAGGATTAGACACGATGCAATCATGCGGGGAGAGGCTTCGTTTGCGCTAGCCGACATACAGCGGAACGTCGCAGACCCGGGCTCGGGTAACCTCTGCTTGTTGCAGGGGGGCTCATCAATCAGGAATATCGATCTCGACCGCGCCGTCGCGCCGTCTTAAGACTGCGCACCTGGCTGGTAAGGCGCGCAGTCCACAGTACAGACGAGCCCGCGCGGTCAGTATCGCCCCTCGTCACGGTCGCAAGTAAGAGAAGTGCCGAGATAACCCTCGGTCCGAAGCATCGATAAGACGTCGCCACCAAACATCATTGCCTGAGAATTCGTTGAGGTTTTGTGCGGGGACACCTATTGGCGCTCCTTGTCGGCAGCTTGTTCCGCGCGCGCGGCACCGATCGCGGTCTTTACCTCTTTCTCCTCCTCGAGTGGCGGTAGGACCGCCTGCATCCCAAGGGCCTGAATCCATAGCTCCCGGCACCAACCTTTGGTATGGTAAAGGTGTTCGTCCTCTTGGTCCTCGACTTCCTCGGCCGCCTGTTTAAGAACTTTCTTCATCGTGCCTTTGGAGTGCTCCGCGCATCGTGAAATGAGTTCCCAGTCGAGGTGGTCCTTCGTTTCCGCGAGGACAATGCATTCGCACGCGACCAATTCGGCAGCGTCTGGGTTTCCACCTTTGGATGCCTCTTCCATTGCCGTGACCAGTGCTTGGCCAAGTGCGCGCACAATTTTGCGGCTCGGAATTTCCTGGTCAGGATCCAAGGACAACGATGCGCATACCGTTTCGAGTATTTCGACATGGCCGCGTGTTTGATCCAAATACTTTTTCCACTCCCCCGCCAGGTCCTTGTTCTGTACGCATTTCAATGCTGTCTCGTAGACCAAGACCCCGCCTTTTTCATGTTCCAGTGATTGGAGAATAAGATCCGTGACCTGCTGCTCGTTCATAGCAAACTCCTCGAGGTTGACGTGCCCTGCAACCCGCTGCAAACTGCGTTCCCGATCGGGATCGGCCGCGATTACCGAGCAGATGCTAAGCAGTTCAGGATTGGACTATCGGTTGATACCGGCAACTCTTGAGTTCATACTTCAAGGCGCACGAATGGGTGATGGGAATGCGAGCTTTTGGTCCGGAGCCATTGCCACATCTTCACTGAGCTAATTGGGCCAGTTTGCGAAACGACCGGTCATCCATAACATTGATGACGTGTGAAACTTTCGCGTTTGGCGATGCCCCCGGCGCAAAGTCTTCGCCAATTTCTGCGCGAAGTCTGGATATCAAAGTATCGCCAACCAATTGGGTAATTCGTTCTGCCTCCGCACGCCGGTGACCGGTGTCTTCCACGTCCATTTCACGCCTCCTTTGATTATCTAACGCAGAAAATAGCAATTGACGTTCCACCCAGACCCGGATGCCCTTTCTCCCGCAGAGCGTAACTAAAGCCGAACGCCGGCCTGCTGAGATTGGGCGGATGGCCGGACCGAGGCTGCAGAGCCCTGGGGCGCCGAAACACGGGATTCGCGTTTGTTCGTCCGAGTCAATTCCGTATTACGCGGCCTGCGCACGCCAGCTCGCCCAGTTTCGAACGGCATTTACCGGCGCGCCTTTGGTTAATAGGTAGTCAGGCCCGTCAACAGCGTTTGAATCTACTTCATCCGTCCAAACGCGGAACTCGCTCAGGAAGTTCGTCCCAAACGTATTCGCGATTGCTACATCCGCCGCATCACGGCCGCACGCCACTTGCAAGCGACCGATTCTTCGCTGATTGTTGCGCGGATCGAAAGTGCACCATTTCCCGTCCAGGTAGGCCTCGAAGTAGGCGGCAAAATCCATCGGTGCGTCCACGGGAGGCACTCCGATGTCGCCCAAGTACCCAGTACAGTAGCGCGCGGGAATATTCATACAACGGCAGAAGGCGACTGCCAAGTGCGCAAAATCCCTGCACACGCCGCGGCCCTCGTTGTACACCTCCCACGCGGTTTTTGTAGATCGAGCGTACTGATAGCCAAACTGGATATGCTGGTGAACCCAATCGCAGATCGCCTGAACTCGTGACCAGCCTGGGGGCGTGTTGCCGAACAGATTCCAGGCGATATTGGAGAGCAGGTCGGTTTCGCAATACCGACTACCGAGCAAGTACACTAGGGTATCGTCAGGCAGCGCTTCAACTGGTAGCTGACCAAGTTGACTCATAACCGGTTCCGGAGCACCAGAATCCTGAATGATCGCGTCGACCATCAAGCGAAGCCGACCGACCGGGGCAACGATCCGGCTGCACCAGTTGCCAAAGCTGTCTTGGTAGCCCGATATGCGGACTGGCTTGTCCGTGAACAGCCGGTCCGGCACAAGCAATCGTGGCCTCAAGGAAGGACGCACGTTCAAGGCGAGGATCATGGGGGTCGGCTGAGTGCAGTCGTACACCATATCGAATCCAAATCGGATAAACATTTCAGCAAGTCCTAGAAATGGAGGGGTCAGCAGGATCTGATGGGCGCACGGGAGGCACCCCGCCCCGGATTCCACCCGTACAGCAATGGCCGTGCCGCGAAAACGCGGCGAATCGAAGCCTGATCGAGCATGCGGGCACGTAGGCCGCCGTCGATGCGCTTGAATACTCCGAAGCCGCGCTGCGGGAGGTTGCGCGGCTGCGTCCTGTCATTGCCTACGTGGTGCGCGAAGCGACGGAGGGCTCTGAAGTCGGTGGGCTGAAGTTGCCCAAAGGCACCGCCGTCACCGTGGTGCCCGACTGCGTCTACATGGACACCAAGCGTCGGCGGAACCCGACGACATGTGTATTCTCCCCCGAGCTCCTAAACAGTACAACGCACCCGATCAGCAATCGCTTCCTTGCGATTGGCGTGGGCGCGCGCGCTTGCATCGGCACCCGTTTTGCCATGCGCATCCTCAAGCGCACGCTGGCCGGCCTGGCTCTCAAACTCGATTGGACGACTGCCCCAGGCTTCGCGCCGTCCGACCCGTCCGGCCGCTTTCCCTGGAGCGAAAAGGTTCCCTGCCGCGTCTCGTTGGCCGAACTCTAGAGTCCGATTAGCCGAAGGCTGTTCGATAGCGTCTATCTGCGGGGGACTAACAGAACCCGGCTCGACATGTCGAGCGCTGTGCGTGAACTAGCTGGCCACGTCGAACTCGGAAGGTTAGCCCCCGAAAGTCCCTCCCGAAAAAAGGCGCCTCATCCGTGTTGTGCCAGCTGTCCCCGATGGAGCAACCAACCCCGAAACGCGGCTAGTGCGGCCCGATGCACCTCGTTGGCCCGACACGAAACAAAGTGCGTTTCCCGCTCGAACCGCTTGAAGCGATCCGCACCGACCTCGACCAGATCACCTCGGGCCAATTCCCGCTCGGCAAGTCGAACGCTCTCTAGAACGATTCCCATGCCGTCCACGGCGGCCTGAATAGCGAGCGCCGCTCGGTCGAACGAGGGCCGGGGCCGAGCAGGCAGAACAAGCCCGTTGGCCTCGAACCAGTCACGCCATTTGACGCGACTCAGCGAAGTGTCGATCAAGGTCGCCTGGCCAAAGAGATCTTCGTGTGACATCCCGATCGAGAGAAGTTCCGGCGCACACATCGGTATCAACGCCTCCTTGCCCAGAGGTACGGTGAGAATACCGGGACGATCCAGAGCACTCGCATAGGAAATCGCCAGATCGATCTCCCGTGCCCGGGTCAGGTCGAGCGGCTCAGCACCGGTCGATAGGCGCAGGGTTACTCCGGCGTGTTCGCGCGCGAAATCGGGAAGGCGTGGCGCGAGCCACTTCACCGCGAAGCTTGGCGCGCTATGCACTGCGAGGACCTGGGCCGAAGGGGAGAGCGAAACCTCACCACATGCCGATTCAATCGCGTCGAAGACGCGGCTTAGGCTTTCAAGCAATCGCACCGCTTCGGGCGTGGGCTCGATCCGGCGATTGCGCCGGATGAAAAGCGGCCGCCCGAAATATTCCTCGAGTTCCTTGATCTGATGGCTGATCGCCGAGGGTGTTAGGCAAAGCTCACTTGCTGCAAGGGCAAAGCTTTGGAGTCGCGCCGCTGCCTCAAACGCCCTGAGCAACACGAAATTCGGGAATTTGCGCATGAATCCGCCGAAATACATGAACCACATTCATGTTTTCATGAACATCCATCGTTTGTCAATGAGCGGCGCGGCGACGATGATTTCGTCACTCTCATAAAACTACGCAAGGAGACAGCGATGCCAGAAATCCTCGAACCCCCCGTCACCAGAACGCCCACCCCAACGATCGACTTGAAGGGCCGGATTTCGATCTATCAGCCCGAGCAGAAGGGCTTGATCTTTCCGGAACTGCCCAGCTTCTCGAACTTCGCCGACCATCGGCAACACTTGAAGGAGCGGCTGGTCGCCGCGTGCCGCGCGTTCGCCTTGCAGGGCTTTGACTACGGCTTTGCAGGCCATCTGACAATACGCGATCCTGAGCATCCCGACCTTTACTGGACGAACCCCATGGCGGTTCATTTTGCGCAGGTCAAGGTCTCCAATCTGATTCTCGCCGACCATGAGGGCAAGGTCGTCGAAGGCCGCTACGCGATCAACCGTGCGGGCTTCGTCCTGCACGCCGCGGTACACGAGGCGCACCCTGATATTGTCGCCATGTGTCACGCTCACACCGTATACGGAACCGCATTTGCATCGCTTGGGAAAAAGCTCGATCCCATCAGCCAGGACGCGGCCGCCTTTTTCGAGGACCACGTCGTCATCGGCGATTCCGCAGGGCAGGTTGCGGTGGAAAGCAAAGCAGGCAACAAGGTAGCCAACGCGTTTCAGGGGGTCAAAGCCGCTATTCACCAGAACCATGGCCTTTTGACCGCCAGTCGCCACAGCATCGAAGCCGCGGCGTTCTGGTTTATTGCGCTCGAGCGCTGCTGCCAGCAGCAGCTCCTGATTGAGGCGACCGGCGTCAAGCCGCGCCTGGTTTCCGAAGATCGCTGCCGCTACAGTCGCGAGCACGTGGGCAGCGAGTACATCGGCTGGCTGCACTTCCAGACGATCTGGAATGATCTCGTGGTAACTCAACCCGACATGTTTGACTAAGCAGCTGTGTGACGTTCGTCCCGCCGCGATTATGGCGGGGCGACGACCCCATAACAACGATTGGAGACAATGTATGAGTGCGTCGATACAGCCGGTACCGATGATGCCCCGCTATGCCGGGGATTCGAGCGAGTCCGCCCTCTATAGCAAGGTCACATGGCGGCTGATACCGCTGCTATTCCTTTGCTATGTCGCAGCTTATCTGGACCGCGTGAATGTGGGGTTCGCGAAGCTGTCAATGCTCAAGGATCTGCACTTTAGCGAGACGATTTACGGCCTTGGCGCCGGGATCTTCTTCATTGGCTACTTCATCTTCGAAGTGCCAAGCAACGTCATCTTGCACAAGGTCGGAGCACGCCTTTGGATCGCGCGCGTCATGATTACCTGGGCGATCATCTCGGCAGCGATGATGTTCGTCAAGTCACCGATGACGTTCTATGTCCTTCGCTTTCTGCTGGGTGCCGCCGAGGCCGGGCTATTTCCGGGCGTCATCCTCTACCTAACATACTGGTATCCGTCAGCACGGCGTGGCAAGATCATTGCCTTATTCATGACCGGCATCCCGGTGTCCGGTGTGCTCGGCGGCCCGCTTTCCGGCTGGATCTTGCATACCGCAGAGGGCATCAACGGCCTTGCCGGATGGCAGTGGCTGTTCATCATCGAAGCCATCCCCTCACTGGTCTTGGGTCTTGTGATCATTCTCTTGCTCGATCGAGGCATTGAGGAGGCCAAGTGGCTCACCGAGGATGAAAAGCGCACCCTTGCGGCGAACGTCGCCGCCGACTCAAAAGATGTCGCCTCCCATTCCTTCCGGGACGGCTTCACGCGGCCTATGGTATGGGCGTTAAGCGGTATCTATCTATTCTTCATCATGGGGCTATATGGAGTGGGCTTCTGGTTGCCCACATTGATCAAGGGCTCAGGCGTGACGGAGCCACTGGAAATTGGTTTACTCACCGCGCTGCCTTACGCCGCTGCGGCCATCGCGATGATTCTCGTTGGTAGAAGTTCTGATGTATCGCGTGAGCGCCGCTGGCACATCGCGGTACCCGGCGTCGTCGGCGCCGCCGGATGGATTCTCGCGGTGTATGCGGGCACGGGCAACGTCGCCTTGGCCATGCTTGGACTCACGGTGGCCACCATCGGTGTTCTAACCACGCTTTGCCAGTTCTGGTGCCTGCCGACTGCCATTCTGGCGGGTGCTGCAGCAGCAACCGGAGTCGCGGTTGTCAATTCGTTCGGCAATCTGGCGGGCTTCGTGAGTCCTTACGTCATCGGCTGGATCATCGATACGACGCACTCCACGGATCTTGGCGTCTACACGCTTGCCGCCTGCCTGACAGTGGGAAGTCTGCTTGTACTCGCACTGCCAAAGCAACTTGTAAATCGCTAAGGACAACTTCCTGGCCCGAGGATACGGCGACGTCTCTTAAGAGACGCTCGCCGCGTCCTCGTTCTGAAGCAAGGCGGAGCCTATGGCCGTTCAGGCCGCATGGCATTAGCCCACCGCTAACCCGAAGACCTCCGGTTCGCCCTTCCGAATGCGATGAGCTGCACCGTCCGAGGGGCCGCGCCTGAAGATTTAGCGAGAAGCCCGACTCTTAAGCGTCACCGGCACCTCCTAACCCGGCAAGCGAACACGCTCCGAGGCCGTCAGGACGGGAAGAACTGGCGGGAAGTGCATAACTGGCCGCATTGAGCACCTCCGAGAAGACGCCGATCGCAGGCTCTTGTGGCAGTAAAAGTCAGCTCGCCATCCATGCCACGAGGACGTTGACGATAAGTGCCATAAGGAGCGCCGGAAACATGACGACGAATCCAAGCCTTAAGAACTGCCATCCCGAGACTTCCACTCCCTCGCGCCGTAGTACGACCAACCATAGGATCGTGGCTAACGAGCCTGTAACCGATAGATTCGGCCCTAGATCAACCCCGATCAAGAGCGCGTTCACAACGACATCGGGCAATCGAGTCCCATTTGCGATCGAGCCCAGGAACAGCCCCAACGGAAGGTTGTTCATCCCGTTGCAAACGATCGCAACAAGGGTGCCGGCGACGAAACTTGTCGAGGAGGCGCTTGCCGCACTTGGCCTTTGGAGTAATGGAAGCACCGCGTCCAGGATGCCGGTGCTCCTCACTGCGAACACGAGCACGAACAAACTCGCCACGAGCGGTAGCACGGACCAGGAGATCGTCCGCAGCGCAGGCCAAGGGCTCTCTCGCTTCACCGCAACGATGGCTGCCGCGCAAAGCGTGCCGGCCACGCACGTGGGTAGACCGAGTTCGCGCCCCCCTGCCGAAGCCAGGAGCAACGCTACCGCCATCAAGACAATTCCACCGAGTGCTATTCGTCCGCCGAGCGAGATGGAGGACTGCTCAATCGCAAGCCCGATCGAGCCCCGCAGAGCATGGCGCTGCGTCAACCACAAGCTGCCATAGGTCATTGCGATGGCGACCATTGAGGGCCACCCGAACCGGGCCAGCCACGATGTCAATACAGGCATACTCGGGCCAAACACCACGAGATTTGCGGGATTGGAAATCGGCAAGACAAAACTCGCCGCATTGGCTATAAACGCGCAAACCAGCACGTAGGGCAGTGGGGTCGCCCTGACCGCTCTGGCTGTGGCGAACACCGCCGGTGTCAGCACGACCGCCGTCGCGTCATTGGATAGAAAGACGGTCACCACGATTCCAACCGCATACGTCAATGCGAAAAGGCGATGTTGTGATCCTCGCGCGTGCTGCGCTGCGAATCCTGCGAGCCAATCGAATAGTCCTTCCCTCCGTGCGTACTCGGCCAAAAGCAACATGCCGACTAAGAAGAGGTACACGTCTATGCCGCTAACCAAGGCCGCCCAGGCCAAGCTAAGGGGCATCAATCCCAGAAGCAGAACGAGGAGTGCCCCAACGGTCGTCCAAGTCGCCTCAGGTAAGCGAAAGGGACGAGCGATGACCCCCGCGATGGAGGCAGTTGAGATCGCGCAAATCGCCAAGTCGGTACTGGTCAGGGAGGCCATCGAGAGATGCTGCGGCGTGGTCGATCTGCGAGAAACTCGCGCGGCGGTAAGGCAAGAATCCAAACAGAATAAAGAGACAAACATCAGCAAAACTTGTTCCTGATTCGCAAAGCTAAGACTGGTCGCGTTCCGCATCACTTTTTCCACCTAGCGAAGAGGGCTTTGTCTTAGAATCGGTTTGCAAATCTGCGCGTACTCAAGACCAATTCGAATTCGAATAACTGAAGACGAGGCAGAGCATGGCATTCGAGACAGCTCGCGAGATGGAGTTGGCGGGAATCGGCGCGCGACTTTGGGAGGAGTTCGAACTTGTGCCTGCACCGTTGTGGTCGGCAGTCAGCTGATCGAAGTGCCAGACCACGACTGCGCATGAGCGGCGTTCACCTCGCGTGCGCAGCTTGGTTCGTCCTGAGTGTGTTCTTATCTTCGATCGCGTGCGCGGATCAAACCGGTCCTGCAGATCTCGCTGATAATTCGGGACGCACCCTCACCGATCTGTCTCTGTACGAGCTCAGTAACCTCGAAGTTACGACCGCAACCAAGCGGCCTGAACGGCTCTCGGATGCGCCTGCCTCCGTCTATGTCATCACCGGCGAAGATATCCGTCGATCCGGCGCAACCAATCTAGGTCAGGCGCTGCAGCTCGCCCCCAATCTCGAAGTAGCTCAAGTCAACTCCAGCAATTTCGCGGTGAGTTCGCGCGGATTTCTAAACCTCGTCACGAATAAGCTCCTGGTTCTGATCGACGGCCGTACCGTGTATTCGCCCGTACTCTCAGGTGTCTTCTGGAATGCGCAGCAGGTGATGCTGGAAGACATCGACCGCATCGAGGTCATCTCGGGTCCCGGCGCAGCCTTGGCCGGCGCGAACGCATTCGACGGAATTATCAACATCATCACCAAGTCCGCCTCCGACACTCAAGGGGGAATCGCGACCGTCGGAGGCGGCAACAAGGACCGGAACTACGAGATGCGCTATGGAGCTCCACTCGGAGATGTTGGCGCCTACCGTATCTACGCGATGCATACCGAGGATTTTGGAACTTCGCGAACGGATGGGTCTTCGGAAGACGACGATATGCGGCGCGATCAGGTCGGGTTCAGAACGGACTTTCCAAGTAGCAACGGAGACCACGCCACGCTGCAAGGGGATGTCTATCAGGCGACCATTGGATCCACCCCTGGCACGGTCTCGTACCTTAACGGGGCAAACCTGCTCGGCCGTTATGCCTTCGGCCTGCAGGATGGCTCGAAGATCACGGTGCAGGGCTATATTGATCACGTGGAACAGATCGTACCCCTTGGTCTGAGCGATAAGTTCGACGTGGTTGATCTAGAGGTTCAAGACGATCTTCAGACGATTGGAAACCATAGCATCTCATTCGGCGGTGGGATACGAGACGGATACGACCAGACCCCGGCCAGCGCACTCATCCGCTTCATTCCCGCGAATCGCTCGTTGTATTGGGGAAATCTCTTTCTGCAAGACGCCTATAAGATACAACCCAATCTGACGCTCACCGCGGGAGCCAAAGTGGAAACCGACGTGTATACCGAACCCCAGTTCATGCCGGACTTGCGCCTCGCATGGAAGCCAACGGTCGATGAACTTCTTTGGGCCGCCGCGTCCCGTGCCATTCGCACGCCATCCCGGATAGATCGTGATTTCTACTTTCCTGGTGAGCCCCCTTACGCAATCCGCGGAGGGGGGAATTTCCAGTCTGAAGTCGGAGATGTCTACGAAATTGGTTATCGTGCGCAACCCACGAGTCGGCTATCGTACTCTGTCAACGTGTACTACAACCAATTGGACCGGCTTCGGTCGGGTCAACCTTCGCCATCCGGCGGCTATGTGATCGCCAACGGCATGTCGGGGACCGGATCGGGGCTTGAGGCTTGGGGAAACTATCAGGCCTCCGACAAGCTGCGTCTGAGTCTTGGAATTGATGAGCTCCATCAAAATCTTCATAGGGATGCCGGCAGTCTTGATCCCACCGGTCCGTCCGCACTGGGAAATGATCCACGCCACACAGTGAAGGCTCGAGCTGCGTATACCTTCTCGCCTCTGTGGGACCTAAACGTCGACTTCCGCTATATCAGCCAGCTGAACTATCTGATCACGGTGCCGGCCTATAACGCCACGGACTTGAATCTGCGCTGGCACGCGACACCGAAATGGGACTTTTCTTTCGGTATTCTCGATGCCTTTCATGCGCAACACGTGGAATGGGCCGATAGCTCGGGCGCCCCAGGTGTGATCCCCCGCGAATTTCTAGTCCAGGCGCATTACAACTTCTAGTCGCGCGCCAACGGATCTTATGATCACCTTGTCGCGCCCTCTCGCGTTCAGGCTGGGTCACCGCACTCTTTCATCTTTGATCTGTGGCTTGGCACTTCTCGTGGGTGGGCAGCCACTTCGAGCAGACGATATGCACCCGTCCGATCTCGACGTGAAGGCGGCCTTCTTGTACCGGTTCCTGGACTATGTTGATTGGCAGAGCTCGTCCATGCAGCCCGACGAGATCATTGTTATCGCGGTGATGTCGGGTGATGACATGCTCGAGGCCGTCCGCCGAACACTGCAAGGCAAGCGTTCGGGGAGCCATCCTCTCGAGGTTCGAAAGATCACTCCAGAAACCAACCTCGCGGGCGTGCGGGTGGTCTATATCGGGTCCTCGGTGAGCAATTCGATCGGGGCCGTCGCCAAGCGAGCGAGTGCGACCTCGACATTGGTCGTCACCGACACCGAAAACGCCTTGGCTCAAGGCAGCGATATTAATTTTGTCGAAACCGGGGGGCGCGTTCGATTCGAAGTGGACTTGGAGAACGCCGAGCGCGCCGGTCTTAAGCTGGGCTCCGGAATGCTATCGGTGGCCGTGCGAGTGCGAGGTGCACCATGACCAGAAGCTTCGTCGGCGGCTCGGTGCGGCGCAGGCTGATGGTCATCATCGGTGTAGCGATCTTGTTTGCTTTGCTTCTCGACGGTGCGGCGTTGCTGATCTACGACGTGAATCGCTACAGTGCATCTTGGTTGAATGACTTGCAGTCCCAGGCCGAGGTGGTTGGTCGAGCCAGTATTCCGGCACTTCAGTTCGATGACCCCCGGACTGCATCCAACAACCTCAATCTTTTGTCGATCCGCCCCTCGATCCTCTCGGCGGCGCTCTATGATGCAAAGGGACAAAAGTTCGCGGAGTTTCATGGTTCCGATCCTAACGAGTCCGTTCCCGAGACGGCCGGCCAGGTCGGCCATCGGATCGTGGGGGCGCGCATCGAATTGTTTCAACCGATCAGTGATCGGGGACAACGCATCGGCACGGTCTACATACGTGCTCAATATCAGCTTTTGGGCCGTATGGTGGGATATCTCACCATCTCCGGGCTCGTCGCGCTGCTCAGCCTGCTCGCAGCCCTAGCGTTGTCATTCTGGTTTCAGAGGTCGTTTACGGAACCCCTCATCGCGATCGAAGCCGTGGTGCGCCGGATTCTCGAGACTCGGGACTTCCGTTTGCGCGTGCCGGCCACGACACAGGACGAGATCGGATATCTGGCCGTCTCAGTTAACGCAATGCTTGAGGAGGTCACCCGCAGCTCGGATGCACTGCGCGCCGCCGACCGTCGGAAAAACGAATTTCTGGCCACGCTCGCCCACGAACTGCGCAATCCCTTATCCCCCCTTCGCAACGGACTGGATATCCTGCGAGTCTCACGCGGAGCGGATCGACCCAACGCGCGTGAGACGGTGTTGCGCGCCGAAGAGATGATGTCGCGCCAAATCAGCCAGATGGCGCGCTTGATTGATGATCTCTTGGACGTATCGCGCATCTCGACCGGGAAGCTCTTGCTCAAGAAGGAAACCGTCGAATTCAGCACGATCGTGGCCTCCGCTTTGGATACGCTCGCGGAACTCTATCGCAGTCGCGGCCACGAACTGGCGACTGACCTACCGGGCGATCGCATCACCCTATACGGGGATCCGGCGCGTCTGACCCAAATTCTCATCAATTTGCTCCACAATGCGGCCAAATACACGCCGCCGGGAGGCAAGGTGAGTCTCGTGGCCCGCGCAGCAGGCCACGATCTCACCATGGATGTCAAAGATAATGGGATCGGGATGGATGAGGCGGCAATGCATCGCATCTTTGAGATGTTTCACCAGGTCGACGTTTCCCTGGAGCGAGATCAGGCGGGCCTTGGCGTAGGACTCACTCTGGCCCGCACGCTGGCCGAGTTACATGGCGGTCGAATCAGTGCCGCGAGCGCGGGCCTGGGGCAGGGCACGACGATGACCGTCGTACTGCCGATCGTCGTCTCCCCTGAGGGTACGGGAAGGCCGCAAAGATGAGAATTCTCGTCGCCGATGACAACCGGGATATCACAGACTCGTTCTCGATTCTGTTCGAAGTCCTCGGTCACGAAGTCCAGACGGCTTACAATGGTCTGGAGGCATGTCAGAAAGCGGTCACGTTCCGACCAGAGGCCGCGCTCTTGGACATCCGCATGCCCGGAAAGCACGGCTATGACGTCGCACTGTTTTTGCGTTCCTTGGACTCCGTACTGCCGGGCCGGCTCATCGGAATGACCGGTGAGGGCGGCCCCGAGGCGAAGGCTCGAGCACTGGCGTCCGGATTCAGCCATCTTGTCATCAAGCCGGCCTCATTTGAGACCATTCTTGAACTATTGAACGCCCCGGATGGGAAGGAGCGTTCCGGCTCAATTGAATAGCTCTGTTCGCGACGCTCGAGCGTGAGGACCAAGGTCGTCCTAAAGAAGGACTTTAAGCGAAATGAAGAAGGTCCTGGGTTGACCAATAGCCCAGAAGTTCTCCGCGGTGCCGCCCTTTAAATCGTTGTTCGCAAGCATTCCGAAATTGGCGTAGCGTCGGTTAAAGAGGTTCTCCACGCCCCCTCGGACCTCGAACGTCTTGTTGATCTGTCGCGTAAAGTCGAGCTTGACCACGTAGAACCCCGGAATCTTGCCGTAGGTCATCAGGTTGTTTTCATCGCCGCGGGCGAAGGTGGAACCCTGTGCCTGAATTAGACCCTCGATATGGGTATCTGGCGTGACCTTGTAGCCCAATTGGACCTTGCCCATGAGTTGGGGAATTCCCGGAATACGGTCGCCTGGTCTCACCGGAACACATGCCGGGCCCGGGCAAACTGAGCCAGGGTTGGTCGGATCGGCTTCGATAAACGAAGTCTGATAGGTCGCCTGCAGCCACGTCACGGCGCCGCCAAAGTCCCACGCCCCAATGTGTCCGTCGACAGAGGTCTCAACACCCTCGCGGCGCGTTTGACCGACGTTGGAGAAGTAACCCGTGGTGAGGCTTGATTGATTGAACAGGATATCGTTGTATAGGTTGCTGTAGAACGCCGCGGCGCGATAGTTCAGACCTTCGGCGATCGCGCCACGCGCGCCAAACTCGAAGCTCTTGGCCACCACGGCCTTCAAATCGGGATCGGAGGAAAATGCACTGGGGACCCCGGCACAGGGATGCACCGGGTCGGCGCAGGCCAGTTCAATCGCCGAGGGAGTACGAAATCCTTCGGCATAGTTCACAAACAGGGTCGCTTGCGGTGCGAGAATGTACGTGCCTCCCAGGGCCGGGTTCAAGCGTTGATAGGTGTGATTTCCCGTGACGTTGACCACATTGTTGTTGGCATCGATGGAGCTGCCCGACAGTCCGACATTCGAGCGGTCATTTCGGGCTGACATCGTCACGCTCGCGCGGTCGTCTACGACATACGTGTCAGTAACGTAGACACCGATCGAGGTGTTGGTGCCTTCGATGTTCGATTGTGGGGTGAAGGGATCGATCCCGATCGTATCGAAGGTCGCGTCAATGAAGGCGTCCTGGCCTTCTTGCGTGAAATGGGTTCTCGCGTATTCGGTATTCAGACCTGCTGTGAAGTATTGCTCGTGACCCCACAGCGCCGAATGATTCGAGTACTGGGCATTGAATCCGTAGATGTCCTGGGTGTATTCGCTAACGACGTTGCCTGCGCAGTATTCGCCATAGAGAATCGGACACTCGACGAGCTGATTGGGGTCGCCGCCAACGACTGGATCGTTGACGTTCGAGTCGTACAGAATACGCCAGATGTCCTTGTAGTAGAGGTTGCCCTCGATACTGTTGGTTGAATCCAGTTCCCGCTTGGCTGTGAGATTTGCGACGAAACTGCGTGTGTTCGAGTAGTCGGGATGGGAATACCCCGAGATCGCATCTGGGATCATCGACTTGGCGACCAGTTGATTGCCGGCCAGGTAATCATCGACATAGGTGATCGAAAAATCGATGTCTGTGTTGTCGTCCTGATAACCCACTTTTCCGAAAAGCTGATGGACCAGGCTCGGATTGTTCTTTGCCCACCCGTTATCATCCAGGAAGCTCGCGGCGAAGTAGTAGTCCACGTTGCCCTGGAAACCGCCTTCCTCGACATCGACAGATCGACGGTTAAATGAGCCCTCGCCCAGGGTCATACTGATCCCTGGAAATGCAAATCCGCTCTTGGTGTTGAGCGCCAGTGCACCCCCTAGCGTATTGAGGCCAAATACCGGGTTGGTCCCCGGGATGACGGTGATGTTGGAGATCGCGATCTGCGGAATAAGGTCCCACGAGACGACGTCGCCGAACGGCTCGTTCATGCGCATGCCATCGACGTAGACAGAAAGTCCCTGGGGCGTACCGAGGATAGGTGAGGCGGTGTAGCCTCGAAAATTCAAGTCCATCTGGTAAGGATTGCCCTGGGTATCGTTCAGGTTGACGCTCCCGACCGCGTTTTCAAGCGTCTCGCTTAAGGTCTGCGTGCCTGGGGCGATGTTCTTAGACGAGATGGTCTGCGCGTTACCGGGATACAGGTTCTGCGGAATCCCGGTTCCGGGGACCGGTGAGACTCCGATGACGTTAATTTGCGGGAGCTCTTGGGGGGCTGCCTGTGGCTCGTCCGCCATTACCGAGCCAATGCTGACACCTCCAAACGCTAACGTCGCTGGCAAGGCGCACAAGCTTCGCTTGACCACGCCAGGCGCCCTGCAAGCAACGCGATCCGCTTTCATGCATCTCTCCAGTGTTGGTCGAGACGAGACTAGCGGGACCGACCTGATTTGTATCGGGAAATAATCCCGATTTGGATGCGATCAAATAGGGTACTGCGCGCATATCTCGACCACGCAGTAAGGGTGATGCTCGAACCTATGCCGTGTTCAAAGGCGCCATCGCAGTCAGCAAAGGTCTTCGCACACGCCAGGGATTTTGTATTCTTGGCTGAGCACAGCCGGGCACAGGAAAAGGCCTGTGTTCAGGGAATTTTTGCGCGGCAGCTCCCTGCCTGGCGAAGAAGCCTCGCTGTCACCCTGCCAGAATCGAGGAAAATGCCGATCTCATTTAGCGTCGCGGCAGACGAAAGATCCTCCAGAAAGGTCCTTTCGATCCTGATGGGAGACGTTGAGCTTGCGAGTGATGTAATTGTATGTTCCGTAGATTCGCCCCGTGAGACCTTCCTTGCCGTCGCGATTGCATCCAGAGGTATCGAAGAAGATCTCATCTTTTTTTGCGAACTCGATCGATCCTATGCGGCAGACCCTGACCTGCTCTGCCCCGATCAGGACGTTGCCCGACAGACTGATACGATCATTTTCGATCCGCATGCCAATCTCTTCCTTGTCACTGGCCTGGACGTTTCCAACCATCTCTCCGATCTTTAGGGAGATCTGTCCCTTGCACACGGCCACCGTATTGGGATACTGGGTGCACCCTCCCAATAAGGCGAGGATCAGAAAATACCTTCTCATCGAAATCCTTTTGACGCGGACCAAGTGTGTGTTTCAGGAACCGGACGAGCCCAACTCCGAATCGCAGCGTATGCGCCCCTCTTCGATCGCGTCCGAAGAAGGATCCTCATCGAGGATCTTAGCCCAGTGCTTATCGACCCGCGTCGCCTTCAAGAAAGTAAGCACCCCAGAAATAGGGATGTCGGTAGAGCGCCCCGTACTTGCCGCCAAGCATATCCCGTTGCGCTTGCGCGATCGCGCTGGCCTTGGTCAGATTGGTATCGGCCGCGTAGGCCGTGAACAGGCCCACAGTCAGTTCCTTGGCGGACTCGGACTCGACCGACCATTGTGTCACCAAGAGAGAGCGCCCACCTGCCGCGTAGAATCCTCTGGCCAGTGCGGAAATCGTGTCGCCCGCGTTGCCACTGGCAAAGCCCGTATTGCAGGCGGACAACACAACCCAGTCGGCGTTCAGGCGCAAAGCCACGATATCGTCGATCGTCAGCACCGAATCCGACAGGCCCTTGCCTTCGTAGGCCAATGCGAGTCCGGCCTTGAGCATCCCCGGAACCTCACCTGGAAGAAGGCCATGAGTCGCGAACGCCACGACCCGGTCATCTGACATGTCCTGCTTTAGCACCCGAGTCCGGGTGGCCTGCGTTCCGCGAATGATGTTCTGTGGCGGAGCCTTCAGGACTGCGCCGATGGCGCGCACTTCCTCCAGCGTTTCCGGGAGCGGCGCGACGTTACGATAATCCAGATCCGGCTGCCCTCCCGCAGAAGCTGATCGGAATGCGCGCTCGCGCACGGTGTGCGCGCCCGCGCTCGCATCTGCAGGAGCATGGTCCTGTCCATCGAAGCTCGGGTCGGCGAAAGCGATGAAGGGCGCACTGCCGTGCTTGGTGGTTTGGGAACGTTCGAGTACGAGCGCAGATGCCGTTGGGATGAGCACCGGCGTGACCGATGCAACCCACCATTTGCCGTCAGCAAGCGTCGTCGCAGGCGCAGTAAGTAGAACGTTCCACGGAACGCTGCTCAAAATTCCGCTGGTGGAAAGGTAGATCGTGCTCGAGCCCTGCAGGCTGGCTTGAAGCGGACCTATTAACGCCTTGAATAGCCCCGCTGAGGCGGCTAGATCGAATCCCCCGAGGTCATCGGCCTTGGTCGGAGGCGTGCCGGCATCGAAACTCGCCCGCAGGGCCGCGGCCATTTTTCTGACCTGGTCACGCGTGACGTCGAGCCTTTGCGCCTGGAATTTTCCACCGGGCAGAACGACAAACGCGTAAGTTGCCTTGCGTCCCGCGTAGAGGTTGACGTACACCTCCCCTGGCCGCAGGACGGCGCCGAGTTTAGCAGGGCTGGGAATACTTGGCGCGACCAATTCCCGGTACACGGGAAACTGCGAGGCAATATCGCGCCGCAGCTGAGTTATCTTTCCGTCCGCCGCGCGTAGCGCCTTCTCTGTTCAAAGCGCAGCCCCTGTTCCTGCTCAATCAGGCTGCGCAGTTTGGGATCCCCGGCCGCGAGGCGGGCGGCGCCATCGCTAAGCGCCCCTTGCGTTGCGTTGACCCGCATCAGCTCCGCGATCCGAAACGCAAGCGCCTGGGCCTGGGCCGCGTCCGGGAACGCGTTGGGACGCATGAGACGGTCCATGGCCATTACGAGCGCACCGTCTTCCGTATACGAGCCGCGCGTTGAGACATCCGCCCACTGGTCTTCCGTGCTTGCAAGCGGAGAAACATAACGCTCAATATCGGCAAAACCGATGTTGCCCGCCGGATCGCTCATTCGCTCCAACATCTCCATCGCGAATTCGTATTTATAAAAGGGGGACTCGGCACCCTGATGCCGCAGATTTCGCTGTGCGATTTCATCGACTCTCGCCGCCGCGGCTGCCCATTGTCCTCGCGTGGCCAAAGCGAGCGAATCCGATTCCTCTCCAGGAAACTCGCCGGCCAGGACGGGATCAATCGCACGACCGCGCTGTAGTGCCTCCGCATCGGCTCCAAACTCCGAGATTCTCTCCATCGACAGCGCGATCATCAGACGCATGCGTAGTGCATCTCCGTAGCCCGGATCGTGTTCGGGTGTGCCCCCACGTTCGTAGGTCTTCAATGCACGCGAGATCGCCTCCATTGCGCCTTCATAGTCATCGTACGAACACAGCGCGATCGCCCGGGCATGGTCGACTTTTGCACGCTGATAGGTCGTGGGCTGCAGATCGGGCCTCGAATCGAGATAGAAGCTCATCTCGTTCACGTAGCTTAGGGCCTCGGCGCGGCGATTGTTCTGGACCATGAGACGCGTCAGATTCTCCACCTGGTTTAGCACCTCGTTGGCAGCGGCCCGACGCCGCTTCTCACTCAGATTCGGATCGTTGAAATTGGTCCAGGCCAGTTCGGCATGCTCGCGATATTTCAGCAGTGCCACGTCGTGGCGGTTTTCGAAACGGCGCGCGATCTCGGCCTCCGCTGCGAGAAAGGCGTAGGCCGGCTCCCGTGGAAGCGTCTCAAGCTCGACCGCGGTAGTGTCATGTGCGAGATCTTTCGCCTTGGAAATCGTGCTCTCGCTTCGCTTGTACTCGCGCATGAGAGCCAGGCTCAGTGCGAGCGAAGAGGCTGCTATCGAGCGCTTTCCGGGCGAAATCGCGCGGTCGCTTACGATCTCTTCGCGTACCGATAGGGACTCTGGAACGCGTCCGGCCGCGTTGTAGAGACCTGCGAGCTGAGACAGTAGACGGTACCGTTCTTCGCCGTCCGAAGTCTGGCTCAACTGTTGCCGAATTTCCTGGATCCGCGCATCCGAAAGTGGCTTAGGCTGTGCCGCGTTGGGGGAGGAGACCGCGGAGCCGGGGCTTAGCCCGGAGTCTGAAGGCTCCAGCGGATCGGTCGACTGTCCATACGAAAAAACCGGGAGCACGCACGCCAGCGTGCAGCAGACGACGATCGATCTCGAACAAAACGGCATGGCACCCCCCCAAGCACAACCGGCGACGCTCCGGATACGGGCGTCATACCCACAGGCATCGACGGATTGGCGTCATCGCCGTGTCGCGTTCTTCCGAGGATAGCCTCGCCTGGCCTTCTTTGAGCAACGGCAGGCCGGCCAGTGTGGGAACAATGCGCGCGAACACCCGCGTCGCATTCGTGGCAGGAATTGTAATCGACTCATTCCCCTTTGCCACGTATTCTCGGCTTCGAAAACGAAGACCCGGGTAACCCTGCTCGACTGAGCCGGCGGCGTGCTGTTCGGGCCTTGCGGCACCCGGACCCGCCGCTGGGCGCGAGGGGTTCGAATTCACCAGGCCGGCGGTGGTTTCTTCAAAATGACAATCTGTTTGGATTCGACGGCTATGTACTTCCCGACGGTGAGCTCCTTGAAGATGCGGCTGACCATTTCGCGCGACGAGCCCACGCGGTCGGCAATGCCCTGTTGGGTCAGGCGTTCCTCGATCACGAGCTTGCCATCACGGGTGACGGCGTTCTCCATCAGCAACCGTACGACGCGACTGTAGACGTCGTCCAGAGCCAGGCTTTTGACGTTTTCCGTCGACTGCCTGACCAAGCGAATGAGCTTGTGAATGAGATGCAATGCGAAATCCGGATGCTCCGCGATGAAATTTCGCAGATTCCCGGCGTGGACTACCGAGCAAGTGGTCGGCTCGAGGGTCATGATGGAGGCTGAGCGAGGCTGGCCATCCAGCGAGAGTTCGCCAAGATACTCCCCCGGACCGTGGACGTTGTAGACGACTTCCTTGCCTGAGCTGCCAATGGCAAACGCCTTGACCTTGCCACTGAGGATGATATAGAGCGCGTCTCCGGGGTCACCTTCATTGAGTAAAATGGCGCGCGCGGGGTAGGAACGAACCTGTCCTTTTTCTGCGATGCGACGAAGGACCTCGTCGCTGACCAGGTCCGTCGAGACATCCTTGTTTGCGGTTACCATATTGGACTCGGAACACAAAAAACTGAATGCAACGGCCGGCGATGCAGGTCTCGCGATGGCTGCCTCCCGGGATGAAGACTGGAGCAGGGGTATCTGCGATCGGCGAGCGCTCGCGCGTATTCCGAAGCGCCGGGCGTGCAGGCTTTCTTCCCCAAGGCCTTGTACCCTGTGCGGTGGTGACCACATCTGCAAAGAGATTATTGCAAAGAATGGCCGTTGTGGGTCGAATTTCCCGCCGTGAACCTGTGAAGCTGCCGATCTTGCCCGCCTCGACGATCCCATTTATAGCCCGTGGCTCGCGTCACGCGACCGGTTCTGGCCCAAGGCCTCACTCGGGCGATACCGGCACCAACCTGGACCGATGTGGCGGCCGGAGCCTGAATGTCCGTGTCCATTGCTTCAGAGCGGGTTCGTCGCGTCCGGTTGCGATTGCGCCGCCGACCCCGATAGCGGTGGACGTACGCCGCACGACTTTGCGGTCCGGCCTGCTGTGACGACGCCAACAGGAGGAAGCGGACTGGAGCAGCCCGCGCCCGGTGATGGGTTAGACACGGCGCCGGGAAGACAGGTCATCGCCGGGCTGAAGCAAACGACGGGGACGGATCGGCTCAAAAACGCTTCGATTCTGGGGCCCGCGGATCCAGGGAGGGTGCCTGCGATACATTTTGTGGGGCGGCATATGCAACGTGCCTGGCCTGACGTCGATTCGTTGACCGAGGCCGACGTCACGCTCCAGGCAGGCCGGTTCCGAGGAGGTCTGAATAACTGGATCATCCAGACCTATCTGCACGTGAAGGAACCGCTACTGCGTCGCGGCATCGAGGTCTCGATCAGCGAGACTTTTGTCTCCGGGGCGGTGAACGTAGCCCATCGAGACTCCTTGAACCGCGTCTTTCTTCCCTACTACTCCTACTACATCGTGGGCGTACGCGCGGACCGGCCGCGTGTTTATATGTGCGACTGGGAGATTGTGCAAAACCAGATCGAGCCTTGCACCCCCAAGCAATCGTCCCTGCCCGTCTGGCCCCAACCCGGATTGCTTTCGCGCGACCCAGCGCGCGGGAGCCGAATCGAGCGGATGGCCTATTTCGGGCGCACGGGTACGGCCGCAAGATGGCTCTCCGACCCCGGGTTTCACGAAGCGCTCGAGAATCTGGGCGTGCGATTCGAGATTCGGGAAGAGGAGTGGTTTAACTATGCCGATGTCGATATCGTCCTTGCCCACCGTAAAGAGGCCCCCGCGATGCTCGCGCACAAGCCGGCGAGCAAGCTGATCAACGCCTGGATCGCTGGGACGCCGGCGCTGCTCGCCGATGAGCCCGCCTATCGATGCCTGCGTAGAAGTGAGCTCGATTTCCTTGCGGTCGATTCCGCGCAGGACGTGCTCGCTGCCATTCGACGCCTAAAGACCGATCCGCTCCTCTATTACGCGATGGTTCATAACGGTCATGTGCGGGCGGTGGACTACTCGGTGAACCAGGTGCGCGAGCTTTGGCTGGAATGTCTGGCGGAGCGCGCATTACCCGATGCACTGTCTAGTCCCCCAAGGGGTGCCGTGGAAGGCTGGTGGCTTCAAGCGCGCAGGATGATCCAGCAGAAAGCCGTCTCGCACGATTTTAAAGTGCGATACGCGCGCGAACGTGCAGAAATTCAACGCGCGCAGGCTGCGCGTTAGAAGGCGGTGCCCCGGGATCCAGCGGACCACAGGGGCCAATCTAGTCGTCTTCTATTCGTAGAGCTTCGCCGGGCGCATGAGCCACGCGATACACGCGCCGACGAGTCCAAGCCCGCTGAACCAGAGTGCCAAGCGCCATAGGCGGTCATGCGAGCGAATGATATTGGCATCCGTCACGTAGACGGTCTCGCACGCGCCGTCGCCGGTGTCGAAACGGGTCACGCTGGTGCCGCGGTGAAAATGAAATCCATAGTCGTGCTCGTACTCCGAAAGATAACCATGGAAATGCACTTCGTCGCCCACGTGAACGCTGCGCAGTAGGCGGGCGAGGCGCGCGTCCTCCGTGAGCAGATGATTATTGGAGATCTGGTAGATATCGAAGTCCTGCGCCGCCTGCGCCGTCCGTGGCTGAAAGTAGCACGTGAACTCCCCGCTTGAGAACGCGATGTCCCGGTAGGAGCCGCGTCTTGCGTCGTCGCCCCAGACCACGCACAGGTCGATCACATTGATGCGATCATTCGCGGCGGCGTGAATCCAATCCCAGAACGCCTTCGAGTCATGCTGGCTGACGACGAGCCCATAGAGGTCGTATTCGTAAAGCGGCTTGATGGTGTAGACGATCTCGTCCACGTTGCGTGTGAACGGGCTCATTTGCAGGCTTGTCTGGACTGGGGCCGATAAGACGTGCGGATCCAGCACAGACGGATCCGGAAGTCGCTCGCGTTGCAGGAAGCAGAGGATCCAAAGAAATAGACAGAGGATCATCAACGCTTTTAATGCGCGATCGATGAGCATAAGCCCGTCCCGCGCACCCGCTTTGAGGTCGCGCTCGCCAATAGGTGGTGCGCAATTGCACTGCAACGCCGAGGGTCATCGCTCTTTTGGCGTGGGTTGCCGGCGCACGAATGCCTTGCGGAAATCCGGGCAGTATCAACGCAGGCACGCGCGCCCGGTCGCCTGACTCCAGCAGGCGATGGTATCAGAAGGAGGGCGCGGGATACGAGGGCTTGAAAGCCAAAATTCGCCCTCGGATCAAGGGCGGGTCAGGCGACCCAGAACAAATCCGACGGCCAGTGCAAAGCCCAGTGAACGCCACGGGTTTTCGACGACCGCGTCGGTAAAGCTCTGCGCGAGGTGCTGGGGGGTCGCGAGGATCCTGTCGGCCGTATCGGTCACCGTATCCATCGTGTTGACCGCCCTATCCGCAGCAGCGTCCACGAGCCGGTGGGCCCGGTGGGCGGCCCGCTTGACCGAGGTATGTTTTCGGGCGCCCAACGCGGACGCGTCTGCGAGTCGTGAATCGGATTGCGGTTTTTCGATGTCGCTCATGCTGTATTCCTCGATTCTGCGCACGACCGGTGCGCTCGTACACATTGCCGCAATTCGCGTGCCGCTTAAAGAGGTCGGTGCGAGCGCGGTCCGAGTGGCCAGCACGACGGGCGGCTGAAGTAGAATCGCAGGCGTAGCGATCCGACGAAAAACGAAAAGTCCGCCCCTTATCGCGGCCCAAAGGAGACGTCCGTGCAGGTACATGATCCTAAGTCACCCGCGTGGGTCAACGTTTTGAGGGTGACCAGTGGGAATTTCCTGGAGATGTACGACTTTATCGTTTTTGGCCTCTACGCCACCTATATCGCCAACACGTTCTTTCCCGAAGGCGATGCGTTCGCCTCACAGATGAAGGCGCTCATGGCGTTTGGGGCGGGGTATTTGATGCGGCCGCTGGGGGCGATCATCTTGGGAGCCTACATTGATCGCAAAGGCCGGCGCGTCGGTCTGGTCCTTACCCTGGGCCTCATGGGATGCGGGACCATCCTCATCGCCTTCGTGCCGGGGTACGCCGCGATCGGGTTTCTGGCACCCATGTTGGTACTCATCGGTCGGCTTTTGCAGGGATTTTCTGCGGGCGTGGAGCTAGGCGGCGTCTCGGTGTATCTCTCCGAAATTGCGACTCCGGGCAATAAGGGGTTCTACGTCAGTTTCCAGTCCGCGAGCCAGCAGATTGCCGTTGTTTTCGGCGCAGTGCTGGGCACCATTTTGACTGCATCGCTAGCCCCGGCTCAGATGGCCGATTGGGGTTGGAGAGTGCCCTTCATCGTCGGTTGTCTAATCGTGCCTCTTATTTTCGTAATCCGCAGGTCGCTCGCCGAAACCGGAGAGTTCCTGGCCCGTAAAGAGCGTCCCAACATCAAGCAGATCCTGGAATCCATGGTGCAGAACTGGCGCATCATCATTCTGGGCGTGCTCATGGTCATCATGACGACCGTGTCCTTTTACATGATCACGACCTATACGCCGACCTTCGGGAAAAACGTCCTAAAGCTTCCAGATCTGCAAAATCTGCTCGTCACGGTTGCAGTCGGGCTTTCCAACTTCTGCTGGCTGCCGATCATGGGTGCTGTTTCCGATCGCATCGGTCGCAAGCCGGTCCTGCTCACGTTCACCGTTCTCACGATCCTGACCGCGTATCCCGCGATGCGCTGGCTCGTCGCTAATCCCTCGTTTGGCAATTTGCTCGGGGTGGAACTCTGGCTTTCGTTCCTCTACGGCAGCTACAACGGCGCGATGGTGGTGTATCTGACCGAGATCATGCCGGTTTCGGTGCGAACCGCCGGATTTTCGCTCGCCTATAGTCTTGCGACCGCCTTGGGTGGATTTACTCCGGCGGTGGCGACTTGGCTCATCCACGCCAGCGGCAATGGCGCAGCGCCCGCTCTCTGGCTTACGTTTGCCGCAGTCTGCGGGCTTGTCGCAGTCACCCTCCTTGCGAGGCGAGATGGAATCCTTCAACACGCGGTGCCTTTGCCGAATTAGTCCGGGTTTGCGAGAGAAGGGCCTGCGTCGGTTCGGGGTCTTGGCAGGGCTCGTGGTGATTCTCGGTTCCGGTGTGGGCGTCGTAACAGCTGCCAGCACGCAAAACGACGAGGTCTCAAGCGATTCCACCTCTCCTCGTGTCATTCCGGGCGGCCCCCGAGGCCAGGCGATCAGCGAGGGACTTCGAATCGTGACGGATTCCCCGCGTGAACTGAAAGATTGGGTTTCTAGCGGGCTGACCTGCGCCAACTGCCACCTGGGAGCCGGCACCGTGCCCGGAGCGTCGCCCTGGACGGGGATATTCGGAGTCTTTCCCGAGTACCGCGCACGCACCGGAAAGATGATCTCGCTGCAGGAGCGCATCAACGAGTGCATGCAACGTTCGCTCAACGGCCGCGCGCTTCCCTTCGAGTCGCACCAAATGGACGCGGTCCTCGCGTATATCCAGTGGCTTTCGGAAGGAACTCCAACCGGGCAGAGCCCTCCCGGTAGGGGATTCGGTTCGATCGATACGCGTCGGGTGCCCGACTCGGCCAACGGGTCTCGAATCTATCGGGCCAGCTGCGCTATGTGCCACGGCGCTGACGGAGAGGGGGTAAGACGGGCTGACGGCACTTTCGCATTTCCCCCGCTTTGGGGTGACGCCTCTTTCAACATCGGAGCTGGCATGGCCCGAACCTATACTGCGGCCGCGTTCATCCGCGGCAACATGCCACAAAATGCTCCCGGGTCCCTCAGCGAGCAGGAGGCCATCGATGTCGCTGAATTCGTCACGCATCAAGCGCGGCCGGACTTTCCTGCGCGCCGGGCCGATTGGCCCCACGGGGACGCTCCAAAAGACGCCCGCAAGGACGACTAAGGGCCCTCGAACACGCGGAACATCACCGATGAGCACGGTGGAAAGGAAAGTCCCGGAAAGATCACAAGCTATTGCAAAAGACGAGCATTCCTCTCGGTTCAGGGGGAAAATATAATGTTTTTTGATGATGTCGGGAGGACGTGCACCGTCGCAACGGTGGTCTGCGTTCTTCGCTAGAGGAGCGGGGATTTGAGGCAACAAGCGCATTCTACGAGGCGCCGTCTGATTTGGATTGGTGGCGCCACCCTCGTCATCGTTTTGGCTGTTCTCGCCCGTGGGTATCAACATCGCGCCGATGCCGCGGACCAAAAGAAGGAGACGGCGGCACCCGCGGTGGGGGCGCTGACGCAGATCGCGCAAGAACAGAAGCTGCCCATTTACCGAAGCGGAATTGGCACCGTACAGGCCGCACTATCGGTGACGGTCAAAGCGCGCGTG
Organism: Burkholderiaceae bacterium; assembly: GCA_049514215.1. GTDB lineage: Bacteria > Pseudomonadota > Gammaproteobacteria > Burkholderiales > Burkholderiaceae_D > BOG-994. The sequence goes on from JBEKVI010000006.1 coordinate 160,062, forward strand.
GACGGACAACTTCTCAAGGTGGCGTATAAGGAGGGCCAGACGGTCAAGCAGGGCGATCTGCTCGCCCAGATCGATCCGGATCCCTACCAGGCCCAACTCGATGCCGCCGTTGCTCAAGAGGTCAAAGACGAAGCGAACTATGCCAATAGCCTCGTAGACCTGGAACGGTACAGGGCGCTCCTGAAGCAGGATTCGATCGCCAGTCAGACCTACGACACGCAGGTGGCCACCGTTGCCCAGCTGAAGGCGACCGTAGGCGTGGACAAAGCTCAGGTTGCGAACGCGCGCGTCCAGCTGAACTACACCTCGATTCATTCCCCGATCCCGGGCGTAGTGGGGATTCGCTTGGTCGATCCGGGCAACATCGTGCACGCGACCGATACCACCGGGTTGGTCGTCGTCAACCAGGTGGACCCGATTTCGGTCGTGTTCACCCTTCCGGAAGATGCCTTTCAGGTGGTCAATCGGGCGATTGCGAAAAGTAGTACTCAGCCGTTGAGCGTGCTGGCCTACGCGCGTGAGGACAATGCGCTCCTGGGCACGGGACAACTTCTTT
>JBEKVI010000007.1:0-109745 GCA_049514215.1 Burkholderiaceae bacterium
CATCGTTCTACCTCCAAAGCCTTGTTGTATAGTTTGCGTGTCTCGCAGGGCCCGATCAGGTCAAACCGTAAGGATTTCAATCCCTTTAGGTCCATATTCCGGAGGGCCACGTTTTCATCGGTGGACAACGAGTTTACACCAGGGTTAGTCACTACCGAAGAGACATCGTTCGAGTTGTTTTTTTGGGACCCGGCCAGTGAAAATCGCGATTCTTGACGATTACCAGGATGCAGTGCGAAAGCTAGATTGCTTCCAGCTTCTCGCCGGGCACGATGTCAAGATTTTCAACAACACCGTACGCGGGGCAGGTCAACTCGCCGTTCGGGTGGCCGACGCTGAAGCCCTCGTCCTTATAAGGGAACGCACCAGAATCACGAAGGAACTCCTGGCCAAGCTGCCTAAGTTGCGGGTGATCTCGCAGACCGGCAAGGCCGGTTCTCACATTGACATTTCAGCTTGTACGGCGCGCGGCATCGTCGTAGTTGAGGGCGCGGGATCACCGGTCGCCCCGGCGGAACTCACATGGGCCCTCGTCATGGCCGCCATGCGGCGACTTCCCCAGTATGTCGCCAATCTGAAGCACGGCGTCTGGCAGCAGAGCGGGTTGCGCAGCGCCAACGCTCCCCCGTTGCATGGGCTAGGCGAAGTCCTGCAGGGCAAGACTCTGGGCATCTGGGGATATGGCAAGATCGGTCGTCTCATGGCCGGTTTCGGTGCCGCGTTTGGAATGGAAGTCCTGATCTGGGGAGGAGAAAACAGTCTTGCCGCGGCGCGCGAACAATTGCTGGAGGTCGCGCCGAACAAGGAAGCACTGTTTTCTCGATCCGACGTTTTGAGTGTCCATCTGCGTCTCGCGGACGCCACCCGCGGGGTCGTCAAGTTGACTGATCTTCAGGCCATGAAACCGACCGCGCTTTTCGTCAACACCAGTCGCGCCGAACTCGTCGAACCCGATGCCCTGGTCAAGGCGCTCAACGGAGGCCGGCCAGGCCTCGCGGCGATCGACGTTTTCGAAAGCGAACCTCCGATGGCCGGACAACCCCTGTTACGCATGGAGAATGTCATCGCGACGCCCCACCTCGGGTATGTCGAGAAATCGAGCTACGAGTTGTACTTTGGCGGCGCGTTCCAAAATCTGGTCGCGTTCGCTTCGGGAACGCCGCAAAATGTCGTCAACCCGGAGGCGTTGGCCCCGAGGAGCTAGGGTCTTAGCAAGCGACTTCGTTTGAATCTGCTATCTTGACACCACAACCCCTAAACGGCTTGCCTGGCTCGCGCTGATGGCGGTCCACTTCATATGAAGATCGTTGCCGTTAGCGTCGGTCGTGTTGGTCCGCTCTGGTCGAGCACGAACGGGGACCGGCCGGTGGTCTTAAGTGCAATCGCAAAGCAGCCGATAAGCCGGATTGAAGATCGCCGCCCCGTGCAAGTGAATCTGATGGGGCTGGACGGGGACGAGCAAGCCGATCTTAGCGTGCACGGGGGGCGGGACAAGGCGATCTACGCCTATCCGGTTGAGCATTATCCCGTTTGGCGCACCATTCGCATGCAAGCTCTAAAGATCGACGAGGCCCTTGAGTACGGAAGCATGGGTGAGAACCTGAGCGTTCTAGGCCTTACCGAGAACCAGGTTTGGATTGGCGATCTGCTCAAGATCGCAGGCGACTCCCCAAACCCGGTCATTCTGCGGGTGTCAGCGCCACGATCTCCCTGCTTCAAATTCAACGCGCGTATGGGATTCAAGCACGCAGCAAAGATGATGGTACAAAGTGGCTACACCGGGTTCTATCTCCAGGTGGTTAAGCCCGGAGTGATCCGCGCCGGGGATAGCTTCGATCTGATACCGGGCGCACGCATCATGCGCGTCGATGAGCAACACCGCTTTAACAGCGGCGCCTCTCAAAAGCAGATGATCTGAGCCGTATCTAGCCTTGTGCGGCACGCCGCAGCGCTCGATGGTAGCCGTGGTGCGCCCAGCCATCGATCCAGCCTGGAGGCCAATCTAGCGCCGGACCTGTGTAAGGTGTCATTCCACGTCGGACCGCCATGATGGGCAGATTCTCCGGCATGCCCCGACGCTTGGACTGCATCGTGTCCCAACCAAGACTGTAGGCGTAGTGCGGTAAAAGTGTTCTACAGATCTCGGAGAACCAAGCCGAGTGCTCCGGGTCTCGTCCTCGAGCATGCGCGAGACCTTGGGGATCAAACTGCGCGAGCGCCTCGGCGAGTTCAGCAGCGCTCGCGCCCGGAGCGTCACCCCATCCCATCACGGGATTGAAGATGTAGTCAGACCCTGAGCCATACCAGGAAGGGCGCAAGGGCCGGTGTACCCAGTCGCGCTGACCACAAAACAAGTGCCAGCGCCAATGCATGCCCGAGGGCTTGGGCCACGTGTAGAGATAAAGACGCTCGTAGCCCGCCTCGTGCAGATAGCGCACCATCGCCATCAGACGTGCGTGCGGCATGTAGTCCGGTGCAGATCGACGAAACAAGATCGGTTGCCCGTCCGCATGCTGTAATGAATCAGATGCCAAGCAGAGATCGAGGGCTCGGTGCTCGTCCCCAAACCTCGCGCTAACCCAGCCGGTCATGAGATTGACCGTTGTCAAAACACCATAGCCACGATGCGGATGAAACACCACCGTACCTGGCGCGAGCGCCTTATCACGCCCGCTCATGCCTCCAAGCCCTTGGAGTCACCGGTCGTACGTGCCTGCGCGGCCTCGCCCATCCACCCCAGATGGCGCGCCCAGTCCGCGAGAAACGAGGCGCCATCGGTGCGGCCCTGCTGATAGGTGAGCCGCATGCGCGACGGATCCGTGTAATCCCAGCTCGATACCGGGACCTTCTGACTGGGTTGCACATAAAGCTTGCCTGCGTGCACAAAGACCGTGGGGCGTCGTTTATAGCGTCGCGTCACGAGTACCAGCGTGCTGCGACCGCGTTCCACCGCATCGACGGGCACGTTGTCGACCAACCCACCGTCCAAGGTGGGCCGACCATTTCGATACTCGATCGGTGTGAAAGGAGGCGTGCAACTCGAAGCGATGAGCAACGAAACCAAATCCTCGTCAGTGGGGCAATCCTGCACACGCACGACTTCCGATGTAAATCCGAGCCGGCGACCGAATTGCGGATGAAGTGACTTCTTCCAGTACTTCTCCACGTTGTAGGCGAGAAGCCCCACGCCAACTGCGGCACGCGGGCCGAGGCGGCGCGGAAGGCGCGAAAACTGGATGCGGATCTCCGGAGCCGTCTCGAGCAATTGAATAAACCGCGCCCCGCCCAGGACGTCCTTCAAAGCCTGCCGGTAAATGCGCGCGTGGGGAAAGACGCGTTCCCCACGTCGAAACAGATTGTTCCAATGGGCATTGCGCCGATTTTGAGCGAGCTTTTCTTCGTAATAGGCGAGAACCGCCTCCGAGGTATTCGCGTAGAGCATGCAGGCGGTGGCCGCCCCCGCCGAGACGCCACCGATAAGCCGGGGCTGCAGGCCAATTTCGGGCGCCACCTTGTCCCAAAATCCCGCTTGCCACCAGCATCGATTGCCGCCTCCGGCAAATACGACTTGCTCGAACACGATAAAAACCCCAGCGCCGCCCAAGGCAGCCGTTAGAATAACCCCGCCACTCTTACGACCCTAGCATCCACCAGATTCTATGCCATGACACTTCGGATCATCGCGACAGGTGGCACGTTCGACAAACACTATAACGAAATCGATGGTCAACTCGGGTTTTCCGAAAGCCATCTTCCACAAATTGTTGCACGCGCCCGACTCACCGACGTTCCCGTTATCGAACTCTTGCCACTGCAGGACAGCGTTGATATGCGAGATTCCGATCGGGCACGCGTCCTTGCATCGTGCCACGCCGCAACCGAGAACTCCATCGTGATTGTTCACGGCACGGACACGATGCGCGAAACGGCACAAGTCCTCGGCGCGGCCCACGCAAACTCCCTCACGTCAAAATCGATCGTGATCACCGGAGCAATGATTCCCTACGACATCCGGAATTCGGACGCGCTGTTCAACCTGGGATTCGCATTCGCCGCCGCGCAACTGCTAGCGCCTGGTGTCTATGTTGCCATGAACGGGCAGACCTTCGGATGGGAGCGCGTTAAAAAAGATCGCGCCGCGGGCGTCTTTCGTTCCGATTAGGATTTCGCGCGGCTCTTAGCTCGGCGACGACAAAAGTCGATGTCGTCCTTAGGTAGCATCCCTGCGCTTCGGCAGGCCGAACGAGATCGCTGGTGCGGGCTCCGGCTGGATTTATCTCTCGTGCGAACCTAAAACGCCCTTCTATCCGATTGGGTACAGAACGTCGGGTCACTGAGCCATGCGCGAAGAGTCTGTATGGGTATGCCCACTTGCAGACAAGTGAGGGCACGCTCCAACAATTCGGGAAGCTGTCCTCTGGGCACTGGGGATTGCCCTAGAAGCGCCAAGGTTTGGGCGATGAGGTGTGCGTGGCCAAACGCGCTGGCTGCCTCGCAACTTTCTGGATTCCTCGCTAATGGCATTGGGATCGTTCCGAAAAGGGTGCTCGCGCAGAACGGACGCGTCGCTGGTGGATCACATCCGGCCTATCGGCAAGGTGCGACGCCAGGTTTAGCGTTTTCCGTGAAAGGATGCGATTCGGCGCGCAAAGGATGACGGGTTTAGCCATCGCTCATACCGAAAGCGTGCTCGCCTGGATGCGGTCCGTGCTCCGTCGAGGCAGACGGCCGGGAGTTGGCGGCTAGACGGCTGCGATCAGGATCGCGAGGGCCCAACTCTGGGCGCATATCGCGCCCACGGACAGGAGCAAAAGCACCCCCTCGATGAAGCTGATCCGCGTAACACGCCAGAGAAGGCCTACGAGCCATCTCGACTTTACGCTAGGCCCGTCTCCGGGTAAGACCCAACCTTGGGTTTGCACGACAGAACGAGGGGTCATAGACCGCATCAAAGCTCTCATGACGTCTCTCTCCCTTTTCAGATCGTTGGCCGAGGCCGTAAGCATGAAAGGCGACCCGGCTCAGTGATTCCTGACCGATCCCAGCAGCACCGAGTAGGGACTTTCCCGTATCCCAAATCGATCGAACCTTGGATCTGCAAGGGCTCTGCCGATGAAACAGACGCCCCACGCGGCAGGCCGGCCGGAGGTGATGCTTCGTTGAGCCGCTCTAGCTTGGTGGCGCACATGGTCAGATGATGGCTCGCGAATTCATAACAGCACTCACAAAATTTGTCGCTGAGAGACCAAATTTGGTCAGAGTTTGTTGGCATCCGCACTACCAAGAACCCTTACAGGGACCTCACGCAAGAAGTCGTCCAGTTTTTGGCGCTTCGCCGTACTGGTCTCTCAGGAATTGTCAAAGCGTTGCGAGTCCGTCGCCTAGCCTTCTCTAGGGCGACCCCTTTTTGCAATTGCTCGGTCAGAAAGACAACGCCTTGACGAGTGAGCAGGAACTCGGTCTTCTCGGGATCGCAGGTAGAAGTAGAAGGAGCGCGCAAAGCGCGCATTCGCCCGTGACCGACGCCATCGAGGAAGACGGCATGATCTCGAAGAAGGTGACGCGCGCCACTCCGACCCTCGTGTTACCCGATGTCGCCAAGACACCGTCTTTAACGCATCTGAGAATGCTGATCCAATCAGCATTCGTCGTCGGTCAAGTGATCGCTTTAGTGTGGGCGAGGGGCAGCCGCCAAGAGCACTCTGCCCATTCCCGTTATTTCCCGATGCAAAATCGGCTGAAGATATCGCCTAGGAGGTCGTCCGACGAATAGGCGCCTGTGATCTGAGCCAATTCGTCCTGCGCCAGGCGCAGTTCCTCCGCCAGCAGTTCCAGTGCGCGATCCGACATGAGCACGTACTCGCGGGCCTCGAGCAGGTGGTTCAAAGCCCCTTGAAGCGCTTCGAGGTGACGCTGGCGGCCGAGGAAAACGGTCTCTGCACTCGCATGCCATCCGGCGATGGTTTGAATCTCCCTGCGCAGCAGATCCACTCCCGCCCCGCTCAGTGCCGACAAGAAAATGGCCTCCCCGTCGACACGTTCGATCTCGCCGCTTAGGTCGATCTTATTTATGACGAACCGCCTGGGGACGGATGCCGGCAGCCGCGCAAAGATTTCAGCATCGTCCGGCATGTCCGTAAGAGGACCGTCGCGGAGCACCAGAATCACATCGGCTTGCGCGATCTCCTCCCAGGTCCGCCGAATCCCGATTTGTTCAATCGGATCATCGGTGTCCCGTAGGCCCGCTGTATCGATGATGTGAACCGCCAGGCCCTCGATCTGGATGGCTTGGACGACACGATCCCGGGTCGTCCCGGGAATCGGAGTCACGATCGCGATTTCGGCCTCAGCAAGCGCATTCAGCAAACTGGACTTGCCCACATTCGGCCTTCCCACCAGAACGACCTTGACTCCCTGTCGCAAGAGCGCGCCTTGAGACGTCTTCTCCAGCACGTTTTCGAGCGCATCGCACAGGCTAGCCAGGCGCCGAGCAACGTCAGAGGTCTTCAGGAACTCGATTTCCTCCTCCGGGAAATCCAACGTCGCCTCGACGATCAGCCGGATTCTGATCAACTCCTCGACGAGATCTCGCACCGCGAGCGAGAAGGCTCCTTCCATCGAAGCGCGTGCGCTTCGCGCGGCGGCCTCAGTGCTTGCTTCGATCAGATCCGCCACCGCCTCGGCCTGAGCGAGATCGAGCTTGTCATTCAGATAGGCTCGGCGCGTAAACTCACCGGGCTCTGCAAGACGCAATCCTTGGTCTCGACCGGCCTGAAGGCACCTTCTAAGGAGCATTTGGAGGACCACTGGTCCGCCATGTCCCTGCAACTCCAGCACGTCCTCGCCGGTGTACGAGTGCGGCGTGGGAAAAAAAATCGCTATCCCGTCGTCAATCACATCGCTCTCGCCGTCCCGGAATCCGAGATGCGTCGCGTGGCGCGGATTGAGCGTAACTCCGCAGACTGCACGCATGACCGAACCCACCGCGTTTCCCGACACGCGCACGATCCCAATGCCGCCACGTCCGGCGGCTGTCGCAATCGCGACTATGGAATCGAGATCAGAAGCTCTCATCGGGGCCTGGTTAAAGTTCTAACTCATTGTGCCTCGCCGGCCACGTTCACCGAGCCCATCGGGCCAACCGACGCGCCATCGACTAGGTCTTTTTAGCTCCGCCATGCATACGGCTAATCTGCCATTGCTGCGCGATTGACAACAGGTTGTTGACCACCCAGTAAAGGACGAGCCCGGCCGGAAAGAAGAAGAACGTAACCCCAAAGACCAGCGGCATGATCATCATCATTTTTGCTTGGACCGGGTCAGGGGGCGCGGGATTGAGCTTGTACTGTACGAACATCGACACCATCATGACCGCGGGCAGGATGTAGAAGGGGTCCGGCGCGGCGAGGTCGTGGATCCAGCCAATCCAGGGAGCGCCACGCATCTCAACGCTCGCAGACAGAACCGAATATAGCGAGATGAAAACCGGGATCTGCACGAGGACTGGCAAGCAACCGCCGGCCGGATTAATTTTTTCCGTGCGGTAGAGTTCCATCATGGCCTGGTTCAACTTCGCCCGATCATCCTTGTATTTCTCCTGAAGCACCTTAAGGCGGGGCGCCACATTCTTCATGCGGGCCATCGAACGGTAGCTCGCTGCCGAGAGCGGATAGAAGGCCGACTTGATGAGCACCGTCAGCATAATGATGGCGGCCCCCCAGTTTCCAAGCAGGCTGTGCAGCTTTTCGAGGAGCCAGAACACCGGCCGCGCCAAAATCGTCGTCCATCCATAATCGCGGATCAGATCCAGACCGGGCGCTACCTTCTCCAGTAGCCGCTGTTCCTCAGGCCCGACAAAGAGCTCTGCGACATTTGTTGCCGATGCTTTCGGAGCAATCGGCCCCAAGTCCATCAGGGCTGCGGCGCGATAAGTGGGTGGAGTTCCCTTGATTTCTTCGGTTAGATAACTGCGTTCTTCACCGTCCTTGGGAATCCAAATCGCAGCGAAGTAGTGCTGCAGGATACCGACCCAACCCACCTTGGAGTTGCGGGCTTGCGTTGCGCGATCCTTACCCTTTTCAATGTCCTCGAACGAGATCTTCTGAAACTTGTCCTCCGCGCTGTAGAGTGCCGGACCGTAATAGGGGCTATAGAAACGCATCGTCCCTTCCGGCTTGCTCGCATCGCGCACCAACTGGAGGTAGAGCTTGGGATCGATCGGTTGGTCGCTCAGATTGGTGATCTGATGGCGAACTCCGATCTCGTAGCTACCGCGAGTGAAGATCAAGGTCTTCACGAGGCGAACGCCGCCGCTTTCGGCTTGGAAAGAAACTTCCAGTTGATCCTGGCCGTCCTGCAGGCTCGTCGGTCCCGGCACGACGTTAAAGTTGGTGTGGTGCGAGGGCAGCCCCGGCGCACCGACGAGGCCGGTCTGGGCCACATAAACATGCTCAGCCGTATCCTCCAGCAGAACCATGTTCTTCTTAGGATCGAGCGTGTCGCGATGCTTCAAGAGTTCGACGCGATCGATGCTCGCGCCCGAGCTGCTGACGTCAACCACTAATACGTCCGTCCGGATGGAAACCGTCTGGATCGGGGTGGCCGCACCGACGCTTGGCGCGAGCGCACCGTCTTGAATGGCCCCTGCTGCGACGGGATTGGCGGGTGCTCCGGGATTTAGAGCGCGACTCGCTGCCGGTAGATCATTCGGAATGCCCTTCGGAAGTGCTGGCGCCGTCTGACTGGGACCAAAAAAGATCGACGAGTGTCCGTTAAAGTGCTGCCAGCTATCCCAGAGGCCAAACAGCGACATCGAAAAAATGACCCAAAGGATCATGCGGCGGGTATCGGTCATAGATTTGGAATGGATGAAAGGCGAAGGTTAGCTCGAGTGCCGCTGATGGTCACACACGGGCGGCACAGGATCATAGCCGCCAGCGTGCCAAGGATTGCATCGACCCACTCGCCTCAGGGCAAGGATAGCGCCGCGAACGGCGCCATGGGACCGGATCGACTCCAGTGCGTATTCCGAGCAACTGGGATGAAATCGACACCGCGTACCCAGAAAGGGCCGAATGGTGGCCCGATAGAGCCCGATGAAAGAAAGCAGGACGAGGCGCATGCAGCTCAATCAGTCAGTAGTCGATGCTTTTGGACAAGCTCTGCGAGGAGCCGATCGACATCGCGGTGACAATCAACCCTAAACTGGGTCGAGGTCGTAGTTTTGGGTTTGGATCGAACGCGCACCACCAAATCGTAACCCGCCCCCGCTTCCACTCCGGCCCGCGCCCGACGAAACGCCTCGCGCCACGTACGTTTGATGAGGTTACGGCGCACCGCGCTTGGCACATAGCGTTTTGGGACAACCAGCCCCAATCTCCAGCCGGCCGGGTTCCTTACGATATGGAGCGCAAAGAGCTCGCTGCGCAAGATTGCGCGACGCGCAAGACTGTCTTCAAATTGCCAGGGTAGGGTAAGGCGGTCGATCCGGCGAAATCGCGCCGACGACAACTCCTGCGCCGCCGATTTCCTGCCGCGAGTCGCGTGGCTCTCAGACGGCGAGACGATGGCGGCCCTTGGCGCGCCGCGCACGGATCACACTGCGCCCACCCTTGGTCTTCATGCGAACCAGAAAACCATGGGTGCGCTTGCGCCGCACGACGGAAGGTTGATAAGTGCGCTTCATTTTTTGCTCCGCGAAATTCCGCTAAAAACCTGAAATTAAACACCTTTTTGACCGTACTTGTCAATCTGCGGCGCGGGTTCGGACTTCCCATTGGCCCCACCCCCCGGGCTTGCCGGGCTGTGGATAACTTTGCTTTCAGGGGGCCGTTCGCGGTAAAATTACGGCTTGGCTTTCGCGCTCGAATCGCCCCCAAAGGGGGCACACGATGACGAAAATCGACGCGCAAGTCCAATCCCGGTAGCTGGCAGTTCGAATCAATTTAATAGGCCGAAATGACGATTGCCCCCAGGCATGTACAGGCTTTCCGTCGCATCCGGCAACCGACTACCGGCCGTTCAACCTCAGCGCACGTCCTCGACAGCCGCCTTCTTCAATCCGACGCCCTGAACCTGATATGAGCGATTTTTGGCGTTCTTGCACCAAGCAGCTCCGCGATGAGCTGACGCCGCAGCAGTACAACGCGTGGATCAAACCGCTCACCGGCGGGGAGTTCCGTGATGTCGACCGGGTCTTAAGGATCGGCGCGCCCAATCGTTTCAAGCTGGACTGGGTCAAGAGCCAATTCGCGGACCGCATTGGCGTGATGGCGGCCAATTTCTTCGACGGCCCGGTCCAGCTTGAGTTTTTCCTGGACACCAAATCGCTCGAGCGCGAGCTTTCCGCTCCCAGCGCCGTGTTGAGCTCCCAAGCCGGCTCCGTCGATGGGCTGCGGCCCAATGGTTTTTCCATGTCGCCGGTGCACGCTCCAGAGGTCGCTCCCCCACCTGACCGCTCGCGGCTCAATGTCGACCTGACGTTCGAAAGCTTTGTGACAGGCAAAGCGAATCAGCTTGCGCGCGCCGCGGCACTACAGGTCGCGGACAATCCCGGTACGTCCTACAACCCCCTTTTTCTCTACGGGGGTGTCGGTCTGGGCAAGACACACCTCATTCAAGCGATCGGAAATCAGCTCCTGGCACGGGCTCCCCAAGCCAACATCCGATATATCCACGCCGAACAGTTCGTAGGCGACGTCGTCAAAGCGTACCAGCGAAAAGCATTCGAGACCTTCAAGCACTATTACCATTCGCTCGACTTACTGCTCATTGACGATATCCAGTTCTTTTCCGGAAAGAACCGGACGCAGGAGGAATTCTTCTACGCTTTCGAAGCGCTCATCGCGGCCAAAAAGCAGATCATCATCACAAGCGATACCTATCCCAGCGAGATCGATGGCATCGACGATCGTCTCGTATCGCGATTCGGATCCGGATTGACGGTCGCAATCGAGCCCCCCGAGCTCGAGATGAGGGTCGCCATCCTGTTGAAGAAGGCAGAGCACGAAGGAAGTGTTTTCCCCGACGAGGTCGCTTTTTTCGTCGCCAAGCATCTGAGATCAAACGTGCGCGAGCTCGAAGGCGCACTTCGGAAAATCCTGGCTTACTCGAGCTTCCACGGCAAAGACATCACGATCGATCTGGCGCGCGACGCCTTGAAGGACCTGCTGTCAGTCCAGAAGACGCAGATCTCCGTGGAAAACATCCAAAAGACGGTTGCTGACTTCTACAAGATCCGGGTGGCTGATATGTACTCCGCGAGAAGGCCTTCGAACATCGCGCGTCCGAGACAAATCGCGATGTACTTTGCCAAGGAGCTAACGCAAAAGAGTCTTCCCGAGATCGGAGAGCTCTTTGGGGGTCGCGATCACACGACCGTGTTGCATGCCGTGCGCAAGATCGCCGAGTTGCGCTCGAAGCAACCCGAACTCAATCACGAATTACATGTGCTAGAACAGACGTTGAAAGGTTGAAGATGTACGCAAATCAAGCTGGGGAAAATAGATGAACTCGATGTGGATGGTATGTGCACAAGGTCCTGAAAAGGAACCCGGCGAAAATTCGTCCACATTTGTGTGCTGCTTCGTCCCCCGCATTTCCTCCCGTTTGTCCATTTCTCAACGCGTTGATTCCGAAAAGATAAAAGGGGTTGTCCACAGAGACGCTTGCACTCTATTAACTACTACTAATTAAGGAAACAGGCTATGCAACTGGTTAAAGCCCAACGCGACGCTCTGCTTCGACCGCTGCAGATCGTGAGTGGGATCGTTGAGCGTAGACATACTCTGCCCATCCTTGCGAACATCCTGATTCGCAAGGATGGCCAGCGCGTGTCATTCCTGTCGACTGACATCGAGGTCCAAATCACGACAAGCGCTGATATCGGATCGGGAACGGAAAGCTTCGCCACCACCGTCGCAGCCCGGAAACTGCTCGACATTTTGCGGGCACTGCCGGAGAACGAGGAAGTGACGCTGTCGGTTGCGAACAAAAAAATGACGGTTCAGTCGGGCAAAAGTCGATTCAACCTGCAGACCTTGCCCGCAGAGGAATTTCCGACAGTGGCCCAGCCAGAAACCTATGGGACCACGTTGGAGCTTCCCCAAAAAGCGCTCAAGCATCTGTTTTCGATGGTCCATTTCTCGATGGCGCAGCAGGACATTCGCTATTACCTAAATGGTCTGTTGCTCGTGGTGGAAGGCCAGCAAGTCATCGCGGTCGCAACGGACGGGCACCGGCTTGCCTACTGCAGCGTCTCCGGTGAGCACGAATTTAGCCGACAAGAAGTCATCATCCCGCGAAAGACCATTCTGGAACTCCAGCGTCTGCTCGAGGACAGCGATGAACGAGTTCAGATTGGCCTTGCAGCGAACCAGGTGAAATTCACCTTCGGCAGCGTAGAGTTGGTCTCGAAGTTGGTTGAGGGCAAGTTTCCCGATTTTCAGAGAGTCATTCCCAGCGGTTATACCAAGAGCTTCATCATCGGCAGAGAACCCTGGTTACACGCATTGCAGCGTGTCGCCATTCTCACGTCCGACAAGTTCAAAGGCGTACGGTTTGTCCTCGCCGACCATGCCGTCAAGATCACCTCGACTAATGCAGATCAGGAAGAAGCACAGGATGAGATTGAAGTTGACTACAACCAGGATGCTCTAGACATCGGCTTTAATGTCTCTTACCTCTTGGACGTGCTTAACAATCTGAAAACCGAGAGCATCCAAGTCTCGGTCGGCGACTCCAATTCGAGCGCGCTGATTACGGTACCTGAGCACAACGATTTCAAGTACGTGGTAATGCCCATGCGGATATAGCCCATCGGAAACAGAACGATGAGGCTGGAAGGAGGCTTGCCCAATTGATGGACGAATTTCAGTGAAGTGCGTTGTTTAGCAAGACGAGTGAAAACGAACCGAAAGTAGGTTATGACAGATCAGATGTCGCAGGACCCGCATTCCCATCCCAGTCCTAGTCCAGCCATTCCCGGGCCCGAGTATGGAGCCGGCTCGATCCAGATCCTTGAAGGCCTTGAAGCCGTGCGTAAGCGTCCCGGCATGTACATCGGCGACACATCGGACGGAACCGGTTTGCATCATCTCGTCTTCGAAGTCGTGGACAACTCCATAGACGAGGCGCTGGCAGGATACTGCGATGATATCGTCGTTACCATTCACACTGATAATTCCATCTCCGTGACCGATAACGGGCGCGGCATACCGGTTGGTATCAAATACGATGACAAGCACGAGCCCAAACGGTCGGCGGCGGAAATCGCGCTAACCGAACTCCACGCTGGCGGGAAGTTCAACCAGAATTCCTACAAGGTCTCCGGTGGGCTGCATGGTGTGGGCGTCTCGTGCGTTAACGCGCTGTCGAAGTGGCTGCGCCTGACGGTCCGGCGGGACGGCAAAGTCCACTACCTCGAGTTCGCTCAGGGAGATCTGCAAAATCGCACGATCGTAACGGAGAATGGAGTTCAGGTCTCCCCGATGCATATTACCGGTTCGACGGAAAAGCGTGGGACCGAAGTCCACTTCATCCCTGATGACGCCATCTTCGAGAACATCGATTTTCACTACGAGATTCTCTCCAAGCGTCTGCGCGAGCTGTCGTTCTTGAACAATGGGGTCAAGATTCGCCTCATCGATCAGCGCCAGGCCAAAGAGGAAGATTTCGCGTTCGCCGGGGGCGTTAAAGGATTCGTTGAATACATCAACCGAGCCAAGCAAGTGCTCCACCCCAACGTCTTTCACGCGATTGGCGAAAAAGAAGGCGAGAACGGGGTCAAGGTCAGTGTGGAAGTCTCCATGCAGTGGAACGACAGCTATCAAGAACAGGTGCTGTGTTTCACCAACAATATTCCCCAGCGTGACGGAGGGACGCACCTGACGGGCCTACGGGCTGCAATGACCAGGGTCATCAACAAGTATATCGACGAGCACGAGTTTGCGAAGAAGGCACGCGTCGAGACGACCGGGGACGACATGCGCGAAGGTCTGGCCTGTGTTCTTTCCGTCAAGGTTCCCGAGCCCAAGTTCTCGAGTCAAACAAAGGACAAGCTCGTCTCCTCCGAGGTCAGGCTCCCGGTGGAAGAGATCGTTGCCAAGATGCTCACGGACTACCTCCTAGAGCGACCCACGGACGCAAAGATTATTTGCCAGAAAATCGTCGATGCCGCGCGCGCGCGCGAAGCGGCGCGAAAGGCGCGGGAGCTCACGCGTCGCAAGGGCGTTATGGACAGCTGGGGTCTTTCGGCAAAACTCGCGGATTGTCAGGAAAAGGATCCAGCCCTTTGCGAACTTTTCATCGTCGAGGGGGACTCCGCCGGCGGCTCGGCGAAACAAGGCCGCGACCGGAAATTTCAGGCCATCTTGCCGCTGAAGGGCAAGATCTTAAACGTCGAGAAGGCCCGCTTCGAGAAAATGCTCTCGAGCCAGGAGGTGCTGGCTCTCATCTCGACATTGGGCACGGGCATCGGAAAAGACGAGTACGACGTGGCCAAGCTTCGCTACCACCGCATCATCATCATGACGGATGCCGATGTCGATGGGTCACATATTCGCACGTTGCTTCTGACATTCTTCTATCGACAAATGCCCGAGTTGATCGAACGTGGGTATGTCTATATTGCGCAGCCCCCGCTCTACAAGATCAAGCATGGCAAGGAGGAACGTTACATCAAGGACGACGCTGAACTCCAGCAATACATCATGAAGATAGCGTTGCAAGGCGCGACGTTGTTGCCTCACGAAGGAGCCGATACCATCGGTGGTGACGCGCTGGCCGAACTCGTTCGCAAATACCTGGTTGCCGAGGGCGTCGTCAATCGGCTGGCTCGGCTGTTCGATGAGGCAACCCTAAATGCGATCTTGAATGGCTGCACCCTAGACCTCTCCGATGCCCAGAAATCCGAGGCTTCAGCGCTGGCGCTCACGCGCGTGTTGGGCAACGGAACCGTTCACGTGTCGGCCGTATTTGATACGCTCACGGACAAGTATCAACTTCAGATCGAACGCATCATCCACGGAAACTCGCGCATCACGGCACTCGACGCGGATTTTGTCGCGGGCGCGGACTACCAGACGTTGCATGATGCGGCCGAGACATTTAGGGGATTGATCGGACCAGGCGGTCGGATTCAGCGAGGTGAAGGGGAAAAGTTGCGAATGCACGCGGTTGTGGAGTTTCGTGGCGCGGTACGCTGGTTGATCGAAGACGCCGAGCGCGGGGTCACCAAGCAACGCTACAAGGGCTTAGGCGAAATGAACCCCTCCCAGTTATGGGAGACCACGATGGATACGCAAGCGCGGCGACTCCTTCGAGTTCAAATCGAAGATGCCATTGCAGCCGACGGCATCTTTACGACTCTTATGGGCGATGACGTGGAGCCTCGACGCGCGTTCATTGAGTCGAATGCACTGAACGCGGGAAATATCGACGTCTAGAAGATGATTAGTCATGTAGGTTCTCATTGAACCTGCAAAGATTCTCACTAGTTGCAAAGATCACTTCTCACAGGAAGCGTCGGAAGTTCAGAGGCTTAGGCGGAGATGATCGCACTCCCTAGACACGAGAAGCCGTTTCTGAGATCTGAATCGTAGGGGCTGTAGGCGCGCAAATATTCTCGTGAAAATCGCAAAGTTACTTGTTTGCTGTAGCGCGCCAACCTTCCGACTGCAATCGCGCGCGCGTCTCAAAACTAACGCAGAAGCGCTTGGGAAAGGTTCGTTAGCGAGGTTGTCTGGGTCGTCTCCGACCGCGAGATCAACCGGCGGGCCACTATGTCGATGTGGTCACGTGGCAAGGGTGGTCCTAGCGTGCCACCTATCCAATCTAGAAGGCGCCCTAGGTTACCTGCTGTGCCCCGAGACTCGGCGGTGTCTGCCAACCGTTAGCCGCCAGGGTGTTTCGAGAGGCGCTAGTCTTTAGATAGAAGTGGCCGGCCGATAGTGCCCACGCCAACAACGCTCAGCGTGAGATTGGCGGGCGACTTCGCGGTCAAAGTGATGACCTACGCGGTCCCACTATTCGTGCGAATGACTCGTCCGTTGACCCCGCTTCCCGCTTTCCCAGCAAGAAACGCCACGACCAGAGCGGCATCCACTGACTCCCCAATCTGGTCTGGGGCAGCTACTTCCGACTGAGTCAATGAAGCTTCCGATACCTTCTCGCCGGCAATGCTTTCCGGTAGTCGTCGACCGGGAGTGACGCCGTTCACTGTGATGCCGCGTTCGCTCAGGTCCTTAGCGAGGGCCTTTGAGAAGGCCCCGATCGCAGCGCGCGTGGCGATGTAGACGCCCGCGCCGGGCATCAAGAGTGAAGGCGTTGACTCAAGGAAATTTATGATTCGCCCACCGTCATTCAGCCGGCGACTACCTTCCCGGAGTGTATTGAAGGCGCCTTGTGCATTGACCCAGAACATCTCCGCGCACTCTTGATCAGAGCCATCGTCGGGACAGGTCGAATGAAGCAGTCCGGCACAGTTAACGAGCACATCCAATTTGCCGAGCTCGTCTTCAGCGGTCGCAAACAAGGCTTCGACCTGCGCAGACTCGACCACATCCGCACAGACGGCAAGAGATGGGACCCCTTCGGACCGCAACAGCTCAACTAGCGAATGCGCTTCACGGGATATGCTTGTGCAGTTGAATGCTACGGCGAATCCATCGTTGCCGAGACAGTGGGAGATCACAGAACACAATTTGAGTGAACCCCCGACAATCAAGGCAACGGGTTTGGAGCGCGGATTTAGCGTGGTGCCCATCGTGTGGTTCCTCCAGATCGCGAGCTGCTCTGGATCGCCCCAACGGTTGTTGGACCGAACCTCGGCTCCCAGCGATGTCATGAATCCAGTATCGCGACTGGGACCAAGCCACGCGAGTTAATCCTCGTAAATCCAGGTTCAATTGCGTCGCCAAAGCCAATTTACAGACATTTACGTCGTGGATCGCGAGGGGATAGCCCCGCTGCGATGAGAGTCCGTTTACCGCAGAGGATCTGCGCCCGAAGACAACCAAGAAAGCTGAGGCACGGATCGCGAGACCCCGCGACCGGGGCATAGGTCTCCTATACGTGCGACCTAGAAAAATCGAGCCGCCGGCCGTTTGGAATCCTCTAGGATCCGATTCCAGAGTGTTTGTCCGCGCCCTGGCCCAAAGACAATCTTCCCCAGAATGCGCGGAACCGAGCTATGGGCCGCGCCCGGCTTCTTTCCGAACAAAAGATTTCACACGCGGTATAGGGATGTGAGACCAAACCAAGGGCAGCCGTGTCGTTTGACGCCTCCAGCGGTTGGCGAGTGCGATTTCCGGTCGGCTACTTGGGCAGCAGCACGCCGGAGAGTTCCGCACAGATCTCGATGAGGCGGTCTTGAAGTACTGGATCATGCGCCTGCGGATTCGCTTCCATCCGCTTGAGGTGATAGAAATACTTACCGGTGACGTCCGCCTTCGGATCATCACCTGCGATTAGCCAAACTTGCGTAAGGTGTGCTTGACTCATGTCGTCGGGCGCGCCGGGACCGCCCATCTTCGTCGGCACCCAGCCGGGTTCGAGTGAGTTGGAGAACACATCCGGCCAGCGCCGCGCGATCGCGAACGCAAGCATCGCGTCGTGGAGCTTGCTTTCAGCGTAGGCCTGGGAGCCCTCCCAACGCCGTGCCTTCCAAAGGATGTCGTCCAGGTTGGCATCGGCATGATGATGCATGCCCGAGCTGAGATATACGAGGCGCCTCGGGCGTTGGATCAGGGCGGTCAAAATGTACGCCGAGAGTGTATTGATGGCGAAGACGTGCGGCCGACCGTCGGCGGTGAGGCGATGTCGCTCGCGGTAGCCGACGGCCGCGTTATGCATCACGGCATCGAATCGACCTAGTGCGTTGACCTGCTCTGCGACATTCTTCGCACCGGCGATCGTTTCGATATCGCCGATGACTACAGTCTCGACCTGCGGAAGCGCACGCCGCGTGTCCTCGGCGCGATCGGCGTTACGAGCGTGGAGGACGACCGCGTGGCCGTGACTTGCAAGCAGCTTGGCGCTCATGAGTCCGAGGCCAGTGGACGAGCCCGAGATAAAGATACGGGGCATGGTATGTCTCCCTGTGTGGTGTTGTCGAACCTAAGTCCGCCGATGTATGGGTTGATGGTCAGGATTGAAGTCTGCGTGTGGCGAGGATAAGCCCCGCTCCGAGCAAAGCGGACGAGGCGCCGATCAGGTAGACCGCGGCGTAGCCGTAATGTCCAGCGATCGCGCCCGCTACTGGACCGGAGGCGCCGTTGGCAATGTCAAGGAACGCCACGAAAGCGCCCATTGCACTTCCGCGATTCGCGGGCGGGACTCGCTTCAGGGCTTCGACGCCGAGCGCCGGGAAGATGAGCGCGCAGCCCAATCCTGTCACCAGCGCGCCGATGATTGCGACGATCTCAGCAGGAGCGAGCCACACCGTCATTTGGCCGGTTGCTTCAATAAGAAGCGACCAGAGCGCAATTTGATAACCGCTTACCCGGTCGGTCAGCCGCCCGAACACGAGGCGCACGAAAATGAAACCAATGCCGAATGCCGTCATCACCAGCCCGGCGTGGCCCCAGTTGCGTACCGCGAAGTAGAGCGATCCGAAGGCGGCGAGTGCGGAGAGGCCCACGCCCTGCAGCATTAGGCCGACACCTGCGCGCCAAATCTGGCCAACCACTTTTAGGAAATGCAGGCGTTTGCCTGCTGGTACCGAGTAGGGCACCTCTCGCAAGGCGATCGCCGCCGCAACGAGAGGCGCGACGAAGGATGCGAGCATTGTCGATTGCAGTCCATAGCTCCGGAAGAGTGCCATGCCGATCGGGGCACCGATAGCGATGGCCGCATACATTGCGACACCGGTCCGTGACATGGACATGCCAGCGCGCTGCTGACCCACCGATGCGATTGACCAGGAGATGCATCCAGTAACCAACTGGCTTTCGCCAAAACCGGCCACGACTCGGCCCACAATGACGAAGGCAAGACCCAGCGCAGGCGAGAAGCTAGGGGTCGCCGATGAGAGGTACAGCAGTCCGCCCATCGCACACACTGTCGCGCCTTGTAGGGCCGAGCGCTTGCCGCCGAAACGATCGGTGAGTCGGCCAGCATAGCCACGGGTGAGCACCATCGCGACGAACTGGATGCCAACCGTCAAGCCCACGATTAGATTGTTAAAACCGAGATTGTGGTGGACGAACAGGGGAATGACTGGAAGCGGTAGGCCACTGCAAGGTAGCCGCAGAAAAGTGCCGCAATGACGCCGGGAGCTGGACGAGCCAGCATTCCCTGGGAGGTCTCAGACCGGGTCACGCCATTTGCAATGATTGCCGACATAACAGGCTCCTGAAGTTCGATCGCATACCCAACTTTTGGGAAGCGTGCCAGAGGAGGACCAGAAGGACACGTTATCCGATGTTATTCGGTGTAAGTCCGCTCACTTGGGTTTAAAGCTGGCCAGGACTATGGCGGACGCGGTGCGTTCGCCCGCCCACTGTGATTTAATCCTCGGCGTCTCCCTAGCCTTCCGATCAATGCGCCTGCGGCGCTGAAGGGCGGATGTGACGTTCTTTGAGAGTCTTCTAGCGCTCCTCCTAACAGCAATCCTCCTGTTACAGTTCTCGCGTCGCCTCGGCCTTCCATATCCGGCGATGCTGGCAGCGGCAGGCGTAGTGCTCGCATTGATCCCGGGCGTACCTTTGATACGACTCGAACCTGAAACTGCGCTCCCCCTGTTCATTGCTCCCGCGCTAGTAGATGCGACATTCGACTTCCCCATCGGACACATTCGAAAGTTGTGGAAGCCGCTTTTTGCCCTTGCCGTAGTAGCCGTGCTGCTGACGGTCGGCGCCGTAACGGCATTGACCACCATGTTCGCGGGCCTACCGTTCTATGCCGCGGTGACGCTTGGCGCGATCGTCGCGCCTACGGACGCTGCGGCCGCGAACCCAGTCCTGAAGAACCTACGAATGCCACGACGCTCGGTGGCGGTACTTATGGGCGAAGGGCTACTCAACGACGCCACAGCTCTGCTGTTGTTTGGCGCAGCGGTCGGCGCACAACTGCATGGTGGGTTCGAGCACGGAGATCTGCTTCGCCTTGGATTGGCCGCGCCTGGTGGAGTTGTACTCGGTATCGGAGTCGCACTGCTATACCGAGAGATCGTTCGCTTTGTCAGCGGCACACTAGGTGGGAACCTGCTCGAGTTCGTGGCAGCGTTCGGCGTGTGGATCGTCTCCGACCGACTTGGGCTCTCAGCTGTGCTTTGCACCGTGGCTTTCGCGATGACCCTGGCGCGGGACGCCGGTTTGCGGCAGTCGCCTCGCGATCGCGTACAGTCTTATGCGGCCTGGCAGTCGGTAGTTTTCCTTCTCAACGTACTTGCCTTTCTGCTTATGGGGCTCCAAGTGCGCTCGATCCTCAATGAGATCTCGGTCACCAGAATGCAGCAGGCCTCGAACGTAGCCGGCATTGTAGTGCTGTGCGTGATCGGTGTCCGTCTCGGCTGGGTTCTTATCTACAACCGGCTAGGCAAGCGTTTCGTCGCTCTCAGGGGAGATTTCGAACCCGCCAACATCCGACAGGGAGTTCTCGTCGGTTGGTGTGGGATGAGAGGCCTCATTACACTTGCGACTGCGTTCGCGCTGCCCGTTTCCTTTCCCCAGCGCGACCTCATCGTGCTGACGGCTTTCTCGGTAGTGCTGGCGACCCTGGTCATTCAAGGCGTCACGCTGGCTCCGCTTGCTCGGTTGCTGCGTCTCGACCGTGTTAAAGGTTCCGAAGGAGAGTTGATCGAAGCCCGAATGAGGTTGGCGCAGGCCGGACTCTATGCGCTACGAGACGAAGAGGGCGTGGAAGCCGAACATTTGAGACACATTCTCCGGATAGAAACGGCAGGACTTTCGGATCCGCGCGGGCTCGGGGAATTGGATGTAAAGCGCGCGCTCAGCCTCGCCGCACTCGGCGCACAACGCGAATCATTGCAGGAGATGCGAGCAGGTACGACGATCGATCCCGATACGTTTCGCGTCCTCCAGCAAGAGTTGGACTTCCGAGAGCTAGCGCTAATTGGCGAGGAGAATCGGCGCATTGACGAGAGCTAAGCAAATTGGGCGGCGCTTGGCGACCGTTTGTTCGTCGCCGCAGAGCGACGGTCAATTGGTGCCGCATCGATCGCTTGTCCGTCCTTGGAATTCGTTCTTCGCCGAAGCACACTTGGTGGCGGACCGATACCAAGCGAGCGGGCGTGAGTTACGACGATTAACACGTCATAACGTGCCTTCTGCAGACTCCCCATTTAACCTTCACAGGCATTGAGCGCACCTGTGAAGGGGTTAGGATGTCTGAGGTCGAAGAGTATGTAGCGGTTGGCCAGGAAACTGCCGACCGCTGGATTCAGGCCCTCGGCGGTCGCCCCGCTGTGGAGCGCGCCGCCGTCCTGCGCACGCGCGCGACGGGAGTGCGCCACCACCCGGGATGGGGTCCTGTCCCAGGCGAGCCGGAGCTGGTCGCGGATTTCCTCGTCGACTTGGTTGAAGATCTGAGCGCCGCCCGCTACCGGTTGCGGTTGAGCGGTCCAACGCACTTGGTTCCCGTGAATCTTGACTACACGGAGATCGGAGACCGATTGGCCGGACACGTGGTCGGCGTCGATTTCATGTTTGATCCTTCGCCCGTTGATACGGCGATTCCATCGTGGCGCGTCGCCGCACGGCAGAGGCATATCGACCTGACTTCTCCACTGCGCATCGCACGAAAGATGTTGTCCGGCGACATCCAAGTGCATGGTGGACAGGCGCCGGATGAGTTGATTCTCGTCGAGCCAGGCCGGCCAGTGCTGCGCCTGAGATTCACGACGGGCGATGAGCTCGCCTCGATTCGTCTGACGGAGAATCACGCCCCACATGGTGACGTATCTGTTGAGATCCATTTCGCCCGCTATGGGCGGGTTGGCGACTATTCTCTGCCGTATCAGATGGAGATTCTGGTCAACGGCATACGGGTACATGAGGAGACGAGATTTCGTATAGAGGTCGACAGTACAGTCGAAGACGCCGAGTTCGCCAAGGCGGGTGCGCAGGGCGCGCCCCCGACTGATGAGCAGGCTCGTTACGCTCTTTGGTCTACTGAATGGCTCATGACCTATGTGCTCTCGGGAGTGCGCTTCTACTTCGATCTCCAGACGGCGCCAGCAAGGGCGGAGCCTGCCCCCGTCGCGGAAGGGGTGAAGGCCGTAATCGGGCCTAGTCACAACATCATGGTCGTCGAGATGCCCGACTATATAGTCGCGGTCGATGCTCCGCTGTACGCTCGGTATACGGCCAGCGCGCTGGAGCAAGTCCGCAACGCGTTTCCTGGGAAACCCCTCCGATATGTCGTCGCGACGCACTTCCACTACGATCACATTGGTGGGATTCGCGAGTTTGCCGCTGAAGGCGGAGTCACGATTCTTTGTGCTGACAATACGGTACCGTTCTTTGAAGCGATCCTGCGCAGCGATCACTCGATCAGCCCCGATCGACTCCAGAAAAATCCTGTGCCCGTCCAGATTCAAGGCGTGAGTGAGAAGTTTGTCTTGCCAACAGCACACAACGGGCGACTTGAAGTGCATCGGATCGAGACCGACCATTCGAAGGACACCCTTATAGTGTATGTATCCGGATCGAATGTGGTGTTCGAGTCCGATCTATGGAGTGCGACCCCGGCGCCGCCGGCACCCTTCTCTTATCGAGGACGCCTGGCCGCACAATTGTGCCAGGCGATCGATGAGCGTGGCCTAGTCGTGGATACGATCGTCAGCGGCCACCAAGGCACCGATGGCAAGACCTGGTCCTACATGGCGCCTTACGCCTATCTGCGCCGTGCCGCCGGCTTCGCCACTTGATCCCGCGATCATGAGGCGACAGCAACCACAATCCTTGTCGCGGACGCAGCGACTTCCGCTTGCTGAGAGGAGAGCACCATGAGCAAGATCACCTTTTTGGGACTGGGCGCGATGGGGACTCGCATGGTTCCTCATCTGATTAAAGGTGGCCACGATGTGACCGTCTGGAATCGCTCGCCTGGCCCTGTCGTCGCCGCCGTCGCAGTCGGGGCCAGGGTCGCCGCGAGCCCGCGTGCCGCCGCCGTCGGGGCCGATTTGGTACTCACTATGCTGACCGACGATGCGGCCTCTGAGGCTGTCTGGATGGACGCGCAATCCGGCGCCCTCTCAGGCCTTAGCAAGAAGGCGATCGCAGTAGAGATCAGCACGATTTCACCCGGTTGGGTCAAGACCCTCGCGGCAGCCGTTGAGCGCCGTGGCTCTAGGCTTCTTGACGCGCCGGTCGTCGGCTCGCTCACGCAGGCGGCGTCTGCGCAGCTCATATCCCTCGTTGGTGGGACGGAGGAGGCCTTCACCCTCGCCCGCCCCGTGCTCGACTGCATCGCCGCCACGGTCCATCACGTTGGGCCTCAGGGCCAGGGCATCGCTATGAAGCTCGCGGCGAACACGCTGCTCGCTGTCCAACTCGCTGCAATTGCCGAAACGCTGTCGACCCTTGATAAATTAGGTATCTCACCTGCGCGCGCCATGGAGATCATCGGCGAATTTCCCGTGATGAGCGCGGCAGGAAAAGCCTTCGCAGGCTTGATGGTGGCAGGAGATTTCGCCCCGCGCTTCACGGCTGCGCTACTGGCTAAAGACTTGCGCTATGCGGTCGCCGACGCGACCCGAAATGAAGCTCGGATCCCGCTTCTCACGGCAACGCGGAACGTCTTCGATGCTCTTTGCGACAAGGGATTTGGCGGCGAGAACGTAAGCGCGGTCGTCAAGGCTTATCGTGTTTGAAGCGCGCCGACCTGCTACCTGATGCCCCCTAGTCCAATTCCCGAATCGGATCTGCGCGGCACAGGACTCGGTTCCCGAGTCGAACTCAGTCACTAGACGAATGGATGCGGTGAGCACTAGCCGCACAGTGTCTCAGTTTGCGACGAGTCGGGCGTCATACGGACGACAGATCTCCTCACAGAAATCCACGAATCCCGTGACCTTCATTGGCGCAAGGCGCCGAGTCGGACGGACTGCGTAGAGCGGAAAAGTCTCGTCGGGCCAATCAGGGAAGAGCTCAACCAATGCGCCCGATTCGAGGAAAGGTTGCGCGCTGATGGCAAGCAGCTGCGCGATGCCCGCCCCTGCCACACAGGCGGCGACCATCGCCGCTACGTCCGCTATTAGCAGTGGGCCGGCATGGTCAACCGGGTGGACCTTGCCGGATCGATGAAACTCCCACTCGAAGGGACGTCCCGTGAGGGGATTGGGAAATTGAATGCAGGTGTGGCGCACGAGGTCCGCCGGTGAAGTGGGCTGGCCGTGTCTTTCGAGATAGGCGGGCGATGCGACCGTGAGCACGCGCGTCCGAAGAAGGAGCCGCGAAGACAACGCGGATGGAGGCTGGGGGCCAAAGCGGATCGCCACATCAATGCCGCTGCTGATCAGATCCCCTGCTTCATCGGGCGGCAGAAGTTCGAGCCTCAGATTGGGAAACCGGGCGACAAATTCGTTCAATCTCGGGGCCAATACAGTCTGCACGATGATCTGGTTCACGCTCGCGCGTAGCTTCCCGCGAATCCCTTTGGAAGCCCCGCCGACCGAGCTCGCTGCATCGACGATGGCATGAAGGTGAGGGGCGGCCAACGTATAAAAGCGCTCCCCCTCGTCGGTCAGCCTCAGAGTACGTGTCGAGCGATCCAGGAGGCGGACACCGATCCGCTCCTCTAGTCGCAGGACAGATCTGCTTACACCGGACGCGGTGAGCCCAAGCTGCTCTGCCGCGCGCGTAAAGCTTCCACCGTCCACCACCGCTACAAGTACGCTGAGCCCGGCCAATAAACGCCCGTCAAGTTCCATCAACGTCTCCTTAGCTTTTAGTCAGTTCTGTTTTGCCATTTTGTCGCTTTAGGCACGTGGGGGCTACCTTTAATATACGAGCACACTCCTCTGCGATGGCCCAACCGGTAGCTGGTGGCGGTGTCGTGTTTCCCATATTTCCAACATGAGGTCGACACCAAGAATGCAATCGCGCGATCTTTGTACCTTAGTTTTCAAGATTGGTTCGCGGGGCAGACTTCTCCGGTACGCGCTCGCGTTAGGCCTCATCTTTTGCCTCGGTGCACCGCCCTTCGGGCAGGTACAGCCCTCTGCTATCCACAGAACGACCTTGCAGGATGAAGCGTTTCCGCCAGCCCCTCTGCACACCGTCATGATAAAGACAGTCATCGACGTGGGCGGAGAAGTCACCCCCCATAGCCATCCTGGTCTTGAGATGGCGTACATCGTCGAGGGAGAGGCGACAGTGACAATTTACAGCATGGGTCCTTTGGCCCTGTCTGCAGGCGGTAGTTTCGCAGTTCCGCCAGATTTTGTGCACAGCGTAAGTAATTCTGGCCAGGGACCATTGACGGTGGTTTCAACCTACGTGGTGAACCAAACGCTGCCTATTTCCACACCCGCAAGCTGACGTAGCGCTATCGGCCAGCACCGCTCGAAGCGTGCCCGATGGTACTGAGAGAAAGACGAGGCATGGAGAAAATCAGACTCGGCAAGCGCACCTTCCTGGTCGGTGGCGCTGCGATTGGAGTGGCCGCGACCGCAGGGATGGCGGTGGGATCCCTCCACGATGGTGAATTGGGTGCACCAGCCGCAAGCTACCGCGGCGCCGTACCTTGGGAAGAGGGGGCGGCCGATTCCCCACCTGCAGTAACTCTCATGCCGGTGCTGCTGGTGCGATGGCAAACGTCGTGACCTTTTCGACATCGCTAATGAGCGATAACGACCGGCACGCGATCGCGGGGTACTTGAAGAGCCTAACCCCGAGCCCGGACGTCCCATCAAGAGTTCCCGACCCCGGCGCCATGAAGCGCGGCGCTGCGATTTACTCGGATGTCTGCACGCCTTGCCACCTTGGGAACGGTGTCGGTCAGTCCCGCGAGTTTCCACCGCTCGGCGGTGACGCCACGCTGCAACAGACGGACGCGATCGGACTCGAGCATCTGATTTTGGCCGGTGCGGGTACTGCGCCGACACCGCTTCGACCCACGGCGTTGACTATGCCGAGCTTTGCCTGGAAACTCACCGACAGTGAAATTGCCGACGTCGGGACCTACGTCCGCAACAGTTGGGGGAATCGCGCCCCTCCAATAGCGGTTGACGAAGTCAGGGAACTGAGACAAAAGCTTCACCTCGACCAACCCCGCCTGACCGCCAATTCGGGAGACCGGAACTGACATGCGGGTCGCCCTTAGCAAAACGAAATTTGAAGAGATTGCGACGCTTGCGCGACGGCCTTTGGCGGTACCGTCATCGCGGCTGCCAACGCGGTAGGATCCACGCTACGAGTGAGGGGGTCCGATGGTTGCCGCTGGTGTATTCTCGTTCGGCCCATACCGACTGATCCCGACGAAGCGTCTCCTTCTCAGGGGCGAGGAGGTCGTTGACATCGGCGATCGCGCGCTTGACGTCCTTGTCGCACTTACAGAAGCTGCTGGCGAGGTCGTAAGCCAGAAGTCTCTGACAGCGAGTGCTTGGCCCGGCGTCGTGGTCGGTGAGGGCAGTCTAAGGGTGACCATCGCTGGTCTCCGCAAAACGTTGGGCGATGGCCAAGGAGGGATACGATACATCTCGAACGTCACCGGCCGAGGTTATTGCTTCGTCGCGCAAATAGAACGTTCCGAGATGTCGCCGGCGAGCATTGCCCCTGTATCGCCTGGGGGCGGCCCTTCTGCTTCCCGGGTGGACCTTCCCGCGCGCCTCCGAATGATCGGCCGAGACAGCGCGGTGGAAGCCTTGTCGAAGTTGCTTGCTTCGAAGCGCTTTGTCAGCGTCGTTGGACCAGGTGGTCTAGGCAAGACGACGGTGGCGGTGGCGGTAGCCCACGCCATGGTCGACGAGTTTAGAGACGCCGTCCATTTTGTTGACCTGGGAGCCATCAACGACGCGACCCTCGTCCCGAGCACAGTTGCCAACGCGCTCGGCGTACTTGTCCAGGCACAAGACCCTCTACCCAGTCTTCTGACCTTCATGGCGGGGCGTCGGACGCTTCTCGTGCTCGACAGCTGCGAGCACGTAATCGATGCCGTGGCGTCCCTGACGGCGCGCCTCTATCGCGACGCACCAGAGGTTCATCTCCTTACGACCAGCCGCGAGTCACTGCGCGTTGAGGGCGAGCAAGTTCATCTCCTGCCACCTTTGGACTACCCGCCCGCCAAGGACGATCTGACGGCGATTGAAGCGCTCGATTCGTCCGCCGTCCAATTGTTTATGGAACGCGCGTTTGCTAGCGGATACGCAGGGAGCCTGACGGACGCCGAGGCGCCATTGGTGGCATCGATCTGTCGCCAACTGGACGGCATCGCACTCGCGATCGAATTGGCCGGAAGTCGCGTCGGCACCCATG
Organism: Burkholderiaceae bacterium; assembly: GCA_049514215.1. Classification (GTDB taxonomy): domain Bacteria; phylum Pseudomonadota; class Gammaproteobacteria; order Burkholderiales; family Burkholderiaceae_D; genus BOG-994. Next base: position 27,438 of record JBEKVI010000007.1, read on the forward strand.
GATTACAGGGCACAGGCGACCTGCTGCGCAATCGCTTCAAGCTGCTCTGGCAAGGACGCCGGAGCGCGTTGCCCCGCCATCAGACGCTACATGCGATGTTGGATTGGAGCTACAACCTCGTTCCACCTCGCGATCGCAGAATCCTTAATCGGCTTTCGATATTCGTCGGCCCTTTTACCATGGAGGCGGCCCAGGCAGTTGCGAGCGACGACGAGATCAAGTCTACGGAAGTCGCGGAGGCGATTGAGAATCTCATCGATAAATCGCTCATTGCGATCGCACAAATCAGCGGTTCCACGCATCTCAGATTGCTCGATACGACGCGGGCGTTTGCCACTGACAAACTGATCCAAACCCATGAGGCGCCGGAAATTTCCCGGCTTCATGCTCTCTACTACGCCCAGTACCATAGTGCCGGACAGCTTCCACGAATGGACCCGTCTGGCAAGGATCCGACCACTTACGCGCATCAGATTGGGAATATCCGCGCGGCGCTTGAGTGGAGCTTCTCGGCAGATGGCGACCCGGCGATTGGTGCGAAATTGGCCGCGGCGTCAGCCCCCCTCTTTATGAATCAGTCATTGCTTGTCGAATGCCATCGCTGGTGTGAGCAGGCTCTCGCTACGCTGTCTGAGCGTGACTCAAGTGGGCCCTCTCGGCTAGCTCTCCAGGAGGCGATGGCGTTCTCAATGATGTTCACCCAAGGCAACGGCGATGCCGTGCGCAGGACAATCGAGGAAGCGCTGGGACTGGCTGAGGCCTTGGGCGACCGCCAACGAGAACTGACTCTACTAGCCGGGCTGCACATCTTCCTAACCCGCCTCGGTGATTTCAGCGGTGCGGTAGCGGTCGCCGAACGCGGTGTCGCGACCGCAGAACAAATCGGGACCCCGGGCGCTATTGCGACTGGCCAGTGGATGCTCGGCGTCGCCCACCATCTACGAGGCGACCAAGCGGCGGCGCGGCGCCACTGCGAGCGCGGCTTGAGCCTTGCCGCCACTGCACAGGGAGCCGAGATAGGTTTCTTTGGATACGACCACCGGGTTCGAGCACTGATCGCCTTCGCGCGCGTCCTCTGGCTCAGCGGATTTCCAGATCGGGCTGCGAAGATCGGACGGCAAGCGATGGACGAGGCGATCAAAGGTGGCCACCCGGTCAACTTGTGCATGGCCATGATCTACACAACCACGGTATCGCTCTGGCGTGGTGACTTGGACGATTCAGCGCAGCGTATCGAGCGCCTTGTCACCCACGCGGCGCGTCACTCGCTTCGACCTTACCATGCCGTCGGATTGGCCCTGACCGGTGAGTTGGCAATCGCGCGCGGCGATGCTGTTCAAGGTATTCCCATCTTGCGGAGTGCGCTAGCAATTATGCGGGCAGAGCAATATCACGTCCTCGCCATGCCGTTTCATCGCGCACTAGCGGAGGGCCTAATTCAGATTGGGGAGGTTGACGAAGCTACAGTGGTGGTCGACGCGGCCTTGGCTCGCAGCGAGGCACTCGGCGAGCTCTCGAATCTTTCGGAACTCTTGAGGGTTCGGGGTGAGCTGTGGCTAAGAACATCTCCAGCGGATCTCGGCGCTGCGGAAAACGCGTTCCAACGCTCTCGTGAACAAGCAAAGATCCAGTCGGCCCTTAGTCTAGAGCTTAGGTCGACGATGGCCCTTGCGTTACTCTGGTTCAGTCAAGGTAGAGCTCCAGACGCGACCGAACTCTTGGGGGGCATCTATCGGAGCTTCTCAGAAGGACACGATACTGCGGATCTCCGGCGCGCTGGTCAGATGTTGTCGGAACTCCAGGGCAAGACCTGACGCTCTGATGCGGCGGACGTCACCGCTCTGTCGGCCGTCTTTCGCTGGTTATCCGCAAGCGTGGCGCCCAAGCCCGCAGCGCGACCTCCGACGGATGCAAAGGCGGGCCCCCAACAAGAGATCCGATTTATAGCATTTAACAAGGCATAACTCGCTCCCTGCAGAAGTTCCGGGCAATCTCCTCATGCATCGAGTGAGGTCATGCCATGAGAAACGAGCCGGGATCAGAAGTTAAGCAAGCCGCCGCAGTCGAGTCGGCAGGCGATGTGATCGCGACGCTTCCTGCGTCAGTTGCTGCCTACATCCAAGCGACAAATACGTGCGATCTAGACGCCCTGATGGCGACGTTCGTTGATGACGCGCTTGTCAACGACCAGCTCCAAGACTACTGGGGCAAAGACGCGATTGCTACCTGGGCTGTACGCGACGTAATCGGCGAGCGGATGACGCTCAAGGTTACGAACATCATCCGGCACTACGGTCATTCGATTGTGACAGCGCACGTCGACGGTCTGTTCGACAAGCGCGGACTACCAGAGCCGCTCGTGTTGGCCTTTTACTTCTCTTCCCCTGACGGGAAGATCGATCAACTGATAATCCTACGCAACCAATCCGGCACCTGAGATAGGCCACCATCGCTTATGCACGATTGTATCGGAGTCAAAAGGGAATCAAGTTCAGCGAATGCAGGCGCGGCTCGATGCCCTTGATAGAGCACTGCATTTCGTAAACCGCCGGACGTCTCAACACAGGAAAGGGTGAACGCTATGAGTCACGAAGTCCTACTCAAAAGTGGTTTCGTCGTCACAGTCGATGACAAAATCGAAGATCTCCATGATGCCGATGTTCTGATCCGAGACGGTGTGATCGTCGCTGTTGGACCTGGCGCTCCGAGCGCGAGCGACGATGCCGAAGTGATCGATTGCCGAGGGAGACTTGTCATTCCAGGCCTCGTCGACACGCACCGCCACGTCTGGCAGGGAGCTATCGGCGCCTTCACACCACAGATGACCGGCGCAGGATATGGCCCGGCAGTGCTTAACGGCATCTCCAAGAGCTACGAACCCGAGGACATCTACGCCGGCGCACTCTGGGGTGCGCTGCAGGCGCTCGACGCCGGTATCACCACGATCGCGGATTGGGCGCACAATCTGCGATCCCCCGAGCATGCCAACGCCAATCTTCGCGGTTTGCAGGAATCAGGAATCCGTGGCTACTTCCTTTATGGCGGCCCCGGGCCGACGACAGATGACCCGAATCCTCCGCATCCTTTGGACGCGCGCCGGATGCGCGACGAACACTTCCCCAAAGGTGTAAACGGCCGCCTTCGGATGGGAATGGCGCTTCGCGGGCCGTGCTTCACATCTGCAGAGAGGAACGCGGAAGACTTCAGATTTGCGCGCGAGCTGGGCCTCCCAATTTCGACCCACGTGGGCATGGCCGGAACCAAGGACGCCATCACCGCGCTGAGCCGATTCGGCCTGCTTGGCTCCGACATCAATTACGTCCACGCCAACATGTTGACCGACGAAGAGTTCGATTTGCTTGCGAAGAGCAATGGCACGGTCTCGCTCACGCCTTCAACGGACATGCTTATGCAGTTCGGGACCTACCCTGCGACAGGCCCCACGCTTCGGCGCGGAATCCGTGCGGGCTGGGGTGTGGACACGATCTGCAGCTGCGGAACCGACATCTTCTCCGAGATGCGCTTGGGCCTCGCGGCTGAGCGGTCAAGAGCAAATGCAGAGGCACTGGCACGAGGCGAGCAGGTGCCGAGCGTCGATCTGCATCAACGGGACATGCTTCGTCTGGCAACGATCGATGGCGCGCGAGTATGGAATATGGAACAGGAGATTGGCAGTCTCACACCGGGGAAACAAGCCGACGTGACAATTATCGACATGCGCTCACCGCATCTAGATGGCTATGGCGACAACATTGCCACCATGGTTTTGGGCGCCGGACCGGCCGATGTGGAGACGGTGATTGTGGGCGGCGATATCGTCAAACGCCATGGCCAACTAGTGGGACGGCACGTCGAGAAGGCGCGAAAGCTGATGTTGGCGAGTCGCGAGCGGATCCGTGCCAGGGAAGTTGCCGCAGGTCGCGCTTGAGCCGGTTCAAGAAGTTCAACCTCAAGCCTGGCATCAAAGAATGCCGGGCCCTTTAGGAGATGCTGATGTCCACCAAACCGACCATTGTCCTCGTTCACGGCGCGTTCGCAAACGCGGGTTGCTGGGCCAAACTCGTCCCGCTCTTGCGGGCCAAGGGATTTTCAGTGGTAGCCGCGAATTGCCCGTTGAGCTCGCTCAAGGACGACGTCGACGCCGTTCGTCAGACGATCAAGATGCAGGACGGGCCAGTATTGCTCGTTGGGCATTCTTGGGGGGGAGCGATCATCACCGAGGCAGGTAACGAGCCCCAGGTCTGCGGCCTCGTTTACATCGCTGCCGCGGCACCAGATTCCGGCCAGTCCTTCAACGATTGGTGGAAGGGCTATCCCAGCGCGCCCGGGGCTCCCGAAATCAAGCCGTTCGGCAACGATCGCTTCGTGCTCACGCTCGACGGTTTCCGCCGCTTTTTTGCGCACGATTTGCCGACCGACGAAATCGAACTGCTCTATTGCACTCAGGGACCCTATGCCGCCGCCGCAAATAACGAGCTTATTCCGCATGCGGCGTGGCGTGACAAACCAAGCTGGTTCGTGATGGGCGAGCAGGACTATATGCTCACGATCGACCTTGAGCGCGATACGGCAAATCATCTTGGGGCGACGACACTCGTTCTCCAGTCGAGCCATGTCCCGATGATGTCTCACCCAATGGAAGTAGCAGATTTCGTCGGTGAGGCGGCGAGCGCCCTGGAGTAGCAAGCTCGCGCACGATGGCGGCGTCCGGAGCTAGGCGGTGTGATCTGGCCACCGGACCGTCATCCCGGGGTGCTCGTTTGACTGCTTCTACCGATCCCAGCCGTATCGAATTTCCCCCAAGCCACGGACGCGGCCGTTCCCGTGAGACCGGAGGCGACTCGGCCTGACCGATGAACGAGGTTCGCAGGAGAAAGAAATGGACGCAAATATCAAGGACAGCCACGCAACCAAGTGCCCGTTCGACCACCGGACGCGGGGCCAGACAAACCGGGATTGGTGGCCGGAGAACCTACGGCTCGACGGGCTGAGGCAGCATGCACCGGGCTCAAACCCGATGGGCGAGACGTTCGACTACGCCGCCGAGTTCAAGACGTTAGACCTCGAAGCCCTGATTAAGGACCTCCACGCTTTGATGACGGACTCACAGGACTGGTGGCCGGCCGATTTTGGCCACTACGGCGGTCTCTTCATACGCCTCGCCTGGCACAGCGCTGGCACTTATCGCATCAGCGACGGCCGTGGCGGAGCAGGCGGAGGACAACAGCGCTTCGCCCCGCTGAAGAGCTGGCCGGACAATGCCAACCTCGACAAGGCGCGGCGCCTCCTATGGCCGATCAAGCAGAAGTACGGTCGCAAGATCTCCTGGGCAGACCTCTACGTGCTCGTTGGCAATGTCGCCCTGGAATCCATGGGCTTTGAGACCTTTGGCTTCGCCGGTGGTCGCGCTGACCAATGGGAGCCGGAAGAGCTCCACTGGGGTCCGGAACACACTTGGTTGGTTGACGAGCGCTACTCGGGCGAGCGCCAGTTGAAGCAGCCGCTAGGGGCAGTGCAGATGGGCCTGATTTACGTCGCGGCGGCGCGAACGCTCGCGCGTACGTCTGGCGCCGCAGAAAGACTGGGAAGCGAATGATCCCAACCGTCTGGTTAGGGTGTTGAGAGGGCTGGAAGAGGTGCGTTCAACCTTTAACGCGGCTGCGTCGGGTGGGAAACGAGTGTCTCTGGCCGACCTCATAGTGCTGGGGGGCGTCGTGGCTGTTGAGAACGCGGCGTTCGAGGCTGGAGCGCCGATTGAGGTGCCGTTCACGCCGGGACGAACGGATGCCTCCGAAGAGCAAACCGACCCGGCTTCCTTCGTACCGCTCGAACCAATCTCGGATGGTTTCCGGAACTACCGAAAGGACGTCCCGCAGTCCATGTCCCCGGAAGAGGCCCTGATCGACCGAGCTCAGCTCCTCGGGCTCACCGGCCCCGAGCTGACGGTGCTGGTTGGCGGCCTGCGCGTGCTGGGGGCCAACAGCGGGGGCTCGAAAGACGGAGTATTGACGCGAGATGTCGGCATGTTGACGAATGACTTCTTCGTCAATCTGCTTGACATGGCGACAGTGTGGACTGCGACTGGCCCAAACAGCTTCGAGGGCCGCGACCGCAAGACCAAGGACCTGCGCTGGACCGCCACGCGCGTCGACCTAATTTTCGGATCGCACCATGAGTTGCGTGCCCTCGCCGAGGTCTATGGCGCTTCCGACAGCAAAGCTAAGTTCGTGGCCGATTTCGTGGCGGCCTGGATCAAGGTGATGAACGCGGATCGATATGACCTGACCTGAGGAACCCCTTTCGTTGGAACACTTGCGGCGAATCGACCTGCTGCGTCAGCGTTCATCGAGGCACCGACGGCAGGACCAATGGCACGTTACGCCAATTTTCTTCACCCCTCTGGACTTATCAGTTGACCACGAAACTCCCGATGCGGCCTGGGGCCGCCCTGCGGTCTTGACAGACCCACACGAAGGAATTGAGGAATCAATGTCCAAGACCATCATCATTACAGGCGCCTCGAGCGGGTTCGGTGCGTTGACCGCCCGCATGCTGTCTGACCACGGACATACGGTCTACGCCGGAATGCGTGACGTGGTTGACACTGACGCGACCGCGGCGAACGATAGCGAACTTTATGCCCGTGAGCATTCAGTCGTGTTACGTCCGCTCGCGATGGACGTCACCGACGAAGAGATGGTCAATGCGGCGGTAGATCGCGTGATCCACGAGACTGGAAGGTTGGATGTGATCATCCACAATGCCGGACATATGGTGCTCGGGCCGGCTGAGGCGTTTACGGTCGAGCAGCTGGCCGAGATCTACGATATCAATGTGCTTTCCACGCAGCGCGTGAACCGCGCCGCCCTTCCTCACCTGCGTCGTCAGCGAGATGGCCTGCTCATCTGGGTTGGCTCTAGCAGCGCGCGAGGTGGAACGCCGCCGTATTTGGCCCCCTATTTCGCTGCGAAGGCCGCCGAGGACGCTCTTGCGGTCAGCTACGCCGCCGAGCTCGCACGGTTCGGTATCGAGACGACCATCGTTGTTCCGGGTGCCTTTCCTGCCGGCACAAACCATTACGCGAGCGCCGGCCACCCGGGGGATAGCGTCGTCGCAGGTGAATACGAGAAGCTGTATGCAGGGATCATGGAAGAGATCCCAGTTCGACAGCGGGCCCTTTCCGATGACAACGCCGACCCCCTGGAGGTCGCCCGGCAGATTTCCCGAGTGGTCGCTCTGCCCAAGGGTTCTCGTCCCTTCCGAGTGCACATCGACCCGATGCACGATGGTGCGGAAGAGGTATTCGACCTCGGCGACAAAATCCGCGCCGAGTTCTTCCAACGGATTGGCTTCTCCGATCTGCTCCATCCCGCGCGCGAGTAACTCCTGCGGATCAGACTCTCAATCGAAGGATGGAGTGAGGCCCACCGCAGGTGGCTCGGGATGGCTCACGCCGATCCCGCGCTAGAGGGGACCTCTTCGCAATCGCGATCGACCCTCGCGCCTTTTCGTCATTGATGATGGAAAAGCTGTCGACTTTAGTCATAGCTGTTTTGCCTTTTTGTCGCTGACAGCCAGGCGTGGGCTCGCCATAATCCCTAGGCAAAATGGCGATCAATCGTCAGCATGAGGTGACGGTAGCGAGCCTTTTGACCAGAGTCGCTGTGATGCTATTACGAGCGAGGGGGAGCGATGGACGACGACACGCCGAAGTTCACGCGGCGAGAGGTGTTGATTGCCGGCGCATCTTTGACGGCAGTGGTGTTGGCGCCCCCCGGGACGGCGCAGGCGGCCGCCGGCAGTGTATCGGCGCAGGGAGACACGGGCTTCACACTGCAAGTCAATGGTGAAGCACACAACCTGCTAATCGATTCCCGCTCCACACTTCTCGACACCCTGCGTGAGCATCTTGCCCTGTTTGGAACCAAGAAGGGGTGTGATCACGGGCAGTGCGGCGCATGCACGGTTCATGTTGACGGTCGTCGCGTACTGTCCTGCCTGACGCTTGCCAAGCAGGCCGAGGGCAAGGAGGTCACCACAATCGAGGGCGTTGCCAGTGGGGACGGAACGCTTCACCCAGTCCAACAGGCGTTTCTCGATCACGACGCCCTGCAATGCGGGTATTGCACGCCAGGCCAAATTATGTCGGCGATCGCGTGCATTCGTGAGGGTCACGCCGGTTCACCGGGAGAGATTCGCGAATACATGAGTGGCAACTTGTGTCGCTGCGGTGCCTACGCCGGGATTGTCGGAGCGATTCAACAGGCGGCCACGAGGTAGGAGGCACACGCGATGCGCCCTTTCCGCCACCTTACCCCGACGAGTACTGCCGAGGCGATACAACTGTTGGCTACAGCGCCCGGCAAGCCGCGGCTACTCGCTGGCGGCACGACTCTCCTCGACCTGATGAAGCTAAACGTCGAACAGCCAGAGCTACTTGTCGACATCACTCGCATTCCTGGATTGCGCGAGATACGCATCGATGGCGACGCGCTCGCGTTTGGTGCGCTGGTGCATATGAGCGACGTGGCGGACCACCCGGCTATCAAGCGCGACTATCCCGTACTCTCAGAGGCGTTGTGGCGCGGAGCATCACAGCAGATCCGCAACATGGCGACTCTGGGAGGGAATCTGCTTCAGCGTACTCGATGCACTTATTTTCGGGACACGCAATTTTCCTGCAACAAACGGCTTCCCGGAAGCGGTTGCGCCGCGATCGACGGGTCAAATCGCGGCCACGCCTTACTGGGGACGAGCTCCCAATGCATCGCCACGTATCCAGGTGACTGGGCAGTCGCGCTAGTTGCGATGGATGCTTCTGTCGAGACTTTGAGTCCTCGCGGCAAAAGGACGATCCCGATCGCCGAACTGCACCGTCAGCCTGCCGACACACCGCAGATTGACCACGTGCTGGCCGACGACGAAATGATCGTTGGTACACGCGTGCCTGCTTCAGCACTAGGCAAGGCCTCGACCTACCTCAAAATTCGAGATCGCGAGTCTTACGCTTTCGCGGTGACGTCATCGGCGGTCGCGCTGTCAATGGACGGTGACCGAGTGCGCGACGCGCGGATCGCGCTTGGCGGCGTAGCAACTGTGCCATGGCGCGCCCGGGACGCAGAACGGAGCCTGATCGGCAAGATATTGGACGAAACTGCTGCGCGCGAGGCCGGTACCGTTGCCTTTGCCACCGCGCAAACGAGTCCGCAGAACGCGTTCCGTGTGCCGCTCGGCATCAATACCGTGGTGCGCGCACTCATGATTGCGAAGGGAAGGGCCTGAAGCATGAGCGAAACGGGCATTGGGGCGAATGCGCAGCGGGTCGACGGCCGGGAGAAAGTGATGGGTCGGCCGCTTTATGGAGCGGACCGGGGACCCACGAACATGGTTTTCGCGACGCCCGTGGCGGCGACAGTCGGCAAGGCCCGGATCGTGGGGATCGATACGACGGCGGCCATGCGCCTCAAGGGCGTGCTGCTGGTTCTTACCTATCGCAACATGGATCGACTGCATAAGGTCGATTTCTCCTTTGCAGGAGGCCAGGCGACTCAGAGCCATATGCCGCTGCAGCTGCCGCAGGTCCTCTATCGCGGCGAGTGCATCGCGGTGGCCGTGGCTGAAACACCTGAAGCGGCACAAGAGGCCGCCTCGCTGGTCCGCGTCACCTACGAAGCTCTGCCGATTGAGGTTGAGCTCAAGGAAAGCGGCGGCGCCGAAGTAGTTCAGGCGAAGGCGGCGCCCTACTTTCCCGATTTCGTGAAGGGTAATCCAGAGCCGTTGATTGATGCAGCACCGGTCTCGATAGACGCGACCTACTCCAGTGCGGCTCAGCACCATAACGCAATGGAAATGCTTTCGACCGTCGCAGAATGGCGCGACGGCAACCTTGTTGTACACGAGGGCACGCAGGCGGCGCAGGCGATGAAGGGCGGTCTCGTCATAGCCCTGGGTCTTCGCGACGACCAAGTGCGCGTGATTTCTCCTTATGTCGGCGGCGCTTTTGGACAGCGCGGTGCAATTTCGCCCCATACCATCCTGGCCGCGGTGGCGTCGCTGCGCGTCAGGCGCCCCGTCAAGCTGACGGTGCCGCGCGCCCAAATCTTCCATGCCACCACCTTCCGGGCCGCCACTCAGCACCGTATCAGGATCGGTGCGGACCGCAACGGCGAATTCCTCGGCGGGATGCATCTGGTTCGCTCGCAGACCTCCCGGTTCGACCTGATGCCCTTTACCGGGGAAGAAACGACGGCACGCATCTACGGATGGCCTGCCTTCCGTGGGGCGACGACGCTCGTGCAGCTCGATACCCAGACGCCGGGTTTCATGCGCGCGCCGATGGAGATGGCGACCTTTTTTGCGCTCGAGAGCGCGGTCGATGAATTGGCCGAGAAGCTGGCGATGGACCCCGTTAAGCTTCGCATCCTCAACGATGCCAAGATCGATCCGATCAGCGGGAAGCCGTTCTCAGGCCGCAATCTCGTCCGATGTCTTGAGCGCGGCGCCGAGCGGTTTGGGTGGAACCAGCGCAAGCGCGCACCTCGTTCGATGAAGCTGGACGATGGCACTTTGGTCGGATGGGGCGTTGCGGCCGGAGCCTACCCGGCGTATATCACGCCGGCAATTGCCCGCATCCGCCTGCACGCCGATGGGAAAGCCGATCTGTCCGTCGGAGCCCATGAAATGGGGCAAGGCATCCGCAGTGCAATAGCCGCTGTTGCCGAGGAAGAGCTTGGTGTGCCTGCGAGTCAGATCACGATTCTCATAGGCGACACTAGCGTGCCGCCTCAGCACGTAACCTCCGGCTCGACCGGTGCAGCAACAATTTCGATCCCGATTTCAAAAGCCTCGGCGAATTTGCGGGGCGCGCTCGCGGCGCTGGCGGCGAAGGCCGGAAGCCCCACATTCGCAGGCGTCGATCCGTCCTCGACGCGTTTGCGCGACGGCCGTCTGATTTTACCAAGTGGTGAAAGCAAGGGCGTCGCTCAGATCCTCGCGGATGCCGGAGTCGAATACGTCGATGATGAAGCACGCGGCACTGGACCCGGTATGCCTGCGGATGCATACGCGCAGGCCGCTCTCGGCAAAGTTGCCTTTCTCGGCCCGGAATTCCCGGACTATGTGAGCTTTTCCTATATCGCCCATTTTGTGGAGGTGCAAATTGATCCGCTCGTGCCGCGACCTCGGGTCACGCGGATGCTCTCCGTCGCCGATTGCGGCCGCGTGTTGAGCCGGCGAACCGCGGAAAGCCAGATGCTGGGCGGGCTGGTCTGGGGCATCGGAGCAGCCTTGAGTGAAGCGAGCCAGGTTGATTCGCGCTTCGGCGGGTTCCTGAACAACAATATCGCCGAGTATCAAATTGCAGTGAATGCCGATGTGCGGCAATTGGAAGTCGAACTGCTTGATATGCCGGATCTGGTTTTCAGTGCGGTTGGCGCGAAAGGTGTTGGCGAAGTGGCATGCGTAGGTGCCGCGGGTGCGATCGCGAATGCGGTGTATCACGCTACAGGCAAGCGGATTCGTCATTTGCCCATTCGTATCGAAGATATCGCGTGAGTCAGTTCGCGCCGAGAAGCTGTGCATCGGTAGCTACGAATGCGGCTTTGAGGTGGTCCAATTGGGTCGCGAACTCGCGGGCAATGTCTGACGAGCGGCAACCTTGTCCCACCAATTGATTTACCTGATCGTAGCGGCGCCATCCATCGAGTGGGACACCGACCAGGTCATAGAAATTCATATGACCGCACGGCCCAACCGCTGAGGGGCACCATTGAGCTCCGCCCCTCGACGTCGCTCGCGATGACGTAGGTAATCGGTGCGCCCTGGAGTCTCCTGGCGCTCTCCCGATAGAACTCAATCGCCTCAGGCGTCATCGGAAGGCTCCCTTTAAAGGTCACGATCGCTGCGTATGGATCAGCACCAGTGCTGGTGCATCCTTTCCAGAAACTCAACCGAGATAGGGAAGCCCGACGCTGAGCCAATCACGCCATCAATTCGGCAGCGGGGACAGAGCGCCGTACGCTCCATTTTTACCCCAAAGCCCTCGCTGTCATCATCTAGCCAATACTCGATCTCAGCCGGGGCAAAAATCGCCAGTCAAAAAAAGCACCCGCATGTGGAGGACGCGCGGATCTCTTTCTCATGAAATGTGCAGTGCCGATGGGCGGCAACCACGTCGGACGGAGCTTGAGTCACGCTCCCAGAGCAGGACAGGGTCTCGTCGAGGATTGGGCGGGAGCGCCTCAGAAGTATGTTCGGCTACACGCACGGAGCAATCATGTTCAAACGTGGACGTTTGCAGACATCAGAGTCCGTTGCAGAGCCGCCGTTCCGAATGCCGGGTAGGATATTTGCATCTCCGTGAGAAATTTGTCGGAGGTCATTCGCAGCAGTGATGCCTAAATCCTTGATTCGCTGTGCCCGCCATTGCGGATTGAATGAGAACCTACATTAGTCACGGCGCCGAAGACGACGCCTGCAGGATCTTGGGGTGCTGCGTGGAGCCGCGGGGATTCGCCGTGTTTGGAGCGCTAAAGTCACCTCAAGGTGTCCGCGCTCTCGCCCAAGTAGAGCCGTGCGACAAATGCGGTAGCCGGCACTGCAACTGAGCGCTAATCGGACGGTGAATTGCCCCTGACAAATTCGACGAAGGCACGCAGAGGCGCAGGCAGGAGACGGCGCCCTGGATAATAGAGAAAAGGGCCGGAGAAGCTTTTCCACCACGGTTCAAGGACAGGTTCCAGTCGGCCGCTGTCGAGATATGGCCGTAACCAGTCCTCAAACAGGCAAACGATTCCGGTACCGCTAAGAGCTGCCTCAACAGCCAGGTCTGTAGCGGCACCGACCTGCACGATCAACGGTCCGCTCGGTTCGACCGTCAACGTATCACCGTCACGTTCGAACTCCCACGAGGTCATCGCACCACTCGCAAACCGGCCGCGCAGGCATGCGTGATCCAGGAGGTCAGCAGGATGGTGGGGACGTCCATGGCGGTCGAGGTACTCCGGTGAGGCGGCAGTGGCAAAGCGTTGCACCCGTGGACCGATCGGCACGGCGATCATGTCCTGTTCGAGCCGCTCGCTGTATCGGATCCCAGCGTCGCAACCGGCGGCCAATACATCGACGAAGCTGTCGTCTGCGAAGATCTCGAGTCGTATGTCTGGGTAGGCGCTCAGGAAGGGAGTCACAATGGCAGGCAGCACGAGGCGCGCAGCGCTCACCGGCACGTTCAAACGCAGCGTACCTGCGGGCCGCTCGCGAAAACCGTTGACGACGTCAAGCGCCGACTCGACTTCGCTAAGCGCCGGCCCGAGCCGCTCCAGCAAGCGGTGACCTGCCTCGGTCGGCACCACGCTGCGCGTGGTGCGGTTCAGTAGCCGTACCCCGAGCTGCCGCTCAAGACGTCGCACGGCTTCGCTTAGGCCCGAGGGGCTCCCTCTGGATGCGCGTGCACCCTCCCGGAAACCTTTGGCCCGGGCCACCGCGAGAAACGCATTCAGGTCGTTGAGATCAATGTCCACCGTTCGCAGTTTCGCACAGCCCGTGCAGATTGTACGGATTGTTTGATTAATCGTCCCCGACTACGATGAAATCACGACCCAACCTTCGGAGAAGCAACATGTCCAGCAAATACGAAACAGAAACGTTCCACCTTGGCGGCAAGACGGTCCGCCGACTAGGCTACGGCGCGATGCAACTCGCGGGGCCGGGCGTTTTCGGGCCCCCCAAAGACGTGGAGGCCGCCTTGGCCGTTCTGCGCGAGACCGTCGCAAGCGGGGTAGACCACATTGACACGTCCGACTTCTATGGTCCGCACATCACCAATCAGATCATTCGACAGGCTTTGTATCCGTACGCGCAGGACCTTACGATTGTCACCAAGGTCGGTGCGCGCCGCGGCCCGGACGGATCATGGATACCCGCGTTCTCACCGCAGGAACTGACGCAGGCCGTTCACGACAATCTGCGCAATCTCGGAGTCGACGTCCTGGACGTCGTCAACCTGCGCAGCATGTTCGATACGCACCATCCTGCCGAAGGATCGATCGAAGCCCCACTCACCGCACTTGCGCAGTTGCAGCAACGCGGCCTGATTCGCCATCTGGGCTTAAGTAACGTCACGGCCACGCAGATTTCCGAGGGTCGACGCATAGCCGAGATCGTCTGCGTTCAAAACCACTACAACCTGGTCCATCGCGCCGACGACCATCTAGTCGAAGACCTGGGCCGACAAGGGATTGCTTATGTGCCCTTTTTCCCCCTCGGGGGATTCACTCCACTGCAGTCTTCCGCCCTGACTGAGGTGGCTCATGAATTGGGTGCCACGCCGATGCAGGTCGCGCTCGCGTGGCTCCTACACCGGGCGCCTAACATTCTGCTGATCCCGGGCACTTCGTCGCTGACTCATATGCGCGAGAATCTGGACGCGGACAAGCTCGTTCTTTCGCCGCAAGCGATGGAGAAGCTTGACCGAATCGCTGCCTAAATTTCATCTCTGCGGGCTTGATTGTGTCTGCACCACGATCACAGGGTTACGCCGTTCAAGGCCAGGAGGCCGGCCTCGGGCGATCGACTAGTTCGCCTTTTTCGTGCGTGAATTAATGAGCGGTACGCATCAATGCAACGCTCACTCTTTCGTGATTTCGTCCATCCTGGCGCGAGACCGTGTATTTAGTCTCCCCATGAATCGGTGGTAGTGCCTCAGGATTCAAGCAGAGCCAATGCCATGGCACGCACCGCCACCACATATCCGTTGATACCCAATCCGCAGATGACCCCCGTTGCGGCAGTCGAGATCAACGAGTGGCGGTAGATCTCGTCGCGCCTATGAATGTTGGTGATGTGCAATTCAATGACCGGCCTTCGTATCAATTTGACTGCGTCAAGCACCGGAATCGAATGGAACGAAAATCCCGCCGGATTGATAATCACCGCCGCCTCGCATTCATAAGCCTCATGAAGCCACTCGATCAGGGTGGCCTCGCTGTTTGTCTGACGGAAATCACAAAGCAGTCCAAGCTCGTCTGCGACATTTTTGACCTGTCGCTCGACCTCCGAAAGCGTGACATTTCCGTAGAGCTCAGGCTCCCTCTTGCCCAGCATGTTGAGATTGGAACCATTAAGCACGAACACGAGTGGAGTCATGGGATGATCTTTTTTCAAGCGAAGAAGAATTCACACGATTCGCCCGGAAGGGTAGGATCGGTAGCGCCTACGTCGCCGTCACTTCGGCGATCGAATCGGAACGATTCATATCGACACCGAGGGTTTCCGGTGCCGTCAGAATCGCCACAAGAGAAATAACGTTGAACACAACGCAGACAGCGACGACCCCCCAAGGCGAACCGTTGCACAAGGCGAACAGCCATACCGCAACGACAGGCATGGGACCCCCGGCGATGAGATTCGCCCCAGAATAGGCTAAGGCTGATCCAGAATAACGCACGTTGGTCGGGAATGCTTCAGCAAACGCGACGGGCTGGATACCGCTTTGGAACTGCGTAAAACCGAGAAAAAACCCCATGCCGCATAACATGGCTGTGAAATTTCGCGTGTCGAGGATGGAGAAGTAGAGAAAGAGCATGGCCAGCGTCGCAATCGAACCCACGGCGAGCGCTTTTCTGCGCCCGATGCGATCGCTCAGCACGCCGCCTGCCAACGCGCCAGCGATCGCACAGACATTGGCTCCCATGAGAAGGAGAAACCCGTCCTGCTTGGGTAGTCCGAGGGTCTTTGTGACATAGCTCAGCGAAAAGACCACGATGAGGTAAAAGATTGCCGCGGGGCCGCAGAAAAACAGCGTCCAGCGCAGGATCGTCCTCCAATGAAGCTTAAAGGCGTCCCGAATGGGATTACCTTGCCGGACCACCTCGGTTTTGCGCAGTGCGACGAAGGCCGGGGTTTCGCTCACGCGTAGGCGGATGTACACCCCCACGACGACGAGTATCGCGCTCGCCAGCAAAGGAATTCGCCACCCATAGGAGTCGAAAGACTCGGTCGTCATCGAGGCGGAAAGGAAAAGGAGCATTCCGTTTGCCATGATTTGACTCAGTGGCGAGCAGATCCCCAGAACACCCGACGCGCGCCCCCGGTGACCGGAGTCAGCGTGTTCGATGGCCATCAATTGGGCGCCGGTGGATTCGCCACCAAGGGCGAAGCCTTGAGTGATTCGTAGAGTGACGAGTAGAGCGGGTGCCCAGACGCCGATCATCGCGTAGCTCGGTAACAGCCCCATCAAAAACGAGCTCAGCCCCATCAACACAACCGTTGCAAGCATGAGATTTCGACGGCCGAGCTTGTCACCCAGTTGTCCGCAGATGATGGCCCCAAGCGGTCGTGCTGCAAGCCCAACCCCAAAAGTCGCCAGGGAAGCGAGGAGTCCAGCCGTGGGCTCCATTGCCGGAAAGAAGAGCTTGGGAAAGACGGTTGCGGCCAACGCGCCGTAGAGCGTGAAGTCGAACCACTCCAATGCGGTGCCGACCGCGGCGGCGACAAGCGCCTTGCCTTGAGAGTGTCCGCCAGCAATTGCTTGTGAATCCACCTTGTCTCCCGATTGTTTTCTGCGTTGGGCAGCGTTTTTTTGAGGGTGGAAGTTTTGGGATCCCTCCCAGGACGCATCCCTCGTAGAAAGGCTAACATCGGTTTCTGGTATAGCATTCCAGGTTGGAATTCCCGATTTTTGCGCGGGCGACCGCAGGCTTCGCAGACGGAGGGACAGCACTTGCCCAGCGTGACCGAGAGAACGCTCGCTCTTTTGGAACACCTTGCAACCCAGGTGGAGGGAGTTCCACTGGCGCGGATCGCCGATGAGCTCGACATCCCCCGCAGTGCCTGCCATCGATTGCTGGTCGACTTAAAGCGCTGCGGCTATGTACGACAGTTAAGGGACCACGGGGACTACGTGCTGACCACGAAGTTAACGGGTTTGGGTCTTGGCTTTCTTGCGGCCTCTGGAGTCGTGGATATCGCCCAAACCATCCTGGACCGCCTTGCCCGAGCGTCAGGAGAACTGGTCCGTCTGGCGATTGTGGACGGTGATCGGCTGACCTGGGTGGCCAAGGCGCAAGGTGCCACCAAGGGACTTCGGTACGACCCCGACATGGGCATGGACGCGACGTTGTCCTGTAGCGCAACCGGGCACGCTTGGATGATGACGATGAGCGACGAGCGGGCTTTGGAGCTCGTTTCCCGTCAGGGATTCGCGCAACCGAAGCATTTCGGGCCCAAGGCGCCCACGACAATCAGAGCGTTGCTGACTTTCATCCATGCCGCGCGGACCAGAGGTTTCGCAATGATTAATGGGGTCTTTGCACCAGGAATGACCGCGATGGCGGCACCGGTTCGCCATCGCGATCTCCCGACCATTGGCGTGATCAGCATTGCGGGACCGGCCGTCCGTCTCGATGAGAGCCGCATGGCCGCGTTGGGCCCGTCGCTTCTCGCGGCGGCCGCCGAGTTAAGTGCGGCCCGCCATGCCTCCCCATTGTTTGCGCGTGCGTCTTAGCAACACTGGTGGAAACGGCGCCTCGCCTGGGTCTGCGAGGGCTTTGTGCCAAAGTCGAGCACCTCTTCTCAGAGATTCGGGGCCTGCAGGTGATGATGTGTCAGGGCTTGATAGGCGGCACCGGCACGAAATAACGTTGCCTCATCAAATGGCTTGCCGATCAATTGCATTCCGATGGGTAGGCCTTCCGGGTCGAAGCCGCACGGGACCGCCAGTGCGGGCAACCCGGTGAGACTCGATACCCCGGTGAATTGCATGATTGCGGAGAGCATGTCTTCCTCCACTCCATTCTCGACTACAACGGTCATGGCACCCACTGGGGTCGCGGTAAAGGGCAGTGTCGGGCACAAGAAAAAGTCAACCCGCCTAAATGCCTCGAGAAACTCGGCCCGAAGCAATGCGCGATAGCGCTGTGCCTGCAGGTAATGGGTAGCGAGTAGCGCCTCACCTACCTCGAGTAAAACCCGGACATCCTTGCCGTAATCTTCGGGCCGCTCCCTAAGCCAGCGTTGGTGATACGTGCTCGGTTCGGCCGATTCAATGGTGAGTTGGGCCGATATGTTGCCGTGAATATTTTCAATGTCGGTTTCCACGATCTCAGCGCCGGCGCTCTCGAAGACCTTCAGAGCCGAACGCACGGCGGCATGGACGGGGGCTTGAAGATGGTGGAAAAAATAGCCCGGGACGACGCCAACACGCAGGCCTCTAACGCCCCTTTGCAAGCCGGATAGATAATCGCCCACGCCCACTTGCGCGCAGGCCGGGTCAAGTCGATCGTAGCCTGCGATGGTCGAGAAGATTAAGGCACAGTCTTCCACAGTGCGTGCCATGGGACCGGCTGTGTCCATACTCCAGGCAAGAGGAATAATCCCGTAATTGCTGACCCGTCCGTAGGTCGGCCGTATTCCCACGATGCCATTGATTGCCGATGGAAGCCGAATCGACCCGCCGGTATCCGTTCCAATCGCCCCGAAGCAGCAGCGTGCGGCCACGGCCGCCCCCGAGCCCCCGCTGGACCCCGCAGGAAATCGCTCCGTGTTCCAGGGATTGCGAACGGTTCCGTAATGAGGGTTGTCGGAGGTGCCGCCCCAAGCAAACTCGTGCATATTGAGCTTACCCGTGAAGATGGCGCCCGCCCGACGAAGTCGCGTGGCGATGGTTGCATCCTCTTTGGGAACCCAGTCTGCGAGAATCTTGCTGCCCGCCGTGGTCCGAAACCCTGCCACCGCGACGTTGTCCTTCAACCCGATCGGCACGCCGTGTAGGGGACCCAAATCGTGGCCGGCGAGAATCATCGTTTCTGCGGCGCGCGCTACCTGACGCGCGCTTTCCTCGAAGACCGTGATGTAGGCAGCCAGGCACTCATTGACGGCGGCCGTGCGCTGCAGCGTCGCCTCGACCGCCTCCACCGGAGAGACCTCGCGACATTTGATCGCTTGGGCGAGCCGGGCGAGCGGCCAGTCCAGCAGTTCGGGATAGACGGCGCCGGTCATCTTAAGCCTCGCCATCCGGTGGCACCTGTACGAAGACCGTGATCGGCACAATCGCCTGATACCTCGGATGACGCATTTTTTGGCTTAGTGCATTGGCTTGCGGCAACCATTGGGAAAGCACCGTCGCGACCTCCCGCTCGCGGTCAACGCTCAACGGTAATGCCCCGGCCTCGGCTAACGTTCTGACTGCGGACTCATTCACATCGTGCTCCCAAGAGCTGGAGGGTTGGAGCCCACAGTCCGCGGAGCGCCAACCGAATGCCCACCCTAGACATGGACTCCTGTGTATTCGCTCATGATCTCGAGGTCGGTAAGGTGCTCTCGGGGAATTTCCTCCCCAAGTTGGCCACGACGGATAACCAGGACCCGCTGCGAGACCGACGCGATGAACTCAAGATTCTGCTCGACTAGGACGATCGTGATGCCCAGCCGCGCACGTAGCCTCGATAGTGTCTCGGCGATTTCCTCGATGATCGAGGGTTGGATCCCTTCGGTCGGTTCATCGAGCAAAAGGAGCTTCGGCCGCCCCGCGATTGCGCGAGCGAGCGAGAGCAACTGCTGTTCTCCACCCGACAAGGAGCCTCCCAGCCGATCCAGCAAGGGGGCCAGTCGGGGAAAGTCCGAGAGCAGCTCATCAAGCGCTGCAGCATCGCGTCGCCCCGTTTTGACGAGACCCATGCGTAGGTTGTCGCGTGCGCTAAGGCTTGAGAAGATTTCCCGGCCCTGGGGCACATACGCCATGCCCAATCGCACCCGCGCGTGTGGCGGGAGCGAGGTGATCTCCTGGTTGTCCAGAAAAAGACCACCGCTGGTTACCTTGAGCGCTCCGATGAGGCAGCGCAAAAGTGTCGTCTTGCCCATTCCGTTGTGCCCGAGTATTCCCAGAGCCTCCCCCGTCTGGATGGCGAGTGAGATGTCGTGAAGCACCGGGATCGTCCCGTATCCAGCCGACAATGCCAAGACCTGGAGCATCTCCGATGCACCTAGTGGGGCTTTTTGCCCAGATAGATCTGACGGATTAAGGGATCGTTCATGATTGCATCGGGCTTGTCTTCCCGGATGATTTCCCCTTGATGAAACACGGTCACGGTCGTCGCGATCATGCGAATGAAGTTCATGTCGTGCTCCACCACGACAAGAGCGTGCTCGCGACTGATCTCGAGGATCAATTCCGCCGTCCGGGCGACCTCGACGTCGCTCATTCCAGCTGCGGGCTCATCCAGGAGCAGTAGCGGCGGGTCGGCGGCAAGTACGACTCCCAGTTCCACCCATTGGCGCTGACCATGTGCGAGAGTCCCCACTGCGGTACGGCACTCTGAAAGCATGCCAATGCGTGTGAGAGTGGACTCGGTCACCTCATTGGCCCGCGATTTTGAGGTCACGCGACGGGCTGCGAGCCAGATGTTCTCCCAAACAGACAATGCGTTAAACAGGCTCGGAACCTGTGTCTTGATGCCAATGCCAATACGGCCGGGATCGTGGGGCCGCATGGCAGACACGTCGCGACCTCGAAAGAGGATGCGCCCCGATGTCGGCTTGACCTGGCCGGTCAGGAGTTTGAAGAACGTGCTCTTGCCTGCTCCATTGGGCCCGATGACGCAGCGCAATTCGGCCTCGGCGAGCTTGAAATTCACATCTCGCGTCGCATGAACGCCACCAAAGCGCACATTGAGGTTCTGGGTCTCGAGAAGCGGTGTAGTCCCGGTCATGTGCTGCGAACCGCAATGAGGTATCGAATCATCCCTTGGGCTCACCGATCGGGGCGCCCGCCGACGGAATCGCGCAGGCTTCGCGGGTCTTGGATCGTGCGAAGCGCCGAAAAAGCCAAACTCCCAGGGCTCCGCCGCCCGGGACAAGACCGCGTGGCACGAGCAGGACGAACACAACCAAGATGCAACCAAGAACCAGATTGGGGTTAAAGGTCTGTTGGGTACCAATCTGCGTGGTCAGCCACTGGATCAGCGCACAACCGACGACGGGGCCGACGAGGGTTCCCAGGCCACCGACGATGACCCAGACGATGATTTGTGCCGACTGGCCCAGTCCGAACACTGTCGGACTGGTGAAGGCTCCCCAATTGGCAAACAGGCAGCCCGCAAGTCCGGCAATCGCACCCCCAAGAGTAAATGCCAACAGCTTGTATGCCCGGGCGTCGTATCCGAGAAGAAGAGCCCGTTGCTCGTTTTCCTTGATTGCGACAAGGACGTGCCCCAGTCGCGAGGCAATCAGGATACGTAGGCCGAGGTAGACGAACAGAAGCACACCAAGCGATAGCTCGAACACGCCGCGGGGGGTGATGGTGTCGTCGATGTCTCCCGGCCAGTTCAACGGGGGGATCGCCGGGATCCCGTTGAACCCGCCAAGCGGAGCGTGCCCGATTCGCCACTCTGGACCGGCGGTCGAATTCACCAGGTTAAACAGGATCAGCGTGACGGTCAGGGTAATGACGCCCATGTACACGTCCGAGAGACGACCGTAGAAAATAACGTAGCCGATGAGTGCCGCAAAAGCCGCCGGAACGAGGATCGACAGAACCACCGGACCCGTACTGTCTCCCAGGTTCACGACCGCGATGGCATAGGTATAAGCGCCGAGTCCGAAGAAGGCGGTTTGTCCGAAGCACAGAATGCCCGCGAAGCCCCAAATGAAGCCTAGGCTGACGGCGAGTATCGACATGACGATATAGATCGTGACCTGAATAAGCGCAAAGTCGTCGAGGATCACCGGGAGAACGAAGAGCAATGCGATGCCAATCGCGAACACGAGCGCGGCGCTTCGCCAGGAGTCGACGAAAGACGCGAGCCCGGTGGGCGAGGGTCGCTTCATAGTGAGCCCTTGAAGAATCGGCCACTGATTCCTTGCGGTAGCAAACGGAGCATCACGATCGCCGCAGCGAGCATTGCCACTTCGCCAAAAACAGGCGTGCTAACAAAGGCGGCCAACTGGTTGATCGCCCCAAAGAAGCAGGAAGCGCTCACGAGTCCCACCAGGATCGCTGGTCCGCCTCCGATCACCGTAATGAAGGCCTTTGCGATGAACGCTGCGCCCATGGTGGGGACGACCCCAGTCAGCGGCGTCAAGAGTCCTCCCGCCAACCCGGACAGGGCGGCGCCGATAGCAAACGTCACGCTATAGACGCGGCTTGGGCTGATCCCGAGCGCGTCGGCCATGGCCGGGTTTTGCATGGTGCCGCGCGCGATCAGGCCGAGTTCGGTGCGCAACAGGACCCAGCGCAAGACCCAAGCAAGCACCACAGCCGCCCCGATAATCACCAGCGTGTAGACGCTCACCGAGTAGCCGCCGATGCGAAAACTCCCCAACGGGGTTGAAACCCCTGCGGTCGTGTTACCGACGACGGAGGTGACAATACCTACGAGGAACAGCGACAAGCCCCACGTCGCGAGCATGGTATCGACCATCCGTCCATAGAGCCGGCGAATGATGAGGCGCTCGAGGACGATACCGACGACCCCTACGGCGGCGGGCGCAACGATGAGCATCGCGATCCATAGATTGATGCCGAGTTTCACCGCGCCCAAGGTAGCGTACCCCCCCAGCATGAGGAATTCCCCGTGAGCCAGGTTGATCACCTTCATCATCCCAAAAATGACTGCGAGTCCGGCCGAGATGATGACCAGACTCGCCACCCCGTAGAGCACCTGGATGACGACGACGGCGGCGAGGTCCACCAGGTGCCCCGACTAGGCCTTGATGATGTACTGCTGGTTATCGCGTGGGTTCTTCTTCAAATCGCACACCGCGCTCGTGTCTGCTGGCGGCTGTTGGGCGAAGGTCTCTAAGATGTTGAACTTCTTGTCTTTGACTTCGGCAATACTCACGTTGAGCACGCAGTGGTGCGTCGCGGGATCGAGCGAAACCTTGCCGCTGGGCGCGTCGATCGATACGCCCGTCTCAAGCGCGGGGATGACCTTCAGGACTTCGATGGAAGAAGCTTTCTTCACCCCCTCAGACCAGAGTTTGAAGCCCTGATAGGTCCCCATTGCGAGTTCCGTCACATTGGGATAGTCCGCCCCGAATCGCTTATGGAAGCGATCGAGGAAGGCCTTGTTTGCAGGCGTAGCCAAGCTTTCGAAATAGTTATAGGCGAGAAGGAAGCCGTTAGCCTCGTCGGCAGAGAGCACGATCTGTTCATTTCCCACACCGAAAGTGGTCGAGGCCAAGGGAATCTTCTTGTTCAGTCCCGCGGCGGCCCATTGGCGGTAAAAGGAGATGTGGGCGCCGCCGACCAGGGCGGACCACACCATGTCCGGTTTAGCCGCCTCGATTTTCGAGATGGTGGGACCGAACGCTGTCACATCGAGCGGGAAAAATTCGATCGCGACGGTGGAGCCGCCGTTATCTTGCGCGAACTTTTTGACCCACTGTGACGTGATCTGTCCGTAGTTGTAGTCGGCCGCGATGACGTAAATCTTCTTGCCCCACTTTTTCATCGCATACGGGACGAGTTTACCGACCGTTTGGGCGGGCGTGACCCCGGTGCAAAAGATATCGCGATCGCAGACTCCCCCTTCGTATTGCGTGTTGTAGAAATACAGGGTCTTGCTGCGATCGAGGACCGGCCGGATCACCTCACGCGAAGCGGAAGTAATGCCGCCCATCACAACCGCAACTTTGTCTTTGAGTGCTGCCTGCTGCGCAAATTGTGCGTAGAGCTGCATGTTCGACTGGGGATCGTAGCTGATCACCTTCAGTTGCTTCCCCAGCAGGCCCCCTGCGGCGTTTTGCTCTTCCACGGCGAGTGTGAGCGCATCGAGCATGGGTTTTCCGTAGATATCGAGACCTCCGGAGAGATCGTGGATACTGCCTACGGCTATTTCGTCGGCAGCCATCGCTGCGGTGGGTAAGAGTGTGGTGGCCACCCCCGATGCCGCTGCGAGGCCGGAAAATTGGATGAATTGACGACGATCCATAGCGATTCCCCTGGTTTTGTGTTCGAAAATGTCGAGCAAACTGCGCAGGCCGTATGGACGGCTTGGCGTAGCGTTGGACTTAGAACTCTTTCCAGTCGCCGGACTGTTCGAAGTCGTAAGCCGCGCGGTAGATCGTGCCCTCGCCGTAATCCTTGGCAACGAGCATGAGACCGACGGGCAGCCCGTCCACCAATCCACACGGTAAAGACATGGCAGGGTGGCCCGTAATGTCCATGGGGCACGTGTTGGGGAGCATCTCGAAGGCGCGCTGAACAATTTCCTCGACTGAGGCCCCAGGACCGGGCAGCGGTGTTGCTGTCATGGGCAGCGTGGGCATGAGCAAGAGGTCAAAGTCGTTGAGGCTCGCTTCGTAAGTTTCCTTCAGCTGCCGAGTGAGATTTTGTGCCTTGCCGTAGTAATGGCCGCCGTACTGCTGGATGAAGTACTCGCCCAGAACCATGGTGATCTTCAGGGTTTCGGACAATTCGTCGGCACGCTTTCGCCAACCGGAGTGGAAATCGATCAAAGCAGTGTCGTAAAGACCCTTGTAGTTAAAGCCGTAGCCGTTGTCCTTCATCATCTGTTGTGTTGCGCCCTCGGCCGCGACCGGTAACCAGATCGCCGGCCCGACACGGTGCATGGGGATAGACACCTCGGTGACCGTGGCTCCGAGTTTGCGAAACCGGTCGGCCGCACCGCGAACCTTGGCGTCGACTTCCGGCATCGATTGCGGCCAGCCAAAACCCTCTGCGACAACGCCAATCTTTAAGCCCTTCACGCCGCCTTTCATGAGCTCGGAGTACGGTTGGGATCCCTTGCCCGCATGCTGGCGAGGATCGAGGCCATCGGGCCCGGCGAGGATCTCGAGCATGAGGGCGTTGTCTGCCACGGTTGCGGTCATGGGTCCGGTGTGGTCGATGGTCAACTCGATCGGCATGACACCGGTATACGGGACGAGACCATGCGTCGGCTTCATCCCATAGATCCCGCAATAGGAGGACGGCATACGGATCGACCCTCCCTGGTCACCGCCTATGGCGAGATCCACTTCTCCGGCAGCAACCAAGGCCGCACTGCCGGAGGACGACCCGCCGGCTGAGTAGCCGTGGCGACGGGGATTGTGGACCGGCCCCGTGGAACTCGTGTGCGAGCCCCCCGAGAAGCAGAACAACTCGCAGACCGATTTGCCGACAATGGTTGCGCCCGCATCGAGCAGTCGGGTCACGATCGTGGCGTCGATCTTGGGCACAAAACCTTCCAGCGTTGGGGAGCCATTCATCATCGGAACGCCGGCCACGCAGACGTTGTCCTTGATGACGACGGTCTTGCCGGCGAGCTTTCCTTGCGGTGCTCCGCGTATCGTCGACTTCGCATACCAGGCGCCGTAACGGTTCTCTTCTCCTTTCGGGAAATAGGACTGTCCGCGCGGATATTTCACTGCCGGCAGGTAGTCCGGCATTGCATCTACGGCATCGTAGGCGTCGAAATTGGGCTGTAGAAGCTGCCGATACGTCTCGGCTTTCTTCTCGTCAAGGTGGATACCGAGACTTTGCGCGACCGCCTGGATCTGACTCGAAGTAGGACGCCTGATCGACATCGCCTGCTCCATGGCCGAAAGAAGGCCTCGCGCAGGCCACCGTTCAGTGTCGACTTTGCGCGGGACACGTCAGCGTCGGAAGCGCCGGGTGCAGAAGCATTGTGGCGGCCGATATTTTCCAAGTCAAGTATTTTATTTGCCTTGGAAAATATTCTCTTGAAAAGTCCTCGATCTAAAGTCGGCTGAGTACGCGAAATACGTGGCCATCAGCGACGGCGATATAGATGGGCGCGAGGTTGATACCTTCGCTTGCATAGACCCCGTCCCGAGCGCTTCGAAAAGACATCGGCTCCCGCCCAACGTTGGACCATTGCTCGCGTGCGATGAGGCCGTATTCAAAGAGTGAGGCGAGGAAATGCACTCCCTCATAGGTCGACTGTCCGAGTGAGTTGAGAGTTGGCGCCCGCTCACCGAAGTGTGTGTGGTATCGCTCTTTAAACGAGAGATTGGCGTCGGTTGCCAATGCGGCGAAGTAACTTGACGCGACGTAGAGTCGATCGGTGTTTCCCGCACCGATCGCGAGCAACTCATTTTCCTCGATGGCGCAGGACAATCGGAGCGTGGTCCTAGCCAAGCCCATCTCACCGAACGCCCGGTTAAACGCGATCGCGTCCTCCCCGACCAGCGAGAGCAATACGGCGTCGGCTCGCTCATTGCGCAGGCGTTCGAGGTGCTCCGCGTAGTCGGTCGTATGGAGAGGGACATACGCCTCGCTGACTATCTGTCCTCCGCATTGAGCAATATAGTCGCGCGCGAGCCGATTCGAGACACGTGGCCAGACATAGTCGTTTCCGAGGAGCGCCCAGCGGCGCGGCCGCTCGTGCGCTTCCAGCCACCGGATTGCCGGGCTGAGCTGTCGGGCCGGCGTTTCCCCAATTGCAAATACGCCCGGCGTGCGCTCTCCACCCTCATAGAGAGGCGTGTAGACGAACGGGATCTGACCTCCGATGACCGACAAGATGCGTTGGCGTACGTGACTTGTGTGCATCCCGATGAGGGCATCGACTGCACCGCTGTCGACGAGGTCAGTCAGAATCGTTTCCAGGAAGGCCGCATCGTCATCGGCGTCTACCGTCACGAGCCGGCAGAGGCGCCCTGCGATACCCGAAGCGCGATTTAACTCCGCAGTTGCAAGTTTCGCGCACGCCAAGGCGGACGGACCCCAGATTCCGGTTAAGCCTCCCAGGGGAACACACAGCGCGATGCGCACCTCGTCTTGCCCATCGTTCATCGGCCGCTCGGTCGGTGGCTGGCCAAATCGGGTCGGACGCGCGTAACGCTTCCCCGAAGGCGCGAACCGCGTGCCCGATTCGCCGTACTGACGTGAATCCATGCGTTCTCCTGGCCGTGCACCAAGTCGGGATGCTACGTTCGCGGCTGGTGCTGCTTAGCACCATTACTTGCCATGGAAAATAAACGACGCCACAGGCTTGCCGTGCAACCTGAAGGGGGACGGGCCTGCCGGTGCATATTCCATGCCAAAAGCGGGGCTCACGCGGCGCCGATTTCGGCGGATTGAATGCGCCCGATGCCCTCGTCAATCATGGATGTCCACGCCTGCGCCAGCGAACCATTTAGATCGATTGCCCGCGTGGCATCTTCGACGACCCAAGTCTCGTAGCCCAGCCGAACGGCATCAAGTGCGGTCCAAGCCACGCAAAAGTCCGTGGCCAATCCACAAACGAAGACGCGCTTGATCCCACGCCCTCGAAGGTAACCGTCGAGACCGGTCACTGTTTCTCGATCCGCCTCCTGAAATGCCGAGTAACTGTCCACTTTGGGGTGAAATCCCTTGCGAATGATGAGCTCGGCATGCGGAACGTCCAATTCGGCATAGAGGGCGGCATCGAAACTTCCTTGTACGCAGTGCTCGGGCCAAAGAACCTGAGGTCCGTAGCTGAGCTCGACAGTCTCGAAAGGCTTGCGGCCGGGATGACTGCTCGCGAACGAAATGTGACCCCGAGGATGCCAGTCCTGCGTGAGCACGACACCGGAGAACTGCTGCGCGAGGCGGTTTATCACAGGAACGACCCAGTGTCCGTTGGGTACTGGCAGGCGCCCGCCAGGCATGAAGCCGTTTTGCACGTCGACGACGATGAGCGTCGTGCCGGAATCGCGCATCTCAGAGAGTCGGTCGTGTGAACCCAAAAGAGCCTCAGCGGCGAAGCAGCAATAGAGGAAATGCTTTCCATGGAAAGCATTGGAGAATAGAATTAGACCATAAACATTCCCGCTGCGGACATCCGATGCCAGCGCAAGACCTCTCCGAGTATCTCGCCTATCTTCTTGCTTCGGCCCATCGCAACATGCGAATCGGGCTTGGGCAGTCCATTGGGGACGAAGAGTTCAATGAAGAACACTGGCGCATTCTTCATGTCCTCTCGGATGAACAAGGGCGTTCGATGGGAGAGCTGGCCGAGCGCGTCTTGCTCAACGGCCCGGCCTTGACCAAGAACATCGACAAGCTCGTAAGTCGGGGGGTCGTACAACGGGCCGCGGATCCGACTGATAATCGAAAAGTGCTGGTTTTCATCAGCGACCGCGGCTTGGAGGTTGTCGCCAGACTCAAGGAAAGGGTTGACGCGCATCACGACAGCATCAAGGAGTCCTTCGGCCATCGCAAGACGGACCAGCTGATGCGACTTCTTGAACGTTTTATCGAGGGTTCGCGCTGCGAGTAAGCAAGGCGCGAGCGCAATGGGCGCGCCGCGCGGCGGCTACTGAAGGGCGCGTCAAACCTGCGAGGACAATACGCCCCGACCGTGGGGCATCGTGATCCACTTCTCCACCAGGTAAGGACGCCACTGCGTGTATTCGACGATGCTCCCATCGGGATGCCGAGCATGCAAAAATGGTCCGGTTGGACCTTCGTCAATCGGAAGCACGATTCGCGCACCGCTTTGCACGAGCGCCGCTTGAGTCTGCTCGAGATTGTCGACCACGAGCGGGCCTAGCACATTTCGGATCGGTCTTAGCGCTTCTTCCGTACCCGCGACCAAGTAGACGTCCCCGATGGCGACAATCTCCCACTCCCGAAATTTGATTCGGAGGTGTGGATTGCCGCCATGCAGCCTTTGAAATACTTCCACGGATCGGTCGGCATCTGTGGTCAGGATCCGGGCGTAGGTCTTCAGAATCATCGGCGAATCTCTCGAAAGCCTTCCGGAGCTGCCCGATTCTTGGGAACAGTCTCCTGCCTTTCCGGAAAAGGGGAACAAAGGCCTGAAAGCGCGCACGGGCCGCAAGCTAACGGTCTGCTCCATTGAAAGAACGATCGTGCCGGATCCATTTTCCTCGTGTCAGCAAAGTTCTTCATGTCCTACCCTCTAACGAACAGGATCGCCCGGACTACATGCTCTTGGCGCTATCGCCACCAGTGACCTCGTATTCTGCCCCGGTGACCATGGAAGCCGCGTCCGACGCCAAAAAAACTGCCACGGGCGAAATATCGTCGGGCTGAAGCCAACCCACCTTCAGCGGGACCGTGGGCGCGCGGGCATCCCAAGCCTGCTGCGGCGTGGGTTTTTCCGGGGGTTTTTGACCCGTTTCGGCCATGCTTTCGCTCAAGCGCTTTTCGTAGCGAGTAAGCGCAGTGTCGACCAAGCCCGGAATCACCGCGTTGACCGTGATCGCGTACTGACCCAGTTCAAGAGCGGCGGATTTCATCAATCCCAAAATCCCCCACTTGGAGGCTGAATAGCTCGCAGCATCCTTGGTTCCGTGCTTTCCTTGCATTGAGGAGAGCACGATGATGCGCCCTTGTCGCCGCTTCACCATCTTCGGAGCGAAGGCCCGGATGGTATTCGCCGTGCCATTGAGGTTGTTGTCGATGACGTCAAACCAGTCGCTATCTTGCATCTCCAGAAGCGGCACCCATCTTTGGATCGCCGCGTCTGCGACGACGATGTCGATCTTTCCGTGCGATGCCTCGATTTGGTCGGCTGCCTCGCGCAGCGCTGCAATGTCCCGAATGTCGAGGCGAAATGCCTCAGCACGCCGGCCGTAGGATTCGATCTGCCGAACGGTTTCGCTAAGCTCTTCTGGTGTGGCCGGTATGGCGTTCGACGCGGGACTTACAGGCCCGGCGATATCCAAGGCAATCACGTCGGCTCCGTTGGCCGCGAATTCCACGGCAATCGCCCTTCCAATTCCTCTTGCAGCGCCTGTGACGACCGCGACCTTTCCGATCAATGCCGACCCTCGTCCCGGTTTGACCGGTCCCGCCGAAATAGCTTCGGGAGGCTCTGGCATCGTCTGCCCGTCAAGTTGGCGAGGACCCGCATCCGTGCGAGCCACAGGCTCCGCCCCCTGCGCACTTTCTCCGGAAAGGACCGCCGCCCCTGCCGCAAGGCCGCCCCCCAAAACAAGGATGCGCCTGCGTTTGTCAAGAATGGCGTCGGAGGAATCGACAATCGGGGGGGTATTCATGAGGGGTGGGTCCTGATGGCTTCAAAAAGGGGAGAGTCTGCTGGAGCCAGAAGGCGTACTCGCTCTCACGCCAGCTCTCTTCGCAACCGACGTACCCGGTCACAGTCCTTGCCGACGTGTCAACGTCTGCTCGCCCGCGCCGTGCCGGCAGCCCGGTCAGGAAAAGCCACCCCAGCAAATCCGATCGCCGCTTCCTAGCCCACACTGATGACGATTTTTCCGATCGGATGCTCCGTCTCCAGGCACCGGTGTGCGTCCTGAATTTGATTCAGAGAGAAGGCCTTTTCGACATGAAGTCGGACTTGGCCCGCATCGATCAAACTTGCGATCTCGACCAGTTGCTCTGCATGCGGTTCTGCCTGGTATCCGCGGGCCTGTATCGAACGCGCCCCGGATGGTGGGTTGGCTGGTTTACCAAGGGTCGAGACCAGAATCCCGTCAGACTTGAGGACGTTCCACAGGCGGGCTTGACCGTCGCCACCCACAAGGTCGAGAACCAGATCAACACCCTGCACGAGATCGTCGATTTTGGGGGCATGTGAATCGACGAACCGGTCAGCACCGAGGGATTTGATGAAGTCCTCGCTCCGCTTTGAGGCGGTCGCAATAATGCGCGCTCCCTTGGCCTTGGCGAATTGAACAGCCAGGTGTCCTACGCCACCGGAGCTGCCATGGATTAGGACGGTCTGACCCGCTTCCAGTTCTCCCCAGACAAACAGCCCTTGCCAGGCGGTCAAGGCGGCCAGTGGAACCGCTCCGGCCTCGGACAAGTTCATGGATTTGGGAGCCTGCGCACAGAGGCGAGCGTCGAGGGCGACATACTCCGCATTGCCACCCGTCTCCCAAGGCAGCTGCGCATAGACTGCCTGACCGTTGGAGAGCTCGCGCACGCCGTCTCCGACGTGCTCAACGACCCCGGCGATGTCGCGTCCAAGCGTGATGGGCAGTTGCTCCTCCTTGACTTGGGCGGCCTGTCCGCTTCGAATCTTGTAGTCGATGGGGTTGACGCTGCTTCCTTGGACGCGTATCAGGACCGAACCTGGCCCAGCGGTGGGTACCGGTATGTCCTCGAGGCGAATGACATCAGCGCTGCCGAAACTATGGATACGGGCTGCTTTCACGGGTTTCTCCTTTGCCAAGACCCCTACAGCAGCAATTCGGATACCTACCCTGGCGGCGGACGCGTGCTCAAGAGGCTTCAGTCATCGATCGCGGTGCCCACCGTCCCGCCGTCGATGGAGGCACGATGGTGAAAATTCTGGCCAGCGTGCGGCTGACTGCTTGACCTAGGCGTGCTCCTTGGCATCGGCGATGATCCCGGAGCCTTCGCAAATCACGAAAATACCGACGGCGAGCCCGACGCCCAAGTCAATGTAGCGCCAATTTGTTGCCATGATGGCCAAGCCCGACAGTAGGACCCCGGCGTTGACGATCACATCGGCACGAGTGTCGGTCCATGCCGCTCGCATATGGATCTCACCCTTCCTAAACCGGGCAAGCTTGCTTAAGACGAACGCATTCGCGCACAGTGAAACGGCGGAGAAAGCGATGATCCAACTGCCCTGTGGGGCGCTTCCAAACCAATAGCGTCGGACCACTTCCAGCGTTACGCCAAAGCCCAGCGCCACCAACATGGCGCCATTCCACCGCGCCGCATTTCTCTTGAAGCGGATTCCGCGGTCCACGGCCGTCAGTGCAATGGCGTAGCCCGAGGCGTCGGCCAGCATATCGAATGCATCGCCGATAAGCCCGGTGGATTGCGCGTGCACCCCTGCGATCACGCCGACAATAAACATCACTAAATTGAGAGCTAAGGCCGCCCCCAATACCTGGCGGGCCTGTGACCGTGTGCCGTCTGCGTCGTCCCCAAGCACGACCATCAATGCACCATTCCAAGCGTTCGAAGAGAGGAGCCCTCTCGTGCGCTCCGCCGTCGCATACCGACGCTGGATTTCTCGTAGCGGCGGACTTTGAGGCGGCCGGTCCTGCACAGAGCGGACGTTCCGGCACTCATCCCCATGCTCGCGCTAGTCCGAGGTATGGTCCTGGTGTGCCTGAATACGGCTGACGAACTCATCGAGTCGATCCCCGGCGACATCCGAAACCGCGATATAGCGCATCCCGCCGCGTGACCAGGAGCGGACATTGTAGCCGTCGCGACCGGCTAGCCGCGCCCCGACTCGCGTGGCGGATTCCGCGGTCAATGCATAAAGATCAATCTCATGCTCTTTGTATGCGTAGGCCATGACCGCCACCGGAGTACTTCCCAGGTACCCTCTGCGTCCCCCGATCAGTGGATAGCCTTCCTGCGACAGATCCACCACATCGGGCGAGTAGCCCAGTTTCGCACTCAGCCAGGGCTTGACCGTGTGGGAGTTGCTCGACGCCACTTCGATGGTCGAATCGGCCATCAGGGCGCGGGTGTGGTCTGACAGCAAAGCAACAACCGTGGCATCATCCGCTGCCGAGGCGGCAAAGAAGCGGGCGCCCAGCAAAGTGACCAATACCCCTGCCGCAAATCCCGCAGCGAGGCGCGGAATGGGTAGAGCGAACCAATCGCGCAATTGTTCGCTAAAGGAACGCGAAGGCCGGCGCGTGGATGCAGAGGATCCCCGAACGGAGGACACAATCTGAGCGCGCAGATCAGCGGGCGCAACAAAGTACTCGACATGCGCCTTTAATGTCCGTCGCACTTCCGTGTCCTCCGGTCCTTCCATCATACGGCCCTTCCCTCTTCCTGAGCCAGAAAGGCGGCCCGGAAGTGTCGTCGCGCCCGCGATAGCCGAGACATGACGGTGCCAATCGGCACGCCCGTCACAATCGCAATTTCCTCATATCCCATGTCTTCAATCTCTCGTAGGACCAGCGCCTCGCGATAAACCACCGGCAATGATCTCAAGGTCGCATTCACGCGCTCCCGTGTCGCGCGACGCTCCATGAGCTCGTCGGGCCGCGAAGCCGGCTCGGAGAGCTGTTCGAGGCCGGCAGGGCCTTCCGCCCATTCGACCACATCGAGATCGCTTGCACGCGCGGCGCGGTCCCGCAGCGCGTCCATACAAACGTTGCGGACAATCGCGAGAAACCAGGAACGACCCTCTTCTCCGCGCAAGTTGTCGATATAGTTCAACGCCCTGAGGGCACCTGTCTGCACCGCATCCCGCGCCTGCCCGTCGTCGCCTGTCAACCACCGCGCCAGGTTAAAAGCGGCATCCAGGTGCGGTAGAACGGCCGACTCGAACCGTCCGTGTTCCGAAGTCAAAGTAGTCCCATCCACATTACCCCTACCACCGCCGTGCGAGATTTATTCCTTCGAATTGAGGCGAAGCGAAGAAAAAAATGTTTTGGAATTCGGGAATGCTGAAAGGGTGGCCGCGGTACTGCAGGAGAGGCTAGACGAAACACCACTCCGAAACCGACCGCGACCAATCATGGTAACCACTTTCCTTGAGCGAACCAGAGAACTTCTTTGTCACAGGCCGCTAAGGCTAGTCATGGTAGCGGGGCTCTGGATGGGTGTCCAGATGAGCTCGCCCGCGGCGGACACGGAGCACGGCAAGGCGATTTATGCGCAGCGCTGCATGGCTTGCCATTCGATCGACTTTAACGGAGTGGGCCCGAAGCATCGCGGCGTCGTGGGCCGTCCTGCGGCAAGCATCACCGGCTATAGCTACTCGGCGGCTTTGGCCGCCTCGGGGCTGGTATGGACCGAGGCCAATCTTGATAAGTGGCTCTCGGACCCTGAAGCACTGGTCCCCGGACAAAAGATGGGATTCAAGGTTACGGATCCGAACGATCGGGCCGATGTCATCGCCTTCCTTAAGACACAAGCTTTAGACCCTCAACACTAGACAGGAGAAATCCATGATGAATCGCCGTAGCTTTCTGAAGCTCTCCTCCGCCGGGGCCGGGGCCGTTTTTCTTTCCGGCCTGCAAGGCGGCGCTCTGGCCGCTCAGCAATATGGGGATTTTTACTTTGTTCAGATGTCCGATAGTCACTGGGGCTATACCGGTCCAGCCAATCCCGAAAGCGCCTCAACGCTGAAAAAAGCCGTCGCTGCAGTCAATGAGTTGGCCACGCCGCCGGAGTTCATCGTCTTTACGGGCGACCTGACGCACACAACAGACGATCCGATGGAAAGGCGGCGCCGGCTCGGCGAGTTCAAAGAGATCGTAAGTCACCTGCGCGTCCCGACGGTCCATTTCATGCCAGGTGAGCATGATGCTTCTTTGGATTTTGGCGCGGCCTACAAGGAGTACTTCGGCGACACCCATTACACCTTCGACCACAAGGGTGTTCACTTCATCGTTCTCGACAACGTCTCCGACCCCGGGGCTGCTCTCGGTGATGATCAGCTGGCGTGGCTCAAAAAAGATTTGGCGCTGCAAAAGCCCGACATGCCCGTCGTCGTGTTCACCCATCGCCCCCTATTTGATCTCGCACCGGAATGGGATTGGGCGACACGCGACGGAAAAGCCGCGCTCGACATCCTCGATGCACACCAGAAGGTCACGGTCTTCTATGGCCATATCCATCAGGAAAATCACTTTACGACAGGTCGCATCCATCACCATTCGGCAAAGTCATTGATCTTTCCGCTGCCGGCGCCAAAGTCCCAGGAAAAGCGCAATCCTGTTCCCTGGGATCCCGCCGTCCCATTCAAGGGCCTGGGATTTCGCGAGGTCGAAGTCGAGCCTGATGAGTCGAACTTCAAGCTTCAAGAGTTCCCCCTGCAAAAGGCCTAGACATGCGTGCCATCGTCAAAGGTCGATTCGCACCGAAGTGCTTCGTGGGGATGGCGGCTCTAGGGCTTCTCTTTGGCCTTGGCCCGAGTCGGGCCGACAATGCACCAGAAGAGAAGGTGGTGAAAATCGTCGCCCAAAGGTTTCACTACACACCGAGCGAAATCACGCTCAAAAGAGGAGAGGCCGTCCAATTGGAGTTTACTTCGCTCGATTTCTTGCACGGCTTCAAGGTTCCCGATCTCGGGGTCCGTGCAAGCCTTCCTCCAGGGCAGACCACGGTCGTGCATATCAAGCCCGACAAGGTCGGACGCTTCGTGTTCCTGTGCGACAACTTCTGCGGGGACGGTCACGAGGACATGGACGGCGTATTTATCGTGACCGAATAGCCGGCGTGATCTGGCGAGCGCCTCGTCCGTAGACGGTCAAGGTCAGTGGCCGCGGATCTCCTCTAGGGGTTTTTCTGTTTCCCCTCGTCCTTGGATTTTGGCTCACCGCCGGCCGGCGAGCCATCCCTACGGAGAGGCTCAAAGATCTCCAGATACCTTCTTGCGGCCATGACGGCGGTAACGGAGGTGGCGGTCAAGTCACTTGACATCAGTCCCTCCTCGACCTGATCGACTCCAGCGGATAGGGCCGCGAGGTCGGATTGTTCGACGCCGCCAATCTGCCCCAATTCCTCCCCAACCATGAACGTCTGCCGCCAGATGGCGGGTGAATCGCTGACGCGCAGGGTCGCCGACCGAAAGATGAGACCGCTGTCGCTGACCAGTGTGGAGTTCATCAACTCGTCAAGGCGCGCCTCGTGGGACGAGATGAGCAGCACGACCGGATGATAGCGGTCGACCACCGGATGCTCGAGCAGCTTGGCGATGTAGCTCTCGCCCTCATTGATCTCGTTTGAATTCAGCAGCACGACAACGATCGCGGCGTTCTCCATGATTCCCACAAGGGCCGGATTGGCCACAGCGTCGTTGTAGAACGACACGGCGCGAACGTGGCCCAGATCGGTGTCGTCAAAATCGACATACTCCACTAAGGATCCTTCATCCTCGCTCGTTGAATCGCCTAGCCAAGTGCGACCCACGCGTTGCTGCATCTGCCGGCCGAAGTACTGGATGATATTGGCGCTCCACAGTCCCGAGGGACTTAGAAATGCGATGCGCCAAACCCGCTTGTCGGACTGCTGTAGAGGGATTGCGTGCACACTTGGAACGAACAGGGCCCGAAAGATGTCCAGCGCGCTCACTCCGGCGAGATTGGTCAGCCGTTCGACGACCGCACTGATGCGAGCGGCGGTATCCTCGGGACTCTCATTGCGCCGCGCAGAGATCTTGGACCAATTGGGGAAGGATCGGGCCTTGATATCCTCCATATGAAGGAGGGCCAGATCGACGTGGCGGGGATCCTGTTGGATCTTGTCAAATAGCCGCAAGATGGGCTTCTTCTCTCCCTCAAGAGCCTGGAAATAGTAGCCGTTTTGGACGACCATAAGACCCGTGATGCGCGTTTTCAGGCCAGTCACGCGGGAGTACTCCGCGATCGAATCGGCATCGAATGCCCACTCCAGGGCATTGGCCGCGCGACTGACGTACGCGATGCACGTCAGGTTTTCTTCAGGCGCATCGGACTCGGCACCCGTGCTGGTCTTCGTAAGATTGGTCGCATCCACGCTTATTCTGACCTAGAGGAGCACCGCAACAAGGGAGATCCATTATCCCAGAAGGTCAAGTCCAATTGAAGGATTTGAAATAGAGGGGAACTACGCTGTTGTCAGGCCCGCGGGACATCTGACCCAGCGATCGTATGTCCCGACCCCCAGCCCCCATGCTATCCATCCATCGGCTCGACTGCCCCGCGACCCAGGCGAAAAGACCCAAGGATCCGAGCAGGTCCAAGCTCGAAGTCGACGGGCGCAGGTATCATAGGCCCGTGTTGGACGCCGGTGCCCCGCCTTGCCCGGCGGGCCTGCGGCCGCTAAAGAGAGTACCGAGCAGGCCCCTATCCAGATCGCTGGTCTTAAACAGCGCGTCGCAAATCGGAAATGTCAGGTTGAAGTTTCGCTCGCCCATGAATTGCGGGTCATGGTGAGTCACGTGCATCCTTCGGACTGTGTTCACCAGGGGGACATAATCCAACCATCGGCTCCGCGGGAGATGGGACAGCGTGTGCAGCCCTTCGTACATCAAATAATATCCGGCCATGGTGGCCATCACGATATATCCCGCATTGGGTATCCAGAGAATTCCCAACGCGAGCGCCACCGGCAAGGCCGCGACGATAAACAGCACAGGAGCGAACGGCGGAAACAGGAGCGCCCGCCACTGACGCTGTCCCTCGTATTCCAGCGTAACGTGCGTGAAGAACTGATGATGGACCGCACAATGCCGCCGGTAGGCTGCCTTCAGCAGCCGCGTCGGTCGGTGCAGAAGATAGCGGTGCCCTGCCCACTCGGCCCAGTTTCCAAAAAGCAACATGGGTATGACCGTGAGCCATTGGATGGGCGTGGAAGCATGAATCCTCAGAAGGCAGAAAAGGAGGACACCTCCCGTGAAGACCAGCGTGAAACCGAGGTGGTACTCGCCTCGATACCAAGACGGGGTTTGAGCGAGATATTCGTCGCGAAACGCGTAGCACTTTTGTCGGGTTCTCTCATCTGCGGACATGGAACTGGGCTCCTCGTTCTGCGGTCGGAAAGGGCGGAATCAACGCTGCACCGGACTTAGCTCGCACCCGGCCTCTCAAGCGCGCCTAGGGTCTCGGGAATGACGAACGCCCCCAAGAGAAAAATCACGCTAATGGCGACCAGGAATACCGCGAGCGTCTGTGGCAGGGCAGACGGTCCTGCCGCAGTCAGGGAGACGAAGGTTGGCATCATCCCGCCAATTGCAAATCCGATGTTCCAGGAAAGTCCCGTTCCCGTCGCGCGTATCGCGGTCGGAAAGCGCTCATTTAGGAAGATCAGGATCGGCGCGTAGCCTGCGCTGCCGAGCATGCTGAGGGCCACGGCGTAAAGGCACACCATGGTCATCGTCGAGGCAGCGGGCATGACGAGGATGATCGCGGGTAACAGAACGATCCGAATCAATCCGACGACAATAAAGGTTTTCCTGCGACCGATGAAATTACTAACGTGCCCGGTCAGAACGGAAGCGACCACCACCGAAAGGCTACTGATGAGGAGTATGACGGACGCTGCGCCATCGGGCGCGTGGTTCACGAGCTTGAGATAACTGGGCAAAAAGCCCGAAGTCAGGTAATAGCCACTTCCCCCGCCGATGGTCAGGAGCAGATTGATCAACAGGATTCCCCGATAGTCGCGAGAAAAAAGCGACCGCAGGGGCGAGCGGCTAGGAGTAGTGGCGGCCTTGGCGCTGTGACCAGACTTCCACAGAGGCGATTCTTCGAGGCTACTGAAAATGTACAGACCGAGCACGGAACTGAAAATGCCGGTAAAGAACATGCAGCGCCAACCCCAGATATCAAACGCGGGTCCAGGGAACAGGGTCGACATGGCAAGATAGGCCAGCGAGGCGAGCAGTGCACCAATCCCTGCGCCACCTCCGCCGATCAGACCTGACACGGCGCCACGCCAGGCGGGCGGAACCGATTCTGTCCCGATGGTGTGGGTCGAGGCGACAACTCCGCCGACAAAGATGCCTTGGACCAGACGCAGCGCTATGAAAAGCAGCGGCGCTAGAAGACCCACTTGCGCGACTGTCGGGAGCGCGCCGAACAGCGCCGTTGCCACGCCCACCCCGACCACGGCGACCACCATGGCCGACTTACGTCCGTGGCGATCGGCGTAAGAACCAAAGAGCGCCGATCCGACCGGCCGCATCAAGAGCGTGACCGCGAATGACGCGTAGACCGCGGCCAGAGAGAGCATCGCGTGGTCCGAGGGAAAGAAGAGCCGACCGACGACCGGGGCCACAAAAAGAAGGATGAAGAGGTCGAAAAGGTCGAGCGCCCATCCTAGACACGAAGCGATCACCGCTCGCAGGACCTGCGGCTTGATGCCACCCCTCGTCTCGTCCTGCTGATCTACGACTGTAGACATCTTGTCTCCTCCTTCAAGGGCACGGCTTGGGTCTCGGTTGGACAGAGCATGACCGGCCGGCTGTCCGTCCGTGCTGCCCCGCGTCGTTTTGGTTCGGTCCGGTTCGGTTTAAGGCACAGGCATGACCGGGTTCCTTGTCAAGGAGGGAGCCGCGCTTGCATCTCCGGCCAGCGAAGCGGTGCGCCGTGCCCGTATCATCTCGGCCGCGATCTTTTCGGCCATCATGATCGTCGGGATATTGGTATTTGCCGAAGGCAGTCTTGGCATCAGAGACGCATCGACCACACGCAAGTGCTCGACACCGTAGACGCACCCTCGGGCATCCGTCACCGCAAGGCGGTCGGTGGGGCGCCCCATCTTGCAGGTACCACTTGCATGCCAAACACCAAAAACACGGTCGCGGACGAACGCGCGCGTGCGATCCGGATCAGCCACGAGGTGCTCCAGCGGCTGCTTGGAGGCTAAAATGCTCTCCACAATCCAGTGACGCAGTGGGCGTGGTAGATCGAGCAGGCCCGCTAGGCCCGCACTCAGAAATGCATTGGTTGGTGAGTAGCGACTGAGGGCCTTCACGCGCGGGGAGAACGCGGCGGGAAAGAGGTCTGCGGCGTGCCGATGGAAAGCGGCGCGCGCGATGATCTCGACTAGCTTGTGCGCGCCAAGCGCAAGACGCGCCGTGTCGCGTTCGTCCTCAAGCAGATTCAGTTCGATGCGGGGAAGAGTCTCCGGGCAACGATCTACGAGCTCGACCGAACCGCGTGAGTACGGTCGATTGCACCAGAGAAAGAAAAGACCGAACCGCCTTCCAAACGCATGCCATGCGGCCCGCGTCGCGCTCGACAGATACATGTCGCTGCCATCGCAGCCTGGAAGACCGGATGAAAATCGAGCGGCAACCATGCTGGCCCGTCGCACCGATGACCGCGTCCTGAATGACGGGCTAAGGAAATGGCAGAATGTGAGAGCGGGGTGATCCTGAAGATTGCGTCCCACGCCGGGCCGATCCGCGATGACCGGAATGTCCAGGGCTCGCAAGGCTTGGCCATCCCCAATTCCCGCGCGAAGTAGAAAAAGGGGTGATTGCAGCGCCCCGGCACACAGAATCACTTCTCGGGCGCTCGCCAGGTACCGGCCGCCCGAGCTGGTGCGAAAGGTCACGCCAGAAGCGGCTTGCGCGC
Source organism: Burkholderiaceae bacterium (assembly GCA_049514215.1). Classification (GTDB taxonomy): domain Bacteria; phylum Pseudomonadota; class Gammaproteobacteria; order Burkholderiales; family Burkholderiaceae_D; genus BOG-994. Next base: position 67,365 of record JBEKVI010000007.1, read on the forward strand.
TCATGACAAGCGAATCGACGAGGGTATCGGTCCGGATGCTCAGGTTGGGACGGGAACGCGTCGCTGCGTCCAGATAGCCCATCGCCGTCGAGACGCGCTGGTCATTTGCATTAGAGAACGCCGAGGGAAAGAACCCATCGCCAAATTCGGCATTCTGGTCCTCCAGACTCGCCAGACCGCAGTCTCGCATCGCTTGTGCGAAGGATGTGCAAAACAGCGGCCAGGCGTGCGGCCCTATCCTTCGGATCGGAATCGGACCGGACTCACCATGGAGCTCCCGCGTGCCGTAGTCGAGGTCGCTCTCAAGACTGCGGAAGTAGGGCAAGACGTCCTCCCAGGACCAGCCTGTCGCGCCCTCCTCGGTCCAGCCATCGTAATCGCGCGGAAGTCCCCGATTGGCAGCCTGCACATTGATGCTCGAACCTCCCCCCAGCACGCGCGCCTGTTCGTATAGCCGTGCGGGCGTTCCAGAAACAGGACTTGCACTCAGCCCCGGCCAGATGAACCGCTCACCGCAAAAAATCGGCAAGGGATAGCTGTCAAGGATCTCTTTGGGAACTGCTCCTGGCGGTGTATCTTGCCCCGCCTCGAAGAGCGCGACTCGGACCGTCGGATTTTCAGACAGGCGATGGGCCATGACGCATCCGGCAGAGCCGCCGCCCACGATCACGTAGTCAAACTCGCCTGCCGAAGGCGGCTTTTGGCCGGCGTTTTGCTCGGATTGCAAGCGCTGTTCTCTCACGCTTTTGCTAGCGGCCGTTAAACTGGGCGGCCCGCTTCCCATGGAATGCCTCCACACCTTCCCGAAAGTCGTCCGAGGTCCTTAGACGGCTGTAGCAATGGCCCTCGAGTTCGATGGCGATGGATAGGGGAGCATCTTCGGTGTCATTGAGCAATTTCTTGGCGGTTCGCTGCGCCAGCGGCGAGAAAGCCCGGAGTTCATCGACGAGGGCGTCTGTGGCTGCCTCGAGTTCATGATCGAGAACGCAATCGGACACGATGCCCCAGTCCAAGGCTTGTCTGCCCGTGATGCGCCGCGAGCGCATCACGATATCCTTGGTTCGGGCGATCCCCACCATCTTCTGCAAGCGCGCCGAGCCTCCTGACCCGGGAATCTGGCCGAGCTTTTGCTCTGGCAACGCATATTGCGTGGTATCCGTTGCGATCCGAAAATCGCAAGCCAATGACAGCTCAAAGCCAACGCCAAAGCAGTAGCCGCGGTTGGCCGCGATGACCGGCTTCGAACAGCGCGCCGGAGCCGCCACATTCCAGGCCAGCTTGGATACGTGTTCCGGGCTCGCCTCGAGAAATCCCCTGATGTCGCCACCGCTGGAGAAGTGGGTTCCCATGGCCCTCACGACGATGATGCGCACCCTCTCGTCCTCGTCTAGGGCCTCGAATACGGCCCTGATCTGATCGCGCGCGGGCATGGAGATCACATTGAGCGGAGGCCGATGCAAAATGATGTCGGCGCGCTCCTTTGAGGGGTCCAAGGCGACGGAAAAACCCTCGAGATTCTCGAGCCGAGATTGACCGCTGTGCGTCAGTGATTCCATGCGCTACTCCTTTTCAGAGGGGTCCGGAGGATTGGGGGATGCTGTAGCGATTCCCGTGGCATTCTGACCATCCCGCTCATGGGGCTCGAACTCGCCTGCCGAAAGCTTGCGCCGCAGAATCTTTCCCACCGGGGATTTGGGAATTTCCTGCACGAAGACGTATTCCCGCGGTCGCTTGAAATTCGCGAGGCTCGAATCCCGGCAGTAGAGATCAAGCGCCTGTGCGTCGATTTCCTGGCGGGGTTTGATGAACGCCACCACGCGCTGACCCCAGCGTGCGTCGCTTACGCCTGCCACGGCCACTTCGTCGACGGCGGGATGCAGGGACAAAAGCGACTCGATATCCACGGGCGAGATGTTTTCGCCGCCGCTGATGATCATGTCGTCGACGCGGCCGGTGACAAAGAGTTCGCCGGCGGGGTCAACGTAACCGGTGTCCCCCGTGAAGTACCATCCGCCCCGGAGCGCCTTCGCGTTGGCATCAGGCCGGTTCCAGTACCCCTCGAACGCTTCGTCGCCTTGCAGATCGACAATGATCTGACCCTCTTGCCCTGCGACGATGATCTCGTCGGGTGTCTTCGCATCGAGGGCGACCACGCGCAGCCGCGTGTTTAGACCCGCTCGGCCTGCGCTCCCCGGACGGCTCATCGCGTTCTGGTTGACGCTGACCGTATAGACTTCCGAGGACCCGTAGTGATTCACAAACAATTCCGGCTTAAACGCCAGCTCAAGCCGTTTGAGCAAGGCGTCACTCATGGGAGCCCCCGCGAACCCGAGCTTTCGCACCGATCGCGTCGAGTTGCCATCGATAAGCGGAGTGGCCAGCAAATCGTGATAGAGCGTGGGCACCAGGTATAGACTGGTCAGTTCATGTCTTGCGATTTCCTCGAGTGCTCTTTGGGCGTCCCAGCGCCGAAGGCAGACAAAGAGACCGTCGACCAACGACATGGCCAGCAAAGAGCGCACGCCCATGGTGTGATAGAGCGGCATTACGCCCAAGGTCCGCTCGCCGCGACGATACAAGTTCTGCGCGACATGAGCCAGTGCTGCGGCACGTTCGTGGCGGTGCCGCCGGGGTACACCCTTCGGCTTGCCGGTCGTGCCTGATGTGTAGAGGATGAGCGAGAGGTCCTCTGCCGAGGCGACAGGGACGGCGGGTCGCATCGTTTTGGTCGGGATGGCCGTCCAAGTCGTGCTGGCCCCAGGTGCGTCGTCGAGGGCGATGCGAGGCAATCTTTGCGCTGCGACACTCTCGGAGACCGCCGCAGCGCTTGCGGGCTCAAACACGAGTGCCTTGGTCTTCGCATCCTCGATGCAGTAGTCGATCTCGCTCGGTTTCGCCCGCCAGTTCAGAGGCACCACGACGATACCCTCGAATTGGCAAGCCCAATGCAGCGTTGCCATCTCCCACCGGTTCTGCAGGACGACAAGCAGCGTGTCGCCGCGCGCCAAGCCCAAAGCCCGTAGGCCGGCGGCAAGTCGTGACACCTCCTCGTACCATGCACCATAGGTGAGCGCCTTCGGGCCATCGACAATGGCCAAGGATTCGGGGCTGCGCTCGACGCTTTGCAGAAAGGTGCGACCCAGGTCAAGCATGTTCGCGGCCTGGGGACGGTCCTGCGGCCCTCTGGTTCTGGGTCTTGCGAATCCGGGCCTCTTGGCGCGCCGCGGCGACGTCAAGCACCGCCTTGACGATGGGCGTGTAGCCGGTGCAGCGACAAAGATGTCCCGATAGCATTTCCCGCACTTGCGCCTCGCTTGGGTTGGCGACGCGTTCCAAGTAGTCCGCGCAGGACATGAGGATTCCTGCAGTGCAAAAACCGCATTGCAAGGCGTGATGGCGTCGAAAGGCCAGCTGAAGATCGCCAAGCTCATGACGGGGTGCGAGTCCCTCCACGGTTTGGACGGAAAGACCGTCGACCTGAACTGCGAGCATGAGACAGGACCGAGCGGCAGTCCCGGCAATGCGGACGGTGCAAGCCCCGCACACGCCGTGCTCACAGCCAACGTGGGTGCCGGTCACACCGAGTTTATGCCTTAGAAAATCGCAAAAGAGTTCCCGCGGTTCGCACCAGGCGCTGCGCTGCTCCCCGTTGAGCAGCACGGTCACGCGCTTGCGTTCATCCCGGCGCAGGGCGAAAGCAGAATTCCGGTTCGCTTCTGCCCTGCTCATATTCCCCCCTCGATCGCTTCCAGGGCGAGTACTCTCACGAGATGCCTGCGATACGCTGCGCTGATTTCGGGTTCGTCTTGGGCGTCGAGTTCCCAGCTAAGGTCGTTGATGGCGGTCTTTAAGGCGTCATCGGTCAGGCGGGGCCAAACCGATACCACCGGGCGATCCGCGACCCCTCCTACGGCAAGCCGGATTTCATCGGGTCGCGTAACTGCGGCACAGGCCACCAACGCATAATCGCCGTGCCTGGTGGAGAATTCCGCAAAGCCATAACGGCTCGTCGCTGAACGGAGGGGAAACCGGACGGCCTCGATCAATTCATTGGGCGCGCGTGCAGTGGTGAGCATGCCCTGAAAAAAGTCACGCGCCTTTAAGACCCGCTTTTCCCGAGTGCTCGCCAGGACCACCTCGCCATCCAGAGCCGACAAAACCAAAGGTAGTTCTGCGCTCGGATCGGCATGAGCGATCGAGCCGCACACGGTCCCGCGATTGCGGATCTGAAAATGGGCAATCGATGGCAGCGCCTGGGCGAGGAGCGGAACTTCCTCAGAGAGCGAGCCACGCCATTCCAGTTCGCCCTGGGTCACTCCGGCGCCCACGACGAGATAACCCTGGCTTATCCCCAGGTGCTTCAGATCCGGGGTTCTCGAGATATCCAGCAGCAGTTCGGCTTCTAGAAGCCGCATGTTCAGAATCGGCAGGAGCGATTGGCCGCCAGCCAGAATACGAGCCCCTTCTCCCGACTCCTCGAGCATCTCCAGGGCATGCTCCAGGCAATCGATGCGCAGGTAATCGAAGGCCGCCGGTTTCATCGTCGCGGCTTGCGATGAAGCCAAGTCAAGAACGATCTCCACCAAGTCGCCCCCGCGCCGCCCGAGTTTGACGCCTGGCGTCCCAGCGCATCGAAGAGTTGGCGAAGGACGATCTTCGCTGCGCCTTCGAGCATGCGGGAGCCGACTGCCGCGACCTTGCCCGATATTTCGACTTCATAGTCGTAGTGAAGGCGGGTTCCAGCGTCTTCAGCGGCCAGTTCGATTACGCCGGTACCACGGGCGGTCCCCAGGGCAGAGTTGCCCAAGCCTGACAGGCGCAAGTGAGTGGGCGGTACGAGCTCCGATAGTTCGATTTGGGCATCGTAGCGCGCCCTGATTGGGCCTACTCCCAAAGTGACATCCGCCCTGAAGCGATTTTCGCCAAGCCGCTCCAGGGCGTGGCAACCCGGCACAACCTTGGCCAGCTCCACGGGATCGAGCAGAGTCGCATAGAGCGCTTCGGGTGTCGCGCTTAAATGCAGATCCCCTCGGGCGGACAAGACGCGCTGACCCCGTTGCCCGGGCGAAGGGGCTGATGCCGGGCGGGCATTCGAGGACGAGGGCGGATCGTCGAAGCCGACAAGCGTCATGACTTTTGCCGGTGTTAATGGCAATCGGATGTCTGCGGCGGACAGGGCATCTGCGACAGCATTGGCAATGCAGGCAGGCGTGCTCATGTTGTTTCCCTCGCCCAGTCCCTTGGCGCCTAAGGGGGTGAACGGGGACGGCGTCTCGCGGTGGATGATGATCGGATCGGGTACCTCGCATGTCGTGGGGATCAGGTAGTCGGCCAGAGTGCCCGAGCGGAAACTGCCGTCGCCACCGTAGCGCAGCTCTTCCATGAGTGCGGCACCAAGGCCCTGCGCGAATCCACCGCGGATCTGGCCGTCCGCTAAGGCCGGATTCAAAAGCGTTCCCGCGTCGTGCGTGGTGACGTAGCGATCAATGCGAATCCGACCCGTCGAGCGATCGACTTCGAGAGCACACATGTCGAACACGAAGCCGTAGGCAGCCGAGGTATTGATCCGGTCGGAGTCGTCAGGCGCCTCCATGTTCGGCGGTGACCAGAACACGGTTTCGCGAAGCCCGGGCTCTTCGCCCGACGGCAGAAGCTGAGGCGACCAGTGCGGCGCGTTACTGGCGAAGCGTGTAAAGGCCACCCCTTTCTCGGGTGCGCCGTATGCAAAGATTCGACCTTTTTCGAAGCGCACATCCGTGGTGGAACAGGCGAACTGCGACGCTGCAATGCGCGCGAGCTTGTCCCGAACACGCCGGGCCGCCAGATGAACCGTTCCCGCGACGGCGCCGGCGAAGCGGCTCGAATAGTTTCCCGAGGCAACCGACCAGGCGTCTTTGTGCGTGTCGAATTCGACGTTCACCGTCACATCGGTCGGCTCCAAGCCGAGCACATCGGCGACGACCTGAGCACACACTGTCATGTGGCCCTGGCCGGCAGGGGTGGAGGCGACCGTCACGACGACCCCACCCAGGAGGTCCACACTGACCGTTGCACTGGCGATGGCTCCGTTTTTCGGTCCCGCCTTTTGCCTTGCTTCGGGCGTAAGTACGGTCGTGATGTACCCCATGTTGGAGATGGAAGGCTCGACGATCGCGGCGAAACCGATGCCGTAAAGCCTCCCCTCGTTCCGCGCCTGGGCGCGACGGTCCGCCAGTTCCTGGTATGCGCCCTCAACCAGACTGTGTTCGAGCGCCGCGGTATAGTCGCCCGAGTCGAGGAGGGCCCCGGCTGCTGCACGATACGGAAAGGCCGTCGCAGGAACGAAATTGCGTCGATAGACCTCGATCGGATCGAGTTTGAGTTCGATCGCGATGCGTTGCATGAGCCGTTCCAGCGGAAAATAGACCTGGGGCCCGCCGAATCCGCGAACCAGTCCGGTGGGCGTCTTGTTGGTCAACGCCACGCGGTTTCGAACCGCGAGATTCGGAATGTCATACGCGCCGGTGAGGCAGCCATGCATTCTGTAGAAGGTCGCAGGCTCAGGTGCCCGTAGATAAGCCCCACAGTCCTCGATCTGATCATACGAAAGCGCGAGAATGCGTCCGTCCGATTCGACGGCGGCCTTGAGCGTCGAAAGGCGCGCCGTGGCGGAAGTGGCGGCGACCAGGTGCTCCAGGCGATCCTCGACCCATTTCACTGGTGCGCCCGCCTTTCGGGAGGCGAGGCACATGAGGACAATGTAAGGAAAGACCGCCTGTTTGACCCCAAAGCTGCCCCCGGAGTCGCGTGGCGATTTGTGACGCAACCGGTGAGACGGTACGTTAAGCGCCATGGCCATGACCGCATGCAGCGAAAACGGCCCCATGAAATTCGAGGTGACTTCGTAACCCTCGGCTCCGAGATATTCCGCAATGACGACACCGCACTCGATGGGTGTGCACGAATTACGCGGATAGGACGTGGTCACGCTCACCTGATGCGCCGCCGCAGCGAATGCACTGTCCGGATCGCCATAGCGAAAGGTCCGATCGCTGACCACATTGGTGCCGACTGCGGAGTGCAGCAGGGGCGCCGTCGCGGCCAATGCGGCTTCGAGCGATACCACAGGCTCTAGCGGCCGATATTCGACTTTAATCAGGTCTAAAGCGTCCTCTGCGAGCGCCCGGCTCTCGGCAAGCACGACCGCGACGGGCTCGCCGACGTAGCGCGCTTTGTCCAGAGCCATCGACCACTGTTCCATCGGTGCTTTGACACCGACGACAAACGGTCGTGACCAGGGCCGCAGGTCCTCGCCCGTGAGGACGGCGCGCACACCTCGGGCGCTCAGCGCCAAGTGCACGTCAATGGAAGCGATCTCGGCGTGGGCGTGGGGCGATCGCAGGACGGCCGCGTGTAGAGTGCCGGGCCGCACCGCAAGGTCATCCGCGTAGCGCCCCCGTCCGCTAAGGAGGGCCGAATCTTCCAGCCTCTCCATGGCGCGTCCGACATGGCGGGCGTCGTGGCGCAACGCTTTGTCTGAAGGGCTGGACAAATCCGCCTCGACGGCTCGATTCATGGGCGCCCTTCGAATTCGTCCCTGGTCGCCGTCAGATCGTCTCCGATGCCCTGCCAGCGCTTGGAGATCTCCGCGTGATCGATGGCAAGCAGATCGAGAATGCGCCCGACCATGTGGCGAACCACATCATCTAGGCTTTGTGGGTGCGCGTAGAACGCAGGAACGGGCGGCATGATGATTCCACCCATCTCCGTGACCGCCGTCATATTGCGCAAGTGCGCGAGATTCAAAGGTGTCTCGCGCGCAACCAGCACGAGTCGACGTCTCTCCTTCAGAACGACGTCGGCGGCACGCGTGAGTAGGTTGTCCGAAAGGCCGTGCGCGATGCACGCCAATGTCTTCATGGAGCACGGAGCAACAACCATTCCGGCAGTCACAAAGGAGCCGCTGGCCAGGGAAGCACCAATGGACCGGATACTGTGACTGACGTCTGCAAGGGCTTCTAGCTCCGAGCGCGACAGACCCAGTTCCTGGTTCGCCGTCAAGATGCCCGATGCAGACGCGACAAGGTGCGATTCGACGTCGCCCAGACGGCGTAAAGCCTCGAGCAAGCGCACACCGATCACCGCACCGCTAGCGCCTGTAATTCCCACGATGATGCGCCGCTTACTTGCCACTGTTAGGGTCCTTCGCCGAGGTAGGCGCTCACATCAAAACTGTCGGCAGCGAGCAGGTGCTCCAGATGGACCCGGTCTTCACCGGGGATACACACCCGGGTGAAAACGTGCGCCTCGTAGGAGATCGGCTTTGTCGCGTCGAGCCCCATCTTGGCACTGATGCCTTGCTCGTGCGCGGGAATCTGGTCTGCCGGCCCGGACTGTGCCACCGTGGTCGAGGGGTCGAGCGAGGAGCCTTGCGCGCCCGAGATGACGACAAGATCGCGATCAGCCTGAAAGCGCGTGGCAACCGCCCATTCGACTTCCTCCGGATCGTGAATGTCGACATCGGTATCGACCACGATCACCTGTTTGATGTCGTAGTGCGCGCCGAAGGCGCACAAGATGACGTTTTTCGCTTCTCCTTCGCGCTGTTTTCGAAACTGCACGTAGAGATGGTAGCGGCAGACACCACCCACGGAAAGATGCACGTCGATCACACCCGGGTGGCTGCGCTGCAGATGGGCCAACAGCGTCGCCTCGCGCGGTATTGCGCCTAACAACAGGTGTTCCATTTCCGCTGGAACGATGGTGTGATAGATCGGCTGCTTGCGATGGGTGACTAGGTCCACCTGAATGACCTCGCGCGCTTCGCGGGCACTGTAATACTTGGGAAACTCGCCAAACGGGCCCTCGGGCGTGCGAATGCCGGGAAGGATTCGGCCTTCGATCACGATCTCGGCATAGGCCGGGACGCGGACATCGTTGGTCAGGCACTTGGCCACGGGCAGCGCTGTGCCATGCAAAGCTCCTGCGACCTCCAATTCGTCGTGATCAATGGGCGTAATTGCCTGCGACGCGAGCATGGTCAGCGGGTCGACTCCGATGGCGATGGCGATGGGTAGCGCCTCCCCCGCCGCTTCGGCCGCGCGGAAATAGGCGTGAAGGTGACGCGGGAGCATCAGTATCGCGAGCCGGTCGGCAGAGTGAACCTGGATTCGGTTGATCGAGACGTTCTGAACGCCGGTGTGTGGATTGCGCGCGATGACCAAACCCGCCGTGATATAGGGTCCGCTGTCGTGCTCACTGTGTGTGGGTATCGGCAGGAGCCGTCGCAGATCGATTGCATGGCGATGGACGATCTCCTGGCAGGGTGCGGAGAGCTCATCCCAGTAACGCACGGGAATCGGCTGATCCACGGCGTCGCGAAACCGCGCCAGAAGGGCGGTTTCATCCACACCGAGCGCCTCGGCCAGCCATTGCCGACGGGACAAGATGCCGCTGACGACCGGCACGGAATGGCCGCCGGCCCTTAAGAAGAGCGAGGCCTTTTTGCCATCCAGTGCTTTGGCGACCGCCGCAAGCTCATGCTCTAGCGCGACGGGTTTATCAATGACTGCAAGACGACTCGAGGACGCGAGCCGGCTAAGCCACGTGCGTAGGGTGAAAGGCGAACCGGTATCACTCGAAATCTTCGCGGTGCCCTCGACAGACTGATCCATCGCTCCTTGATCCACGCGAACGGGTCGCAGCACTCAGGTCGACCGACCCGGCCTCGACCATACGACGCTTTGGAAGAGCGTACCGCGGACGCTTCATAAGCGGTAATAGACTTTTTTGATGAATTCCATCACTGGAAATGATAGGGCAATGGGCTGACCAATGTTGCGTTGCGCCACGGTGTTACGGCAACGATTGCCCGATGGGGGTCGGAGAAAACTGCCAGAACGGTCGAGCAAATCCGATGATGGGGTATTAGTAATCTATTATTATTTGTGATGGGTGAGTTGGAAAAAGCATGGACCTAAAGCAAATTCACTACTTCATTGCGCTTTTCGAACACGGGTCCGTGACCCGGGCCGCAAAGCGTCTGAATATCGTTCAACCGGCATTGAGCATGCAAATCGCCAAGCTCGAGGAGGAATTGCAGCAGCAATTGTTTGAGCGAGTTCCCCACGGCATGGCGCCCACCGCCGCCGGCCGGATGATGTACCGGCTCTTTCTACCCATCGTGCGCGACATCGACCACGCGCGCGACCAGTTGGTCCAGCGCGACGAGATGGGCGCGGGCACGATTGCGCTGGGTTTAATTGCCTCAGTGACTGAGAGCGTACTGGCCGATTCTCTCTCACGCTTTAACGCGCGTTATCCACAGATGGAAGTCACCATCTCCGATGGATATAGCGCAACTCTGATCGACTGGGTGGCGGGAGGTCAACTCGATGTCGCGATCGTGAATCGACCACGGGCGCGTATGGCACTGCTATCGGAGCTCATTCTTGATGAGGAGATGGTCCTCGCGACGGGAACCGCGCAGGGTCCCGTTCTGCCTCCGACCATTGAACTCGCGCGACTACAGGAACTCGATCTGGTTCTGCCCTCAAAACGACACGGCCTCAGGGGCGTTCTTGACGCTGCGGCGCAGCATGCCGACGTGATCCTGCATCCCAAAGTCGAGATTGACCTGCTTGGCACCATCGTGGATTTCGTTGCCGCGACACGATTTGCGACAGTGCTTCCACGCATCGCAGTGCAGCGCGCCTTGGTCAACGGCAGCGTGCTCGTGACGCCTATACTGGCCCCGCGCATCGTGCGACAGATCGTCCGGATCCACCACCCCAGACGACCGTTGAACCGGGTCACAACCGCGCTCGTTGAGATGATCGGTGCGGAGATCCGCCGGGTATCCGAGGCCACGATGAGCTAGCCGGACGCCCCCGGTTTCCGTCAAAATTCAAAGCTAGGGCAGGGGAACCTCGCCGAGAATCTCGGATTCATAGACGTGCAACGCGGGAACTCCTCCGGTATGCAAGAACAACACGTCTTCGTCGCGCCCGAAATGGCCGCGGCGCGACAGTCCGATTAAGCCTGCCATGGATTTTCCCGTGTACACCGGATCCAGCAGAATGGCCTCGGTCCGGGCGAGAAGCAATACGGCCTCGACCATCGCAGCGTTCGGCACAGAATATTTGGGGCGCCACCAGTCCCCAAAAGTCACAACCGCGGATTCCGGCACCGAGATCCCGACCCCCAAGAGGTCGAGAACGGCCTGCGCCTCCTTTCGGACCAGGGGATTCTGATCCGAGGGGTCCCGGCTCACGCCAATGCCGAGGATGGGGATGTTCACGTTGTTGCCGAGAAATCCCGCGAGAAGTCCACCGTGAGTCCCCGAGCTTCCCGAACCGACGACGAGGTGACGTATCGAGACGCCCTGCTCGAAAAACTGCTCTTGGAGTTCTTGGGCACAGGCCACGTAGCCCAGGCCTCCGACCGCGTTTGAGCCACCACCCGGGATGATGTAGGGCTTGGCTCCCGAGTCAGCCAGGCGCGTGGCGAGCTTCGCCATGGCCTCGGCCATGTCGGTCCCGGCCGCGACGACCGTGAGGCTATCGACGCCGAGCAATTTGAACAGGAAGTTGTTGCCGCTCGCGTTGACGCGATACGAGCCGGCGACCCGTTCCTCAATGACGAAATGGCAACGCAAACCTTCCTTGACCGCCGCAGCAAGCGTGAGGCGGCAGTGGTTCGATTGGGGAGCACCGCACGTGATGAGCGTGTCCGCTCCTTGGCTTAAGGCCTCGCCGATCAGGAATTCGAGCTTGCGGGTCTTGTTCCCGCCTGGCGTGAGCCCGAGCATATCGTCGCGCTTGATCCAGACTCGCGGCCCTCCCAAGGCTTCGGTGAAGCGAGGGAGAAACTCCAAGGCCGTGTGCCCGCTGGTATAGCGCCGTCGGGGAAATCGGGACAAATCCATGCAGGGGCTCCAGCATTTCGAGTGATGACGACCGTGCGAGAGACAATGCGGGCCCTTGGCCGGTCTTGTGCCGCGTCGAACCCGATCGGGGCCCACCGTCACGGTGGAATTCTATAGGCAACCCACTGGGGTCGGCCAATCCCTCTTGAACAGACTTGAAGACTTGGTCTGCAGCGACAAGCTAAACGTCTTCGATAGGATGTCTCGCCAGAAACTGCGAGCAGAACGATCCCGAGGTCAAGTAGCGTTGGTGGAGGCCGCAAAGACCGTCGGCCCAACGCACCGCGGCGTAGCCTGAACTCAGGCTGCGAAGGCCCGGAACCGCTTGCTCAAGGAAAGCGGGATCATTCATAAAATGCTGGCACCCCCCGCAATGTGCGCTGACGTCTGTGGTCACGTTCGTCGAAGACTGCGCCGGCATCGCGTCTAGTTTCCGAGGTTCTTCCAATGGTCCACGAAAACCTGTGTCGAAAGCACGAAACCTAGGACGACATTGACGACGACGCCTGCGGTGAAGGCCCAAAAGGGCTTGCCGCCCGCGTCGGAAAGCTGGCGAACGCGCGTGGTCAGCCCGATGCTCAGGAAGCAGAAAATGAAGGCCCAGGTCCGAAGATTTTTCAGGGGGCCAACCAGCTGGGGATTGACGACTTTGTTGAAATCGACAAGCGCCGTGCCCGATGTGACCCAGGTGATGATGGCGGAGGCGACCAGAAAGCCGAGGACGAACTTTGGAAAGCGTCCCCAGATCTGCCGCGCGTCGGCAGGCGTCTTGACTCCGTCGCTCTCCCACCGCGTGGTGGCGATGAAAGCGAGTACGAACGCCCAGATGCCAATCCAGGCATCGCGTCCAATGACCTTCATGAGTGTGAATGCGTTCACGGCGGCCTCGGGTGTTCCCGAGATCCCCGCGACATGGCCTGCGTAGCCGCTATAGGTCTGCGCGGCGGCGAACCCGGCTGCGTCGGCGAACTCCGAAGTCCCGATCCAGGCGCCAGCGACCCCGGTGGGAAGCCCCAATTCGCGGGAAATCAAGGGCAGCAGGAAGATCATGACGATCGCCCACAGAATCACCAGCGTGATGGCAATTGGCGCGTGCTCGCGCTTGGCGCCCACGGCTCCGGCAATCGCGATGGCGCCGGAGACGCCGCAGACCGCACCTCCAACTCCCAGAACAGCGCATAGGCGACGATCTAGGCCCAGTTTTCTAGCCACGAAAAAGATCACGCCAAATGTCGCAAGGGAGACAATGCTTGCCTGCACGATCGCAACCGGACCCGCCCAAGCAATTAAGGTGAACGGGAGGGTTGCGCCCAGCAGCACGATCCCAATTTTCACGTAGTACTCGACCCTAAATCCGCTATCCAACCAGCGAGGCAGGCCAAAAAGGTTCGAGACAATGAGTCCAAGCACGAGCGCCACTAGTGGCGGCTCAAGGTTGTAGTAGCTGGCCTTGTCCCATTGGCCAAGCGTGAATATGGCGATCGAGACGACGTAGAGGAGCGTGAAGGATCCCAGGAAATCGGCGACCTTGATGCCAAGGAAAAAGGCACTGACCGAAAACAGCAGCGCAAAGACCGCGTAGAGGGCCAAGTACTGCAACCACTGCCCCCCCAACTGTCCTGGCAAATCCCCGGGATTGCTCCACTTGGCCGGAGTGACGGCAAGCCACTTGATGCTTGCGCCGCTCTCGAAGAAAAGCGTCCCCACAATCACGAATCCGACCCCGATCACAATGGCCCACCAATCCTCTGTTTTGAAGAGGCCAGGCAGGGCTACTGATGTGGGCGCTGCTAGGGGACTGTCTGCCGCCAGTTTCGTCGTCATCGATCGGGCTCCGAGGTGAGCTCGCGCTCTTGGGCACGCCAGATTAATGCACGCGCGCCCAGAATCCAACGATTGAGGGGCGATACCGATATTTCCTTTGGAAATATGTCCCTCGCCGCCCCGAGCATAGAGGGTCCCGACGCGAGCGCTTATCCGGCCCCGGTGTCAGCGAGGTCGACAGGCCACACGAGTGCGTGTCCCGTCTGCTCGGCGAAGCGCACGAGATCTTCGGGCGTATCAACATCCGTCCGATAGCGACGGTTTTCGGTCTCGAACCAGAAGACGCGCTCGGGATGGGCTTCTCGCCAACGCCGACAGTACGCATTGACATCGCCTTGCAGCCATTCGTCTTTTAGGCTCGCCTCAAAGATGACTGGATTGCCCGGTACGCGCGCACCGGTCGCATCGCCCACGCGCGGGACCACCATTGCAGCATCGCCGCGCCTCTTAAAGGCGGCTATCAAGTTCGTGATGTCCTCCGAGTTGATGAGCGGTTGGTCGGCCAAGGCAACGATGATCGCATCGAGCTTGCCCGCCAAGGCAGAAAGACCGACGCGCACAGACGAGGGTTGACCATCGTCAGGGGAGGGATTGCGCACCAGGGTCACCGGGAAACTCTGGATCGAGGCTTCGATCGCGTCCGCATAGTGACCCAAGACGACGACCACCTCATCGACGCCTGCGCCTGAAAGAGCGATGAGTTGCCGCCGAATGAGCGGCACCCCTCCCAATTGAAGCAGCGCCTTGGGCCTCGATCCGAGGCGGCTGCCGGAACCTGCAGCAAGCAATACGGCACCGACCAGCAGGCGCGAATACAGACCGCCGCCGCCCTTTAAGAGACATCCCAACTTAGCCTCCGCAGCACGACGATTTGGCCGACGCGGCCGCAGAGGCAGGACTGGCTTTGACGCCTTCTGCAGCCGTCGCCCCCTGCCGCACTACCGTTGTCGATGACAATGCGTGCTCTTCTTCGCAGTCCCCAGACGCTTTCGATTGTGTGCCGCGCCGATGCGCCACGACCGCTGCCAGAACGGAAAGGGCGATCTCCTCGGGCGTCGTCGCCGGCATGGGATAGCCTGCCGGTGCGGCGATCGCCGCAACCGCGCTTGCGTCCGATCCGGAGGCGACGAGCGAGTCACGAATGACCGACGCCTTCTTGGCGCTTGCGACGAATGCGATATGACGCGCCTCAAGGGAGAGCGCAAGGCGTAACCCAGGGATGTCGCGCCGGCCTTGAGTCGCCACGACTACCCATGCGCCCGGGGCAATCTGCGCCTTCGCGACGGCCGGGTCGTCGCTTTGGATCACGCGCACGGGCTCAGCGATGGTCGCCGCTTCGAAGCCCCCTTCGGCGACGCAAATCACCGTAAATCCGAGATGAGGGGCCAAGCGCACGAGGCTCAGCGCGACCGCCGATGTCCCGACGATTACGAGCTGCGCCGGTGGGAGGATCGGGTCGACGAACAATTCCAAAGTACCACCGGACTGGCAGCGCATGCCGAATTCGAGCACGTCACCAAGCTCGTTTTCGTGACCCTCTTCGGACGGCGCGATTCGGATGAGCCTTGCCCGCCCGTCGCTGAGCGCCGCCCGCACGGTGCGTATGACGGCAGGAAGGGCGCAGCCTCCGCCAACCCAGCCATTTAATGCTCCGTCGGCCGTCACCACGGCCTTATCGCCGGGCTTGGCCGAAGCTGGCGCCAGAGCCCGGATAACGCTGACCATGGCATACGGCAGACCCGCTTCGTGCAGCCGGTGCGCCGTGGCAAACACCGAGTCGGACGTGTTCATGAGAAGTCTCCTTCTAGACTGTAACTCGCGCCATCCGCTCGGCGAGGGCACGCAAATCCCCGAGGCGGTTAAGACGCCAGAAGCGGTCGATCAATCCTGGCGTTTCGGTGGCGATCCTGATGGCATCGGAAGCGGGTGGTTTCTCCGAAGGGTGAAACCAGACAATACGAGAACCCCGCCTGCGCAGCTCACCGAGCTCCTGGGTGAGGTGCGTGGCGGGATCGGCATCAAAGCCGTCGGAGAGGATCCAGACTCGCGCCCGCCGGCCGAGCTGGGCGCGGGCATGGACCTCTCGAAAGTCGGCGAGACTCGACGCGATGCGCGTACCTCCTCCAAAGCCCGCGGTGACCGCGTTGATACGCTCCTGGATGCGCGCCGAGTCCGATCGCAAGAGCGAAGTGACCTCGGAGAGGCGGGTGTGGAAGACGAATACCCGGGCCCGCGCGGCCGAGACGAAGGCACGGGCGATGCGCAAAAAGAGCTGGGCGTGGGTTTCCATGGAGCGGCTTACGTCCACCAGGATGAACAGCCGCACCCGGTCTGATCTGCGCTTTGCCCAGGCCGGGTGAAGCGGAACCCCCCCCGTGCGCAGGCTAGCCCGAAGCGTGCGCCGGATGTCGAGCCGATGGCCTTGGGGATCGACGCGCCAGCGGCGTGTGAGTTGGTGGCGAAGTGTACGGGCGAGGCGTTCGGCCAAATCCTCAAGCAGGGCGAGGTCCTGTGGTAGCCACTGCGAGAGCGTTCGATCGTGCAAAGCCTCAATCAGACTGGCCCCCCCTTGTGCCCGTGGGAGTCCAGCGTCAGACAACCCGGCGGCCGAGCCACTGAGCGCTGTATCCGCGCGCACATCGGCCGCGCTTTTTTGCCCGAGCGACTGATGCAGACTCTCCACGACTTGCTGCAGAGTTCGACCGGCTCGGGTTTGACCGCTCGTGCGCACCGTTCCTCTGTGCAGTGCGGGATGCCAGAAGCGCGCGAAGAGGTCCGGCCAGCGCCGCCACGCTCGCAAGTCGTGGCAGGCGATCGCTCGCCAGGCGCTCTCCAGTTCCACGCTACGCGTGACAGGCACGACGAGCGCCGTATGAACCATCGCCTGCAATTCGGCGATTCCCACCGAAAGCCCGTGATCGCGCAACATGGCTGCGAATCCGGCCATTGATTCGAGGGGCTGGGGCGCGCCGCTCACGAGGCCTCGGGTGCGTTTTCGGCGACCCCGGCCCGGGGTCCCTCCGCGAGGAGTCGCGCGATCCGGTCCTCCCCGCTTTGAAAACGGTCTTCGCGGGTCTTCAGCAGGCACGAAAGCGTCGCGTCAAGACCATGCGGATCGTCAGGCAGGGCAGTGAAGTGCAAGCGGTGCAAGGCCCGCACCCAGTCGAGTGTTTCGGCGATTCCGGGCGTTTTGCTCAGGTCCTCTCGACGAAGGCGCTGCACGAAGCGCACCGACTGCTCAATCAGTTCCGCTTCGACGTGCGGCAACGTCGCGCGCACGATGTCCACTTCCCGTTGGAAAGTCGGATAATCGAGAAAGTGGTACAAACAGCGTCTGCGCAACGCGTCCGAAATCTCGCGCGTGCCATTGCTCGTCAAAACGACAAGAGGAACATGCTCGGCTCGAAGTGTGCCGAGTTCAGGAACGGTAATCTGGTAATCCGACAGAATCTCCAGCAGGTAGGCTTCGAATCCTTCATCGGCGCGGTCGATCTCGTCGATCAAGAGCACCGTTGGCTGGTGTGAGGAGATAGCCTTCAGAAGCGGTCGCTCGAGCAAATAGTCTCGCGCGAACAGGTCCGTTTCGTTCAAGCGCTCGGTTTGTGTCTCGTGGAGCCGGATCGCTAGCAACTGACGACCGTAATTCCATTCGTAGGCGGCTTGCGCTAGATCCAGGCCTTCGTGGCACTGCAGGCGAATCAGCTCGAGCCCGCGAGCCTTGGCGAGCGCGCCGGCTAATGCGGTCTTGCCCACCCCGGCATCCCCCTCCAAGAGCAGGGGCCGACCGAGCTCTCCTGCCAGCCAGAGCGTCGTGGCAAGCGCAGGATCGGCGATATATCCCGCACCGCGTAGCCGATCGGCAAGAGCCTTGTCTTCCATGATGGCCTCAAGCACTTCGGCCGATCATGCCGGCAAACCAGTTCTTGATCAATTTCCAAACCAGACCGAAGGCATTGATGGGTTGCGGTTTGATGACGCTCGCTGCGCGATCGGGGCTGGCTTCGCCGGTTCCTGCCGTATCGATGGCCGTGGCCTGGCCGGGCGTCGCTTCCGCTACGGGCGCCAACGCGATCGCTCTGGCACGGAAATTCTCGACGAACTGGGCCAGGAGAACGTCTGACACCTGACCCATCATTCGACCACCAAACTGAGCGAACTTGCCGTTCACGGTCATGGTCGCCTTGCCCAGGAGCACCGAAGCGGAGGGCGCTTGCGCATCCTCGATTGTGGCGACGAGGTCCAAAGAGGCGGTCGATCCACCCCGATCCGCCCCTTTTCCCAGGAGATGGAGCTCGCGCGCGCCGTCGTCGATGGAGACGACGGTAATCTCGCCTCCAAAGGCTGCGCTCGCCGGACCTACCTTGACCTTAACGGTGCCCCGGTAATGGCTCTCGTCGATCTTCTCGGTCAGTTCGGCTCCAGGCATGAATCCCGCGACCGTGGGGACATCTTTTAGGATGCTCCAGGCGCGCGCGGGATCGACATCGAGCGGATAGCGCTTCTCAAGTTGTACTTCCATTAGAGAGCGACCCCGCTGGCCTTGAGTTGCTGCCACACCCGATAAGCCGAGTGTGGCATCGTCATGTTCGTCACGCCCAGGTGGGCGAAGGCGTCGACGACGGCTGAAGTAAACGTGGGGATTGAGCCCACGTGGGGAGACTCCGCTACGCCCTTGGCCCCGATCGGATGATGGGGGGAGGGAGTCACGGTGTGGTCCGTCTCCCAGTGGGGGGTTTCGACGGCGGTTGGCAAAAAGTAGTCCATGAGGGTGTTTCCCAGTAGGTTGCCCTGTGCATCGAAGGGCATTTGCTGACCCATGGCCACAGCGTATCCCTCGGTCAGGCCGCCGTGGATCTGCCCCTCGATGATCATCGGATTGATGCGCGTTCCGCAGTCGTCTAAGGCATAGAATCGGCGCACCTTGGTTTCGCCCGTGCCACGATCAATGTCGACGACGCACAGATAGATTCCGAAAGGAAACGTAAAGTTTGGAGGGTCGTAATAATGCACCGCCTCCAAACCGGGTTCGAGACCGGGGGGAGCTTGGTGGTAGGCTGCCCACGAGATGTCCTTCATGGTCTTAAAGCGCGTCTCGTCTCCCTTGACACTGAAGCGATCGATTTCCCAGTCCAGATCGCCTTCGCCGACTTCAAGCAGATGCGCTGCGATCTTGCGTGCCTTTGCGTGGATCTTGCGGGCGGCCATTGCAATCGCCGCTCCCGCGACCGGCGTCGAGCGAGATCCGTAGGTCCCCAATCCGTAGGGGGCGGTCGAGGTGTCGCCTTCCTCCACCTGGACCACTTCACTTGGAATACCCAACTCGGTCGCGATGATCTGCGCATACGTCGTCTGATGACCCTGGCCTTGCGTGATTGTGCCCATGCGGGCGATCGCGCTACCGGTCGGATGCACGCGGATTTCGCAGGAGTCGAACATGCCTACGCCCAGGATGTCACACATCTTGCTCGGACCGGCGCCTACGACTTCCGTGAAGGCGACCAAACCGATGCCCATGAGGGTGGGGCAAGCGGGATCCCTGCGCTTTGCGACCTGCTCGGCCCTTAGCGCGGGATATCCGCACGCATCGAGGACCTTCTTTAACGCGGTATGGTAGTCGCCCGAGTCGTACTCAAATCCAAACGCGCTCTTGTAGGGGAACTGATCCTTGCGGATGAAGTTTCGGGCGCGAATGTCCGCTTTGTCGATCCCCAGCTTTTGAGCCAGGATATCGACCATTCTCTCGATCAGATAAACGGCCTCGGTCACCCTAAATGAGCAGCGATATGCGACGCCACCGGGAGCCTTGTTGGTGTAGACGCCTTTGACGCTGCAGTATGCCGCGCCGATGTCATAGCTTCCTGAACAGATGTGAAACATCCCCGCGGGATACTTCGTGGGATCGGCGCACGCGTCGAAGGCCCCATGATCGGCAATGACGTTCACCCGTAACCCCAGTATCTTGCCGTCGGGCGTAGCGGCAAGCTCTCCATCCATGTGATAGTCGCGAGCGAAGGCGGTGCTCGAGATATTCTCGATCCGGTCCTCGATCCACTTCACGGGCCTACCCAAAACGATGCTCGCCACGATCGCGCAGACGTAACCCGGGTACACGCCAACCTTGTTTCCGAAGCCTCCGCCGATGTCAGGACTGATGATTCGGACCTTGGATTCCGGAATACCCGACAACAGTGAGACAACGGTGCGCACCACGTGCGGCGCCTGCGAAGTCATCCAGGTCGTCAATTCCCCGCGCACCGCATCGAAGCTGGCGACGCAGCCACAGGTCTCCAGCGGGCAGGGATGCACCCGCGGGTATACGATGTGGCCGCTCACGGTGACGGGAGCCTTGGCGAATACCGCATCTGCAGCCGCCTTGTCGCCGGCTTCCCAGGTGAAGATGTGATTGTGATGGTCGCGCTTGCCGTGCGCCCCTTCCTGCTTGCCGGCGAGGTCTTCGCGCAAGATGGGAGCGTCGGGCTTCAAAGAAGCGACGGGGTCGATCACCGCGGGCAGCTCCTCGTACTCGACTATTACTGCCTCGACCCCATCGGCTGCGGAGTACCGATCTTCGGCGAGGACCACGGCGACTTCCTGCATTTGAAAGTGCACTTTCTCGTCGGCGAGAACCGCCTGGACATCGCCGGCCAGCGTAGGCATCCAGTGCAGCTTCAACGGCTTTAGGTCGTCGGCGGTCAGCACGGCCAAAACGCCCGGGACCTTCAGTGCTTCGGACTTGTCGATTTTTTTGATGCGCGCATGGGCTAGAGGCGAGCGCACGATGTCCATGTGAACCATGGACGGGAGTTTGATGTCATCGACGTAGTTGCCCTTGCCCTGAAGGAATCGGGCGTCCTCCTTGCGCAGTCGCGCATCGCCGATGCCTTTGAGGTCGGCAAGACGGTCAGGGGCGTTCATGCGGCCTCCTTCTGCGCTTCGCGCAGTTTGGCCGCGGCACTGAGCACCGCCTTCACGATATTCTGGTAGCCGGTGCACCGGCAGAGATTGCCGCTCATGCCGATGCGAACTTCCTGCTCGGTGGGATTGGGGTTGTCCTGAAGGAATCGGAAAGCCCTCGTGAGCATTCCCGGGGTGCAGAACCCACACTGAAGACCATGCTCCTCATAGAAACCCTGCTGGACCGCGTGAAGCACTCCCCCTTGCGCCAGCCCTTCCACAGTGAGGACCTCAGAGCCGTCGCACTGGATCGCAAGATGAGTGCAGCTCTTCACCGATCGGCCATCGAGGTCGACTGTGCACGCCCCGCAGTGCGAAGTCTCGCAGCCGATATGGGTGCCCGTGAGGTTGCAATCCTCGCGCAAGAAATGCACGAGAAGCGTGCGGGGTTCGACGGCCTTTTCGGTCGTGCGGCCGTTCACCTTCAAAGTGATCAGTTTTTTGCTCATCGATCGTGTCTCCGTTGCGTCTGTTATTGGCAGCGCTGGGCCGCTTGGCGAAGGGCGCGTTTGACCATCTGACCCGCCATGGCGAACTTGTATTCGCGGTCACCGCGCAGATCCTCGGCGGGATCGCAGATCGTCACGGCGCTCGCCGCTGCGGCTGCAATGGTGGCTTCAGTGACCGCTTGGCCGATGAGTGCCTTCTCGGCCGTTTGCGCGCGAACCGCTGTGGGTGCGAGGTTGGTTAGCGCGATTCGCACAGCGGCTACTTTTCCCGCATCCACCCGCATCACAACGGCCGCCGCGGCCGTGGCCCAATCCCCTGTTTTTCGTTTGAGCTTTTCGTAGGCATAGCCGGTCTTGGGGCCAAACGCCGGAATCCGGATTTCCAAGAGCAGTTCGTCTTCGGCCAGGGCAGTCTGAAAGGTCCCTTGGAAGAAGTCGTCCGCTTTGACCCCGCGCCGACCCTTGGGCCCCTCGAGAATGAAGGTTGCGTCCATCGCCATCGACAGTGCAGGGTGGTCATTGCCGGGATCGCCGTGGGCGATGTCGCCGCCGATCGTGCCGCGATTGCGCACCTGCGGGTCGGCGATCTGACGCACGGCCAAGGGTAAGAGGGGAAGTTTCGCCTGGATCAGGGGCGATTCGATCAGATCGTTCTCCACGGTCATCGCGCCGATGACGATGGCGGCCCCCTCCTCGCGAATTCCGCGCAAACCGTCGATGCGATTCAGGTCGACCAGATGTGTGGGCTGCGCGAAGCGCAGCTTCATCATGGGTAGAAGACTGTGTCCTCCGGCCAGCAGCTTGGCGTCGGGTCCAAGCTTAGTCAGAAGTGCGATCGCGTCGGCGACCGAAACGGGCGCGTGATAGTCGAAGGCGTTTGGGATCATCAGCGGTCTCCTTGCGGCACTGGCACGCGCCGTCGATTGGATTGCCAACCCGTGTTGAAATCCGGGAAGATCTCCTACTCTAGAGGGTGGCCGCAGCGAGGGGCTGGCAGGAGCACGAATCTCGCGTTCGAACGCATGAGTTGCTCGCTAACTGCACCAACGTCGCCGCCCAAAGACGACCAAGAGTCGGCCGCTTTAGCGCTCGCCGATCGGTTCGGCAATCCCGAGTCGCTCCAGCAATCGGCTTACGTTCGAGCGCGCGACTGGCAAGGTGGTCTCGTCGTCGTGGAGCTTTAGGGCAACCTTGCCGTCGAGCCGAAGAATCTGTTCGGCAAAATTGAGGTTGACGAGATAACTTCGGTGAATCCGCAAAAACGCGCGATCGTCCAGTCGCGCCTCGAGGTCACCGATGTTGAGGTTGCAAAAACTCGAGCCCTGTTGCGTTTGGACCCAGGTGTAATGACCCTCCGCGCGGATGTAGAAGACGTTGGCCGTGTCTACCAGGACGATGCGATTGCCCGATACGGTGGGGATCTTCTGCAATTGACGCTTCGCGTCCGGACGGCGAGCCGCGGGATCGTCTTGACTGACCGCGTCGGTAATGTCATAGAAGACGAGGATGTAGCCCGTGGTCTCGTCGCGCAGATTGGACAGTTTGGTTACCTTGATCAGCAAGACCCGCTCGGGAATGTTGATGATCATCGTCATCGGAGGCGGATTGCTCACCGGACACTCCGCCTGATCGAGCAGAAATTGCACTTTCGATTGACTTCGCTCGGGATGAAACGACAGCACCATCTTGTCAAAGGGCTGTTTGTCTTCCACGGGAAGGGCGCGCCGCGCGAAACTGTTCATGGCCACGACACGCAGTTCGCGATCAAGCTGGACCACCCCGACATCCGAGCGCTCGAGCAGATAGAGGGGACTGCCAAAGTGCATGCGAAGCGACCCGCCGTGACATTGATGGGAAGCCCATTGAAGCACAATTTAGAGGCGCCTGCCCACACCGCGGCCCCAAATGGCGATGTCCGCGGGGGGCGCTTTTACGTCAGGCGCGGTACGGTCTCTGGTGCGTCGCAAAAGGAAACCACGTCACGGCCGCTAAAGCGGCGACTGGCTTTCCGAAGCGCCCTTGTGCGGTGCGCAATCTTCGTCGCCGCAAACAGGGGCAGTTCTCGCGACCGGAGATGGTTCCTGGACGGATCCCTTCGATGGCGCAGCGACCGGAGAGCCCGCTGCGCAGACCGCGTTGGGCGCTCGTGGGCCTTTTCGCGTTGGCCTAGGCTGCGCTCCGGACGGCGTTCGCTCCCTGAATGTGCGTCAGGGCCGCGTCCAGACTCGCCACGGTTCGGTCGATGTGATGGAGTTTGTCCAACCCGAATAAGCCCAGTCGGAACGTCTTGAAATCCGCCGGCTCATCGCACTGCAAAGGGACACCGGCGGCGGACTGAAGGCCCTCGGCCAGGAACGCCTTGCCGGTATGTAGCAGTTCATCATCGGTATAGCTCACAATGACACCCGGCGCCTGAAAGCCTTCCGCCGCCACACTACGCAGCCCTTTGCCCGCGAGCAGGGCTCGGACCTTTCGGCCCAGTTCGATCTGCTCAGCTCGAAGCTTCTCAAACCCGTAGGCGCGAGTCTCAAGCATCACATCGCGCGTATGCGCGAGCGCGTCCGTGGGCATCGTCGCGTGATAGGCGTGACCCCCCTTCTCATAGGCTTCCATGATCTGCAGCCATTTCTTCAGGTCCGCGGCAAAGCTCGAGCTGGTGGTGCCGTCGATGGCCTTTCGCGCTCGCTCGCTCAGCATTACGAATGCGCAGCAAGGTGAGCCACTCCATCCTTTTTGGGGGGCACTGATCAGCACGTCGACATCCGTGGCTTGCATGTCGGTCCAGACCGTGCCCGAGGCGATGCAATCCAGAACGAACAGGCCGCCCACCTCGTGGACGGCCGCACCGACGCTCTTCAGATACGCATCGGGCAGAATCAGTCCCGCCGCCGTTTCGACGTGCGGCGCGAAAACAACATCGGGACGCTCTACACGGATGGCTTCCACCACTTCTTCGATGGGCGGCGGGACGAAGGGCGCCTGGCGTCCGGTACCGGTGGGCCTGGCCTTGAGCACGGTCTGCTGGGCCGGGATCTGCCCCATCTCAAAGATCTGGCTCCACCGAAAGCTGAACCAGCCGTTCCGGATGACGAGGACCCTGCGGCCGGTCGCAAATTGACGTGCCACGGCCTCCATTCCGAAAGTGCCGCTTCCAGGAACCACGATCGCGGATTGCGCGTGGTACACCTCCTTGAGCAGGGCGGAGATATCGCGCATCACATGCTGAAATTTCTTTGACATGTGATTGAGCGCGCGGTCTGTGAAGACAACCGAATATTCGAGGAGGCCGTCGGGGTCGACGTCAGGTCGCAGTCCGGGCATGGTTTCTCCCTCAGTAGTGCAGAAATGAGCTGATCAGCTTATCACGCCGCAGGCCCGGGTGCTGCAAGGCCCTCTCGAATGACCACGTATAATGCGCTGCACATTAAAACGAGGCGATGCCCGGTCGCTCCTGCCTAATGGCGAGTTCCCAGACCCCGTCAACCGCAACGGCGCGACCTCACGTCGCCGGCCCGCTTGGCGCACTCATGCTCGGTGCTTTGGGAGTGGTGTATGGGGACATCGGCACCAGCCCTCTTTACACGCTCAAAACCGCCATTGCCTGGGCTGGCGGCTCGGCGGCCGAAGCCGCCGACGGGATGCTCTCGTTGATCGTGTGGGCCCTCATCATCACGACATCGATCAAGTACGTTGCCCTGGTGATGCGCGCCGACAACGACGGCGAAGGCGGGATCCTCGCGTTGATGGCGTTATTGGCACTCAAAGGACGTGAAAGGCGCGGCCTAATCGTGCTCGGGGTGCTGGGGGCAGCGCTTCTCTACGGTGATGGCGCAATCACGCCTGCGATTTCTGTGCTCAGTGCGCTAGAGGGACTCAAAATGCCTGCCCCGGGATTCGCACCGTATGTCGTTCCGGTGTCGGTCGCCATCCTCGTTGCGCTCTTTGTTCTTCAACACAAAGGAACGGCGGTCATCGGTCGCTTGTTCGGGCCGATCATGGTGGTCTGGTTCATCACCATCGGAATCCTCGGTGCGATCGCAATCATTTCCTTCCCCAGTATTCTCTGGGCACTAAACCCGCTGCATGGATTGCGCTATCTGAGCACGCACGGCTTCGCGGGCTTCACCGTGTTAGGAGCCGTCTTTCTTAGCGCAACCGGGGCCGAGGCGCTGTACGCTGATATGGGACATTTTGGTGCACGTCCGATCCGATTGAGCTGGTACGGTTTGGTGCTTCCGATGTTGCTGTTGAACTACGCCGGACAAGCCGCGCTCGTGACCACCGGCCACGTGACAGCGGACGACAACCCCTTTTTCCTGCTCGGCCCGGCGTGGCTCCAATTGCCGCTCGTGGGCCTTTCTACCATTGCGACCATCATTGCGAGTCAGTCGATCATTAGCGGCGTTTTTTCGATGACGCGCCAGGCAATCCAGCTCGGGCTTTTGCCGCGTTTGAACATTACGCAAACGTCAGCGACCGGCTATGGCCAGATCTACGTCGGCCTTGTGAATTGGCTGCTGATGCTTTTTACGATTGGCCTTGCGGTGGGATTCGGCTCCTCGGACGCCTTGGCTTCAGCATTCGGTATTGCAGTCTCGATGACGATGTTTCTAACCACGCTCTTGCTGTATCGGGTGATGCGGGAACAGTGGCGGTGGTCGCGCTGGCTGGCTCTCGGCATCGCCGGGCCCCTGGCGCTCGTCGATGGTTCCTTTGTCACGGCGAATCTGACCAAGGTGTTCGAAGGCGGCTGGGTGCCCCTCGTCGCCGCGGCGACCATGTTTCTCTTCATGGAAGCGTGGCGGTCGGGTCGCGCGGCGATGGTGCATCAACTTGAACGCGAAACGATGCCGCTGGATCTGTTCATTTCCTCGATGGCCAGGGAAACGAAAGTCGAAGGCACCGCCGTCTATCTGTCGCGTCGGGTCAACGTGGTGCCAGTCGCCATGCTTCACAACGTCAAGCACTACCACGTCTTGCACGAACGAAACGTGATCCTCAGCGTGGAGACGGAGCAAGTCCCGCGCGTGGCTGCGAGCGAACGGGCGAGTGTTACCGACCTCGGCCATGGCTTCCACCGTGTCGTCCTCATCTACGGATTCATGGAACATCCGGACATCCCTGCGGCACTCGATCAGTGCAAGTTGGCTGACGAAGGCGGATTCGACCTCATGCAGACCAGTTTTTTTCTTTCGCGTGTTTCGGTGGCCGATGCCGGTGCCGACAGGCGGAGCTTGAACCCCTTGTTCCGTCATCTCTTCGCCTGGATGCATCGCAATGAGGTGGATGCGACCGAATTTTTTCGGATCCCGCGCAACCGGATTGTCGAGCTTGGTGCGAGGATCGAGATTTAACCTGGCTTTTGGAGGCTCGCCATCGCGACCGGAATAACGCCAGTGGTGAATTCCAGGGGGGTAGTCAACCACAGGCCCCGAGGTAGCCACAGTTCGTGCAATAGTCGCAGCCATCTTTTCGGATCACGGCATGGGCGCCGCATTCGATGCATTTCTTGCCGGCCATGAGGGCTGGGGGAAGGGCAGAGGGGTCTTGTGGCGCCGATTCGCGCGAGGCGGGTTCGACTACCTGGCCCTGGTGTCGAGAGATGATGTTCTGGATCGCGTAGGCGATCGCTGCGACTTCCGAGTCATGCCAGCGGGGGACCTTGGCGCCATCGGGCTTTTCGTAATAGCCCAATCGCACCGGGCTGCGATCCCAGGTCACCTTGCGCATGTCGCTTAGCGCACGCTCGAGGAATCCGCCTCTTGCGGCCAATGAGAGCAGGCGCATGCTCGACGAAATCCATTGCTGTGATTCCCCACTTTGCCCCACGGGCATGAAGAATTCGATCGCCCGATCCACGGTGCCCACCGCATCGGCAGCCGGAACGGGCAAGAAGGAGACGACCAGATAGAGTGTTTGGTGACCTTCCTGAGTCCAGTATTCGATCTTCTCGGCGACGGCCGAGAGTGCTCCTTGAGGCCGCCGCGCGATCATGGTCCGCATGGGATCGAGGCCCGGGGCCCCGTAGCTCTCGTCGGATGCATCTTCGCCATCGTCAAGAACGGCGCCCAAGATGGAGTTGGGCCGATAAGTGGCCAATCCCTTCAGGCCTGCGCCATACGCCTTGCGATACAGATCTTGAAAACTCGGATAGGGATACTCGGCCGGAACATTCACCGTCTTGGAGATGGACGTGTCGATGAGCGGTTGCACTGCGGCCATCATGGCGATATGTCCTTCGACGCTCAGTTCGAGCGCGGTGACGAAATAAGGCGGCAATTCGTCTGCTTTTCCCGTCAAGCTGCGATAGCGGCGCCACGCATGATCCTCGACCAGATAGTCCCGGGTGCGACCGTCGGACTCTCGTTTCTTGCGTCGGTAGCGCCAGGAGAAGGAGGGCTCGATGCCATTGGAGGCGTTGTCGGCGAACGCAAGACTGACCGTCCCTGTGGGCGCGATCGAAAGCAAGTGGCTGTTGCGAATTCCATAAGCCCGGATATCTGCTTTCAGCGTCTCGGGTAGCCGGCTGGCGAACGTGCCCGAGGCGAGATAGCCTTCGGCGACAAATTTCGGGAAGGCCCCCTTCTCGCGTGCCAGACCGATCGAAGCGGCATAGGCCGAGTCACGCAGCACTTCAGCAATTCTTGCGGCCATCGCCCTGCCTGCATCAGAGTCGTAGTGCAGGCAGAGCATCGCGAGGGTATTTCCAAGGCCGGTGAACCCTACGCCGATACGGCGCTTCGCCATCGCCTCGATGCGTTGTTGCGGCAAAGGCCAGTACGTCAGATCCAAGATGTTGTCCAGCGCCCGAACCTGAACAGTCACGCTGTTGGCGAAGGCCTTGAAGTCGAACTCGGCGGCGCCGCCGATTCCGAACGGGCTTCGGACGAACTGCGTAAGGACGATCGGACCGAGATCGCAACATCCGTACGGCGGAAGGGGCTGCTCGCCGCAAGGATTGGTTGCTTCGATCGACTCGCAATAACGAAGATTGTTATCGCGTTGGATCTGATCAAGAAACAAGATGCCCGGTTCGGCGAAATCGTACGCCGAACGCATCAACTTCTCCCATAGATCGCGGGCGCGGTGGGTGGAATAGACCCAAAGGCCGTCGTCACGCCGATGCGCCCCCGTGGCGATCTGCGCGCTTCCTGGCTTGGCGCGATGGACCAGTTCCCATGGTCCGTCGTCCCCCAATGCGCGCATGAAGGCGTCCGAGACGGCCACCGACACATTGAAATTGTTCCAGCGCCCGGGCGTTCGCTTGGCGCAGATGAATTCGTGGACATCCGGATGATCCACACGCAAGACCCCCATCTGGGCGCCACGACGGGCTCCCGCGCTTTCCACGGTCGCACACGACTGGTCGAACACATTCATGTAGCTGCACGGACCCGACGCCAGCGACGCGGTGGTGTGCACCTCGGCACCTCGCGGGCGGATTCGTGAGAAGTCATAGCCCACTCCTCCTCCGCGTCGCATCGTCTCGGCCGCCTCACGCAAGGCTTCGTAGATTCCAGGATATCCATCATCATCAACGCCCTGGATCGAATCGCCCACCGGCTGGACAAAGCAGTTGATGAGGGTCGCTTCGAGCGACGTGCCGGCGGCGCTCATGATGCGACCGGCGCCGATCGCACCCCGGCGCAGATTGTCGAGAAAGAGCTTCTCGTAGCGGCCTTGCTCGGGCTCGGGTTCGACCGATGCGAGCGCGCGGGCGACGCGCGCGTAGATGTCGGTGACGTCGGTTTCCCCGGCTTTGAGGTACTTTTCCTTCAGCACATCGCGGCTGATGAGTTGGGCCTCTTCAGCCTGCGGGGGCGTGTCAAGCGGATCGCGTTTCATGGGTCTCGCAAGAAGACAAGGATCTAGCCCCTGACGGTACCCCAGGCGGCAAAGCCGCAGGCGCAGCCCGCCGGAGCACGAGGCTTGAGGAGTCGTTTCATTGGTGGCGGCCGGTTGACCAAGCAATACCACCAGCCCCCCATCTTGCGACCATTTCAGACGCGGTGCAACTGGCCGCCGGCGACTCGGATTCGCCTTGATGAGGAGGATCGGGCTAGTGCTTCCACAGGTGCCGGATCGAGCCATCGGCTCGCGTCATATCGCCTGGCTGCATCCCCGAGGGGCACGGACCCTGGAATTTCTGAACGGTATCCATCGTCACTGCAGCGACGCCAGCTAAGGGCGGTGAGTAGCTCGCGACCGTCACCGAATGCACTTGCGTGACTCCCTGAAACGTACTTGTCGCCTTGCTGTCGATAGTGGTGCCGCCCTGGACGCAGTGAGCTTCGACTTTGTATTGCCCGTCGTCGAAGGATTCGATGGACGGCTGGCAGCCGGGTTCCCGCCGGGCCACGGAGAGGGCATAGGCGTCGTACGCATGGCTGCGGCAGACGGTAGTAGTGTGTTCCGCTCGCTTGTTGCCTGGATTTTCAATGGTCGTAGCAGTGACTGACCAAAGACCCTCCTGCATCGCAGGCGGATCGAGTGCGTGACAGGTGGCAACAGGCGCCATCGTTAGCAAGACGGGCAGGATCGCTTTTAGGTTCATGTTATCAACTTCCGACCAGTGAGGCGCTCATTTGAAATACGGTCAAGACTCTCGGCGGTAACGGGGCACATCGTCGTTGGCTCGATCGCGGTGAATCGCTTCGAATGCGTTGGACCCTCTTTAGACCGACCATGAGCGAAGCGCAACGAGGCAAGAGGAAAAGCTGCCCAAGGATCCGATTCGATGAAATTGCCGCAGGCCGTTTGATTCGCAAGATCGCATACGCGCGAGCGGCACATGCAAAAACCACTACGCTCTTTCGAGAGTTCGCACTGAGACCTCTTGGAATCAGAAACGTTTTCCCTTGGAGCAACTCGTGCGATACTAACTTACGCACATCAATTCTCTCTTCTACCTCCTCGACTATGTGGGTTAAGCCGACACAGCCCGTCGCGATACACCCTTCGCAATTGCGCATTGGTTTGTATGTCTGGTTGAATATTCCTTGGGACGATCACCCTTTTCTTTACAATAAATTTCGGATCGCCTCTGTGGAGCAGCTCGATCAGATTCTGGCACTGAAACTGCCCGAGATCCTCTACTTCCCCAACAAAAGCACCGTCGAGCCGGGCGCGAAGGTACTCAACGGCAGTCCTTCTTCGTCGGCCAAGCCGAAGACGGCTACGACTGCGGCTGCGACAGCCATCGACGAAAAAAGGGAAAAACTGCGACGGCAGAAAGAAAGCGCGGCTCGTGCCGAGCGCGGCTGGGAGCGAGCCGCCGCGACCGCCCGCGAGGCGATCATCGGGCTGGCGAACGCACCCAAGCAGGCAGGCGAACTTCTCGCGGAACTCTCGCGGGAGACGACGACGTTGATCTCGAGCGGCGAAGAAGTCCTGCTGCACCTGCTGGGCGACAAGCGTGGTGAGGGGATGCATTTTCATGCGCTAAACGTCATGACCTTATCGATGCTTCTGGGCAAGGTCACCGGCCTTTCGCCGCTTGAACTCTCCGATCTCGCCATGGGCGCGGTGTCCCACGATGCAGGCAAGGCGCGGATACCCTTTCACATCCTCGAGAGCCGCGCGCGCGCCAAGCACGAGGAGGACTTCTACCGCCAGCATCCGGCCTACGGCGTGGAGATGGCACACGAATCAGGCGCCTTCAATGCGGCCGCGATTGCGGTCATCGCGGATCATCACGAGTTCCTCGATGGCTCGGGTTGGCCCCAGGGCAAGAAAAATCTGAGCCCGCTTGCGCAGATTGTCAGCTTGGTGAACCGGTATGACCGGCTGTGTGGTCCTGAGTCGCCCCAAGTCCGTGGTCTCATGCCTTCAGAAGCGCTGGCGAGCATCTATACGAAAGAGGCTGAACGCTTCGACCGAAAACTCGTGAGCCATCTCATCCGGCTTCTCGGCGTGTATCCCCCCGGCACCGTCGTGCAGCTCAGTGACGCGAGCCTTGGACTGGTCGTATCGCCGGGCTCGGACAGTCTTCGGCCGAAGGTGTTGATCTACTCGCCTGAGGTTTCCAAGGATGACGCGCCGGTGATCGATCTTCTGGTCGAGCCGGAGTTAAAGATCGCCGAGGCAGTGCGCCCGAGTTTGTTGCCTGCGGACGTGCTGGAGTGGATGAATCCTCGCCAGCGGCTGTCCTACTTTTTTTCCACCGAGAAAAAGCCCAGTTAGCTCGCGAGGCGAACCGGGCGAGCGCTCTGCGTCTCCTGACTTCGTTGGTTTCACAAGTGCGACCGGCGGTCGCGTCAGTGAATTCCTGCGCCTGATCCGGTTTCTCCGGCCAACGTGGAGATGATCGGACAGGGCTTGAGGTCCTGGGTGCCCTCGCATTCGTGGATAAGGTGGGAGAGCGCCGCCTCCATGCGCTTGAGGTCTTCGATCCGTGCCCGGATTTCAAGGACCCGTTGTCCTGCGAGATCGCGGATCGCCGGGCGATCGTCACCCTCGCCGAGCGCGAGAAGTTCAGAGATTTCCTCCAAGGAGAATCCCAGATCCTGGGCGCGCTTGATAAATCCGATCCGATCGACGAGCGCGACGGGATACTGACGAAAGGCACCGGACGCCAAGGATGGGACGGGTAATAAACCGCGTCTTTGATAATAACGGATGGTCTCTATGCCTACGCCAGCGGCCTTTGCGAGTCGGCCGATGGTGAGCACTTGCTTCGACATCTGTCTTCTCCAGTTGGCTGATCTTGCGAAGTGCCCCAAAAATCCTGCCTCGACCCGGTTCCTCGATTGACTCTGGGCTTAGGTACGGAGTTTACGATCGAAACGTCCTGATTGCAAAGGCTGTAACCCGTGTGCCGCATGGGAAGACGGACTCGAGGGACTGGATGATATCGCGATGATGGACGAGACAGACACACCGATTCCGAGCCCGGAAGCGAGCTTTGGCATTGCGCTCGACGCCCCCTCGCCTGGGGGTGGCGCAGCCGAAGGAAAGACGAGCGCTCCCGTCCGGACCGATCCGGTGTGTGGCATGCAGGTCCTCTCCCCCGATGCCCCTTCTGCGACGGGCCCCGACGGACGTAGTTATTCGTTCTGCTGCGCAGGCTGCGCTGCTAGGTTTCGCGAGAATCCGATGCGATATCTCGGGGCTCAATCCCGGCCCCAGCCGCCCGCGACTTCCTGCCCCCCTGGCGCTGCCGCGCCGGGGCACGAGGCGACCGTATATACCTGTCCGATGCATCCCGACGTGCGCCGCGCGCAGCCGGGGAGTTGCCCCATCTGCGGTATGGGGCTCGAGCCGCTTTTTGCGGAAGCTAAGGAGGACACCTCCGAACTCGATGATATGACGCGGCGCCTGTGGTGGGCGCTCGCATTCACGGTCCCGCTTCTGATGATCAGCATGGGCCCATGGAGCCCTCTGGCGCCGCTGGGACTGGACGTGCATCGCTACCTGGCCGCCAAAGGCCTGGCGTGGCTCGAGGCGTTCCTCGCGACTCCGGTTGTTCTATGGGCCGGCTTTCCTCTGCTCGAGCGGGCGTTTCGCTCCTTTCGGACGGGGAATTTGAACATGTTTAGCCTCATCGGTTTGGGCATGGGGGCAGCCTACCTGTTTAGCGTTTTCGCGCTTGCGTTCCCCGAGGAGGTCCCGGGGGCTTTCCGGATGGGTGGGACGGTACCCGTCTATTTCGAGGCGGCTGCGATGATCGCGACGCTCGTCCTGCTAGGACAAGTGCTGGAGTTACGTGCACGCCGCAAGACCGGCCTGGCGATCCGAGCGCTTTTGAACCTGGCCCCCCAAACGGCCTTTCGAATCGACGATGCCGGGCAAGAGGAGGAGGTCTCACTGAGTGAGGTCCGCATCGGTGAGCGCTTGCGCGTGAAGCCCGGCAGCAAGGTACCGGTTGACGGTACGGTTTTGGAGGGCCACTCGAGTGTCGACGAATCCATGATTTCCGGTGAGCCGATGCCAGTGGCAAAAGGCGTCGGATCCAAGGTGAGTGCGGGAACCTTGAACCAGACCGGATCGTTCACGCTGCGCGCGGATAAAGTCGGGACCGACACGCTGCTCGCCCGAATCATCGAGATGGTCAATGAAGCCAGTCGCTCGCGGGCCCCCATTCAAGCCCTCGCCGACCGGGTTTCAGGCTGGTTTGTGCCTGGCGTCATGGCGGTCTCGGTCGTGTCATTTGTTGCGTGGGCTTTCTATGGACCCGAACCGGCCTTTGCGCACGCACTCGTGGCCGCAGTCTCCGTGCTCATCGTGGCTTGTCCGTGTGCCTTGGGGCTCGCGACGCCCATCTCCATCATGGTTGCTGTGGGTCGGGGCGCGAGCGATGGGATCCTCGTCAGAAATGCGGAGGCCCTAGAACGCCTTTGCGCGGTCGACACGATCGTGATCGACAAGACGGGCACCTTGACCGAAGGTCACCCTCAAGTCGTGCGCGTGCTTCCCGCCGAAGGACTGACCGAAGACGCGGTCGTGACGCTGGCCTATAGCCTCGAGCGGTCCAGCGAGCATCCGCTCGCACGGGCCATTGTGGTGGCGGCCGAGTCGCGGGCCATAACCGCTTTGCCGATAGAGGATTTCGCGGCGCACCCTGGCAAGGGAATACGCGCACGGATCTCGGGTGACGAGGTCGCTTTCGGGAACGCGGCCTTCATGCGAGAAGAGGGGGTGGATCTCGGCGCCGTACCATCGGCCGCTCTGAAAGAATATCGAGCGGCGGCCGAAACGGTGCTTTTCCTCGCCCGAGCAGGTCGCTTCTGCGGTCTTGTCTGCATCGTCGATCCGATCAAGAGCAGCACCCGTGCGGCGGTCGCCGAGCTCAAGAGTTTCGGCCTTAGCCTCGTGGTCCTAACCGGCGACGAAGCTGTTACAGCGAACTCGGTCGCGCGCCAGGTTGGCATCGATGTCGTGAAATCGGACGCCTTTCCGGATGACAAGTTGCGCTACGTGCAGGAACTGCAGAGGCAGGGCCACATTGTCGCTATGGCCGGAGACGGGATCAATGACGCCCCGGCACTGACCCAGGCCGACATCGGCATCGCCATGAGCACGGGAGCCGACATCGCCATTCAGAGCGCCGGCATCGTCCTGTTGCATGGCGATCTGAAGGGCATCGCGCGCGCCAGAAAACTGAGCAGCCTTACCATGTCCAATATCCGCCAGAATCTGTTTTTCGCCTTCATCTACAATCTCGTGGGTGTCCCTGTCGCGGCAGGACTGCTTTATCCGCTGTGGGGCGTACTGCTCAACCCCATGTGGGCGGGAGCGGCCATGGCGTTAAGTTCGGTGTCCGTCATCTCAAACGCTTTGCGTCTTCGCGGGGTGAAATGGTCCAAGGATCCGAACAGTCGAAATCGTCCCCAGGAATCCGCAGGCCCTCGTTGTCACTAACAGGGCAGACGCTGGGGTTCGCCCAGTCATTCTTGCTCGCCGAGCCAGCGCCGAGGGGCCGATAGCTCGCACGGCTCGCGTTGCCAAGAGTTGCTGCGAACGGCACGCATCGGTTCTTACCGGACCGGTAAAGCGGACCTCACCTTATCGGAAACCTTCTCATTGAGGGCCGGTCCACCTCTCGGGCGTCAGCGGCGCGGCCATAAAGCGGCACGCATGGGCCAAGTTCATGACACCCGCTTCGGGCTTAACCCAACGCGACCCTCCTCCAACTTTATCTATGGGCTAAATATGCGATCAACCATCCTCGTCGGCTCTCTTCCCCTCATTTTGAGTTCCGCGATCTGCGCGGCCGATCCGCCCAAGCCTGACGGCGAGTGGCGGGGATCCTTTGGTGCGGGCTTGAGCGCGGCGACGGGTAACACGGATTCCACGAGTTTCAACATCAATGGCGACGCGGTCCGGGCAACGCCAATCGACGAGTGGGATTTCGGCACGACCGCGCTCTATGGCACCAAGACAAGCGACGGTGAATCCTCGGAGACGGCGAACCTTGCGCGGGCCTTCGGAAAATACGATCGCAACATCAACGATCAGATATTCGGCTTTGGCTCGCTTGACTTTGAGCACGACAAATTGCAGGAACTGGACCTGCGCAGCGTATTCGCTTTGGGACTTGGTTATCATCTCATCAAAACTGACTCGACCATTTTTGACGTCTCGTCGGGGGTGACCTACAACCACGAGACCTACACTGACCTGGTTCGCAGCTCCGAGGAAATCGTGGTGGCCGAAGAGACGTCGCATAAACTGAGCGACACGACTTCGATCAAACAGCGCTTTGCGATTTATCCGAACCTGACAGAGTCGGGACAGTACCGCGCCCAATTCGATGCGAGTCTTGTGACCTCCCTTAGCGAACATCTGAGTCTGCAGATGAGCGTGTCGGACCGGTACCAGAGCAATCCCTTGCCGGACATCAAGAAAAATGACCTGCTCTTCTTGACCAGCGTGAACTTCAAATTCGGACCGAAGTAGCGCGCGGCTCTTCCTCGGCCCCTATTCTTGGCGGCACCGGTCAAAGGGGGCCGGGCAAGAAGAGCGGATCCGCTCCGAGTCTCCCATCAGGCAAAAGCCCGGTGGTAAAGGCCTACTCAGGGTTGGCCTTGAGCAGTCGTTCAAGTTTGGTCAGTGAGCGGCTGGCAGCTTTGAAGGCCTGCTCCTCGGCCTCCCGGTAAAGATCGACGACCGTTCGCCCAAGGTCGGTCACCGCCGCGCCGCCTCCCGTGCGACCACCGGTGGTTGTCTCGACCAAGGGCTGATCGAAACTGTGATTCAGTTCATCGACCAACATCCAGGCACGGCGATAGGACATCGAGTGCCGGCGCGCGGCCGCGGAGATGGAACCGGTCTCCGCGATGGACTCCAGTAGCGCGACCTTTCCCGGGCCGAGCGCCACGTCGCCGGCCCTGCTCACCCGGATGCGGAATTGGAGTCGGTTTGGCATGGGTCACGGGGTTTACACGCGGAGTGTAGCGGAAACCACTCAGGCATCCAAAGCCTCTACAACGTCTTCTGAAAAAAGGATAGGGGCAGGTTCGTTACCGCAATTTCCTGCCCGGGGCGATCGAGCCCGAGGAAAGAGGCCGATGTGCCGAACCGCTGCGCTCGTCCCGACGGGTTCGGGACGGGTCGGGGTCGCTTCTTGATCTAGGCGCCGATCTCGGTGGCGCGCCAATCGCCGTGACTGGCAACCTGTTGTGCGAATCCGGATTCCGCCGTCACTTCAAAAAGCCCATCGTCTTTCTCGACAAACATTGCTTTTGGAAATGCCACAAGCACTTCAACTATCTTGGCTCGTGCTGCCTTACGCGGCCCGGTGTAGGTCAAGGCGAATTTGCTCATGTCGGTCCTCCGTCGTGCAGATTCAATGAAAAAAAGTATAGTGCTCGGCCGACACAGCGCGATCGGTGTTGATCCCGCAGGTCACAGGTACTTTTACGGAACACGGCGGCGTTTCTGTAGGCACCGGGATGCTTTTTTCGCCATCGGCCAAGGACTCCCATCGAGGCTAGCAAAAGCACTGCCCCATGGGAAAAAATGAAATGTCAAATCCACTTGGGCTGTCGCGAGGTCGCAACCTATTGCTGTGTCGCAATGCCGCAAGTCGAAACGTCGCGACCAATGTGCGCTCGCAGATCGAAAGCGCTGCGCGGCCGCTCCGGTTTACAAGCGCTATCTTCGGCCGTATATTTCGGTCTTCAGTGAAGTCCGCCTGGCTCGAGAACCCGTGAATGGGTTGCGATTGCCCGACGCGCTTTCGATCTCACCACGGACGCATGATCTTCCTCCTCTCGCAGCTCAGCAGGACCGCACTGCCAGGCTTCACGGGGCAAAGCTAATGGCAGTCGCGATCCTTCGTTTCGCTCGTATCGCCCCGCGAAAAGCGCAGGCGTATGCCAGCGAGAACGACCACGGTTCACGCGGACATCTTCGGCACGGGGTTCGCTTCTGCGCCCTCATTGCGGCGTGCATGTCAGTGGCCAGCGGTGTGGCGTTGGCAGCGGATCCGGTTCTGGTTGTGAAGCCAGCCCAGGGTCCCTCCTACCAGGTCACCCTTGCCGATCTTTCCGCCCTCTCTCCTGAGGATCTCGCGGTGCAGGATGAAAAAGGACACCCAGCGCGCTATCGCTGTGTCTCGGTGGCGAAGGTGCTCGCGCACGCTGGAGCTCCCTTGCCCACGCTGCGGGGCAAGGCTATGACCGGTGCGTTGCGGGTCAATGCGGCCGATGGTTACGCCGTGTTATTCGCCTTGCCTGAACTCGATCCCGAATTCACCTCAGGGCAGGTATTCGTCTGTTTTGAACGCGACGGCGCGGCGATGAGCGACGAGGAGGGCCCCCTGCGCATGGTGGTTCCCGCTGAGAAGAAGCATGCCCGGTGGGTACGTCGAGTCACCGAATTCGAAGTTCTACCACCGCTTGTGCGTGAGAACTAGACCTGCCTGAACCGGTTGCGGCAGCCTCGCGCTTCGCGCGCCAGACCGGCTGACTGCAGCGGCCGACCACTGCATTGCCAGCACGCCAACTAAATAAAAACATCGACCATGAAAAAGCTTTTCGCCACCGTCCTTCTACTGGTCGCAAGTATCGCAGCGAGTGCCGCCGAGACGACCGTTTTTGCCGCGGCAAGCCTGACCGATGCCTTGACCGAGATCGGCAAGAACTTTAGTGCAAAGGGTACCGACACCGTGCGCTTTTCGTTCGCCGCGTCATCGACGTTAGCCAAGCAGATCGAGTCAGGCGCCCCGGTGTCGGTCTTCATCTCGGCCGACGAGGATTGGATGAACTACGCCGAGACGCGGGGCTTCATCGCCAGCGGAACCCGCAGCGATCTCCTCGCCAATGCACTCGTCCTCATAGAGCCCGCGGACCATCACACGACAGTGGAGATACGGTCCCATTTCGATATCGCCGGCCTCTTGGCCGGATCCCGGCTTGCCATGGGGGACCCGGAAAGCGTACCCGCAGGTAAATACGGCAAGGAGGCATTGACCAAACTGGGCGTGTGGGACGCGGTCAAGGCTCAGATTGCGCCTGCCGATTCGGTGCGCTCGGCTTTGGCGCTGGTCGAGCGTGGTGAGACGCCCTTTGGAATCGTCTATTCCACCGACGCCGCGATCGCCCGCTCAGTCCGGATTGCAGGCGTGTTTCCAGAGGATTCCCACAAGCCCATTGTCTATCCTGTTGCCATCGTGAAGTCGGCCGACTCTCCCGTGGGCCGTGCCTTTCTCGCCTATCTCAAAAGTAGTGAGGCGCAAGCGGTATTTCAGCGCTTCGGATTTCGCAAGCCCTAACTCGCGATAGCAAGGGCCTGCAAAGCGCGCTTGGCCCAAGGCGCGCGCGGGCACCGAACTCCCTGCCATCGGACTCGACATCGACGCTGCCAGGCTCCACGCTGGCTCACGGTCGCCGGTCATGCGATGATGCGATCCGCAACGGGCCGGCTCACGGTCCGGTTGTCGCTCACAACAGCTCACTAGGCGCCCCACAGCCTCCCTGGTTCCCGGAGTTTTCGCGATGCACATCAACCTTGCCGTAACCCCGCTCGTGTCCCTCGTCGCCGGCGTGCTTATCCTCGTTGCGCCCAAACTGCTCAACTACATCGTGGCCATATATCTCATCGCAATCGGCCTGATCGGATTGTTCGGCCTAGGCGGCTTACACCTGCGATAGTCTGCCCGGGGCAGGCCGCGCCCGCGGCCGGGGAGCCCTGCGCCTCAATTGGTTCCATCCAGAATTCCATAGGTGGATCTTCATACCTTGGGCGAGTTCGCCTAATCTTCCCCGCTGGTTGCCGCCTCCGACTTCCGGCTCCCCGGCGAGCGTGCGTTCGGTGGACGGCGAGGCCCGAGCACGGTTTGCCTACGCACCCGCGCGCGGCGACAGACAAAAAGCGGCCCCAACGGGCCAAATGACCCATGAGCACGTCCAGTCCAGCGCTTTGCGCACGCGAGTTCGTCGAAGCCGCTGAGATTGCGGGGGAGTGCTATTACGAGCATTCCGTCGAGCGCGGCGCGGCGCGCCCCGTACTGGCCGGCGATCTGGCTGTGGATGTGGGCATCATCGGAGGCGGATTCGCAGGTTTGAGCGCGGCACTGGAACTGTCCATGCGGGGGTCCACGGTGGCTGTGCTCGAGGCGGACCGGATTGCCTCGGCCGCTTCGGGTCGAAACGGAGGGCAGATCCTTCCGGGTTTCAGTTGCGACATTGGGGTGCTGGTCTCCGAGCTCGGCCAAGCCGACGCGCGGCAGGCCTGGGACCTGTCCATCGAGGGGATGTCGATCGTCAAGGAAAGGGCCTCGATGGTCGGGGTCAACTGCGACTACAGCCCCGGATGGCTCCTGTTCGCCGCCCGAGCAGGGCATGTCAAGAAGCTGCGCGAATGGTACACGTCGCTCGTGTGCGACTACGGATACGGCGAGCATGTGCGGTTCATTGAAAGCGCACAGGTCTCCGACTGGACGTCGAGCAAGTCGTATCACGCAGCCTTGGTGGACCGCTATGCGGGACACTTGAATCCGCTCAAGCTCGCGCTGGCGATGGGACGCGAAATCGAGGCTAAAGGCGGCAGGATTTTTGAGCACAGCCGCGTTGAGCACATCGCGCGAGGCGACCGCCCCGTGCTTGAGACCGCTCAGGGTCGACTGCACTGTGCCCAGGTCGTCTCGGCGGCCAACGTGTTTGTCGGAGGGCTTGACCTGCCGATCCGCAATCGCGTGATGTCCGTGGGAAACAGCATCATCGCTACGGAACCTTTGCCCGTCTCGCTCGCGGAGAGTTTGGTTCGGGACCGTTACGCGGCCTGCGATTCCAATTTTCTGCTGGATTATTATCGGGTGACTCCAGACAACCGCGTGCTGTGGGGTGGCGGGGCGACCTACTTGAAGCACGACGCAGCCAACCGGATCGAGACTCTGCGTCGCAAGATGTGCGAGGTTTATCCGCAGCTCGAAGGCGCCCGCATCGAGTACGCCTGGGGAGGTCTGATCGACGTGACGCTCTCACGGGCCCCCGATTTTGGAACGATCGACGACCACATTTTCTATCTGCAGGGATTTAGCGGCCACGGTCTGAATGTCACGGCGATTGCAGGTCGCCTGGTTGCGGAAGCGATCAGCGGGGACCGGACGCGATTTGATCTGCTGGCCCGGATCCGGCATCGCCAATTTCCGGGGGGGAAGTGGCTCAAGCGGCTCGGGCTCGGACTGGGTGCGAGCTACTATCAGCTGCGAGACCTTCTGGCCTGACGTGGCGCCTGGCCAGAATCAGAGGGTCGCCGCAAGGCGCGATGTGTCCTCGCGTGGCACGATCTTCGGTTGCAGTTCTTCAAGGATGATACGCGCGAGCACCTGGGCATACGGCACGATATCGGGCGTGCTGACGTAGGCGAAGCCGACGACAAGCCCGGCTCGCCGCTCCGGAGTCAGGTAGTAATTCGAGAGCGCCCGCACCGTGAGGCTCGCTTTGAGGGCTGCTGCGGCTATGGCCCGATCGTCGCTTCCTTCGGGCAGATGGATCACGAGGGTCATCCCCGCATTGCTGCGCGAAAGATGCACCTTATCACCCAGAATTCGCTCGAGGGTCGCCCTCAAAATCGCACGCCGCTCCCCGTAGACGACGCGCATGCGGCGCAGATTCACCTCAAAATGGCCTTCATCGATGAACTCGGACAAAGCGGCCTGCATCGTCAGTTGTCCGGGGCGAAACAGATCGTAGAGTCCGATCCTGAAACGCTCGATGAGATCGGTCGGAACGACGATGTAGGCGAGCCGGACTCCCTGATACATGACTTTGCTGAAGGTTCCGAGGTACAGAACACGCTCCTGAACATCCATGCCCTGCAGTGAGGGCAGGGGCCGCCCTTCGTAGCGAAACTCGCTGTCGTAGTCGTCTTCGAGAATCCAGATGTTATGTTCGGCCGCGAATTCGAGTATGCGTCTGCGCCGCTCGAGGCTCATCACCGCCCCCGTGGGGTACTGGTTCGACGGTGTCAGATAGATCATGCGCGGGGGTGCCTGCCAATCAAGCGTCGTCGGAGCGATCCCCTCCTCATCCACGGCAATGGGGACGAGCCTCAGGTCGGCGGCCTCCAGGGCGCGTTGCGCGCCCCAGTAACCGGGATTCTCCATCCACACCAAGTCACCCGGATCCGCAAGAAGCCGTGCGCACAAGTCGACGGACTGTTGCGTGCTCGAGGTGATGAGCACCTGCTCGGCGACGACGTTTACCGATCGCGAAACGCGCAGATAGCGCGCGATGGCCTCGCGCAGGGGGCGATAGCCACCGGGATCGCCGCAATCGAGCAGGTCCGGATTGGGATCGTTCACGTATTTCTTCAGCAGGCGGTTCCAATGGCGGAACTGGAGCGTGGCATAGTCTGCGGGACCGGGCGCAAACGGCTGGACTTCGAGATGTTGCCATCCGGCCAGGCCCGTCAGGCGCAGGCCCCGCTTCGAGAGTCGACGCGGGGCGGTTGACAGCGCCAAGCCTGGTGCAGCGTGCGTAGCGGATGCGCTTTTGGCGCGACCGCATTGTTCGGGCAAAAGCACAGAGACGTAGGTGCCGCTGCCCACGCGAGCCTCAACGTACCCCTCGGCAAGCAACTGATCGATGGCGGACACAACGGTGTTACGCGAAACATTTAAGTCGCGCGCGAGGTCGCGTGAGGAGGGAAGCCGGGTCCCGGGAGAGAGCATGCCTCCCGTGATCGCCGAGCGCACGAGTTCGTAGATGCGGCGGTTTAAGGGCAGCTCGTACGGCTTGGCGAGTTCAATGAGAAGCCGCTCGCTCAAGGCCAGCGCGCGCATGTTAGTCCGGTTTCCTCATGTCGACACGGCGGGGACACCCCATGACGGCGTTGCTCCTGCCCTTCCGAGGTCCATTGACCTCAGTGGACTCATCAGGGTCAGCACAAGTGGCACTTGGTTCCTGTCCACAACCGCGATAGCCTATCGCTAACGTATCTACCCGGGCGGATTGAATCGAGCCGCGCCCGCAAGGCGGGAGTAGAATGCACAAATCGTGCCCGCTTTCGGGTGGATTGTTATTGAATTGTGCACTCAGGTCAAATCAATGCGGGGAGGTTCCAAGGAGCCGTGAAGCCCCGCGCACTCGCCGGTGAGGCCAAGTAAGGCGCTTTTCTGCTGCGCTGGAATCTCGTCGGCGCAAGGCTTCTTGACCGGAATAGCTTGGTATTCTTCCTGGACTGGGCTTTTGAGATTGCGCGCCGGGAAACGCCCCAGGGCGAGCAGCACGAGATCGAGCACGAAGCAGTACCAATATTATGAATGATCGCAATCGCCCTTTGCCGTTAGAACCGCCTGCCGGG